>JACKQB010000005.1:0-300000 GCA_024233115.1 Akkermansiaceae bacterium
AGCTAATAATAATATGCGCTTGCGCTAGAATACCATGGTGTTACAATGAACTCATGATTACCGAGGAACTAAAATCTGATGTGAGACGTTTATCTCCCGAAGATCGACGTGAACTCTCGTTGTACATGGTTAAGCTGCAGCTTGAGGGTGATCAGGATTATCTGAATACTATACGGGATCGCACGGAATCTTATCATTCCCGCGAGCATGTAGCAGTTGGCGAGCTCTAGTAGGCATGATCTACAGAGTTCTCATCGACATTGATTGCCTCGATGCGTTACCTAAATCTGGTAAGCGACGGGATGAGGTTTTGTCATTCTGCTCGGATTTGGCGGATCTATTATACGACGCCACAGATTTTCAGATTAAGGAGCCTGAGACATCAAGGGTTGTTGAGGTATCTGTAAGGCATGGTTTCGTAATCACTTGGTGGGTTGATGCTCCTGTTAAGAGGGTGGTCATTATCGATATCCGTCCACACAAAAAATTGAGCTAACAAGTCGCTGCACCCGACCGCTAACCGCACTCGACTTCCGCTCGGTTACACGCGAAAGACCGTTTTAGATACATCACGTTTGACCCGGCGGCGGTTGAGCTATACGTTCGGCAATAATAAGAATTATGAATGCGAAAAACATCTTATCTCTACTGGTCGGTGTATTGTTGGGCAGCGGTATGACTTATTTTGCGGTTAAATCAACTGATCGAGAGAATAAGGTTGCCTCTACTTCGGCCGTGGACAGACGAGCATCTGATCACGATCTAACGGTGAGTTCTTCAGAAGATCCTTTTGGCGATGGCAATTCTGAACCGTCGAGCGATGCTGATGACGATGATCCCTTTTCTGCCCGAACCGCTCATGGATATGGACTAATGAATATGAAGGATCTGTCTGAGAGAGCTCTTACTATTTCGTTTTGGTATCATGACCAAGGAACGGTGGTAGAGAATCTAGAACTTCATACAGGTCACAAGTTTAACAAGAAGGTGGGTAAGATATACGCGAGCCCTATAGAGATACTCGAAGAACAGTTGGCCTTTATGAAGAAGTTTGCAGCTGAATCGGATCGAATAGAGAAAGCAAGAGTTAAGCAAGAATAGTGGCCGAACAAGTCGCTGCATCCCCTATGAGGGTTGGCCAGTGAAAAGTGTATTTGTGGGGATAATTTTTTGAGTGATGTTACATGATGTTTGAAGGAAGAAAGTCAGTCATGGTCGCCGGGAGCCGAGAATGGGCCGGTGACGAGTTCGTCGGAGGCGACCAGAGATCATGACTGACTTTCTGGTTTTGTCCGTTAAACGGCGGGCCTGCGCAGGCGTTAGTCGGTGGCCTTTCCCTGCATGTTGTGGATCGCTCTGTGGATCCTTCTCCTATCCGTACGTCACTTGATTCGTTTTGAACCAGAGGTAAGTACAATGGACCTGTTTCGGTCCGCAGGGAAAGCGGGGGGAGTGACCACTCTAACCGTCGTGTCGCTCTTTGGGCGAGCAGACCAGATGCAGCTCCGATCGACTCCCCGCCACTTTCAAATTTTGCCATTGCGCAGCGTGTGGAACGAAATTGTTATATTCTATAATTTGTTAGTATCTTAAGCTGGGTTGTTATTTGGCTGTTGGTTCAGCGGGGATGAGCCCGAGGTTCTCAAGAGTGGTTTGACCGGTGTTGAGTCTCCAGAGGTCGACCATGAGCATGCGCGCACAGGCAACGACGGCCTTTTTTCGAACGGCGGCACTGATCTTGACGCCTTGGCCAAAGACGTAGGGGAACTTTTTGAACCCACGCCAATCCGGGTTCCAGATGTGAAGCCGCCAGACGGCTTCGACGAGCTGTTTGCGAATCCGTTTGTTGCCCCTCCGGTCGATACATCCGAAACGCTGGTTGGGCCCGGAGCTGTTCTCGCCTGGGCATAGCCCCGTGAAACTTGAAACCTGTTTCCGGTTTTTGAAGCGGTGCCAGTCGCCGATTTCGTTTTCAATGACGGCAAAGCTGAACTCTCCCAGGCCTTTGGCTTGTTGTTGTGCACTGCGGTTTTCCCTGGCTGTTTCATTCAGTTCGTAAATGCGTTTGTGCAGCGTCTGGATACATTGTTGGACCGGTTCGATCATCGTCAGCAGCCACGGGTTGTATTGTTCGAGGTCGGCTTTGAGCTTGATCCATTTGCGTGCTCCCCACCATCCTTCCGGGACATTGTAGAATCCGTGTTCGTGCATCAGGCTGCGCCCGTTGCCTGAGAGCATGTTGCGGTTTTTCTGGAGCTGCTGGTGTTGGCGGGAGACGGCGCGTTGCTCGCGCTGGGGGTCGGTTAGATCGCGCACGACCTTGAAGCGTTTCTTGTTGCCATTGTATTGGAAGTCCCAGAGTTCCTGGGCGAGGTTGTTGGCGTCGGACCTGTCGGTCTTGCGTTTGCCGTCGAGTTTCTTGGGGGCGACGATGATGGAGTGGACACCAAGTTCGAGTAATTCCCTGTGCAGGTAGGGACCGAAGCCGCAGGCTTCCTGGATAGAGTGTACGGTGTGGCCGAGGGTGATGAGTTCCCCGGCGAGCTTGATGAACAGCTGGCGGGTGAATTTACCGAGGTAGCGAGGAGAGCCGCCGTTGATCATGACGGAGAGGGCGACGCCCTTGAGTTCGACATCAATGCCGAAGTGGAAGAGAAGCGGACGGGTTCCATTTTTCTTGAGTTCTTTGGCGATGGAAGGAAACTGCTTGAGCGGACGGGTGTTGATTACGTATGTTTTCATTGCGAGAAAAGTTTGTACTAATGAGCGCCTGTCCGCGCTCTTGAAAACACTCATAGTCTCTGACCGCTAACCGCGCTCGACTTCCGCTCGGTTACACGCGAAAGACCGTTTGAGATTTATCACGTTTGACCCGACGGCGGTTGAGCTTTACGTTCGGCAATAATAAAAGAATGGAAGATCTATCATCTATCCTAGGTTGTCCGCAATGCACATTTAACCGATATATGCCGTCGTGGTATCTATTTGTTTTTCTGAGGTTTGCGGCTATCGCGTTAGTGACATACAAGCGCCTAGATATTGTTCGCCTCCTGTTTATATTTTTGGCGTTCGAGGTGGCATATTTCTTCGTATGGCGCATGTCCGTTGTTGATGGCTATGCAGAGATTCATGATTTCCTGCCTCGATATGTGTGGGCACCATATGCAGCTTCAATATACGAATCTAGTTTGTTATACATGATTGTGATATTTGGTGTATCACGCATCAAATTTTTTAGAGGCCGTCACACAGAGTTATTTGTGAGATGGAGAGTGCTGTTTATACTTCCGCTGTTTGTTCTCATAGCGTTGTTACATGCTATGGTTGCATCGTCTACACCGAGTCACTAACCTATTGCGAGAATAGTGGCCGAACAAGGCGCTTCATCCGACCGTTAACCGTCCGACAGTTTGCGACGGGCGGCTTGCTTATGATCATTTCTCGTTTCTGACATTTACACACCGGCGGTTGAGCTCTACGTTCGATAATAATAATTCGGATTCTACGCATTCAGGATCTCCGGTGGGACATACAAGGGTTTTCGTCGTGATGTTCGGCACCCGATTTGGCGAGTTCAGTATCGCTGACTCACATCACCACGGGATCGGTGATGACGTGAAGTGACATTTGATAATTTCCTCGATGGAACGCGCAAGGGTTTAGCCTGGCTGCTCTCCGGGAAGATCCTTCGTTCCTCAGGAACATCCCTGCGATTGCCAGGCGGAACGAAAGAGGATGTTTGGTAGATCACGATTCATGGCCGCGCAACGCTGATGGACACATCCAATGGTTCTGGATCTTCGTTACCCACGGCAGTTTAAAGGCGCATTGATCTGTGTAGATCGAACAAGGCGATGCATCCGACCCCTTGTAGCCCCCGACTTCATGATGTCTGGCGAGAGCGATCTTGCGTTAATGATTATTGATCGTTGTCACACGGGCGGTTGATCTTTACGTTCGGTCAATAATAAGACCCTTTGATCGTATCGTTCGCGTTGATGAATGGTGAAGGAATTTTTGGTTGATCGAGTTTTCTGGCGTTGGACAGATGCTGCGGAATGGAGCGGAATGGTTGAACAAGCTACACCCTACTGAGAAGTGCCTGATGGCTTGGCGATTCATTCCGTAATTTTCATCACCGAACTTGGCACCATCCTATTTTGACATTTCACGCGTTACCGCATATCCTTTGCTCATGGCTAGTCCGGTCGGAGTTAATGGTCATGGATCGTCTATCGCTTTGGTCGTTGTTAGAGAAAAACTTACCGAACAAGACGGTGCATCCGACCGTTAACCGTTCGTAGTCGAGAGACGTTTTACAGTTGAAACCATTCAATATTTTCGACCGTTGACCCACCGGCGGTTGACCTCTACGTTCGCCAATAATAATAATTGAGTCTCCGCGTTCATCATCCAGCTCAGTTGCTTTCCAGAGCCGGCTATCATCGATCGTTCGCGCACATGGATCAGGGTTGAGACGAGTTCATCTTGGTTCGTTTTCGGGCGTTCCCCTGACAGAGTGCTGGACTATTCCGAGTCGGCTTGGGTTGATTATTCAGAATCGCCGTCGAACAAGGCGCTTCATCCGACCGTTAACCGTCCCACAGTTTGCCACGAGTGAGAGGTATTGACCGTTTCAGGTTTGCGGCGGTTGACCCGGCGGCGGTTGAGCTCTACGTTCGGCAATAATAAGAAAGAGCTGCTAGATTATGCGTAATAGTGATTTAAATCGAAATGTTTGGTTGCTGTTTTTGATTGGCGTTCTCATCGTAGTGATACTGGTAATCCTCGTAGCTGGATTGCTTTTGACGTGGTTGATATCTGATGGAATAGACTCTAGGATGATAGCGAGTTTTGAGTCAGAGCCAGCCGAAGGATATGAGTATTGGGAGAATCAGTTTCGTTGGGAAGCTATTCGCAACTGCTCGATCCCTGCTCTTGCTGGATTGACTACAGTAGGGCTCTGTGTGTGGGGTATAAAAAGATCCTTGCGTGCAATGAGGTTCGATCCAGAGTAAGAAAAATTGTGGCCGAACAAGTCGCTGCATCCGACCGTTAACCGTTCTCGACGCCACGGAGTTTTAGAGCGAAAGACCATTTAAGATTTATCTGAGTTTGACCCGGCGGCGGTTGAGCTTTACGTTCGGCGATAATAATATGAAGACCCCGAGAATGAAGTTGCCCATAGCGATTGTGCTGGGTTTGGGATGTGGAGCGTTTTGCGTTTACTATGTAGCTGGCCTTTTCCGAGGAGAGACTCCGACCTTGGCGTTTGTAAGCGGTGCTCCATTTGGGTCAGGCACAGTATCAAGTTTTTCCTTTTTCCTTTTCTTTGCGGGCTTGGCGTATTTTTCAATCGCAGATTTGTGGGGACACATTAGAGATCGGTTGTCCAAGACTGATTCTGAGGAGGAAGATCATAACGGTGAGCCCGAAGACCTAACTCAATAAATGTGGCCGAACAAGGCGCTTCATCCGACCGTTAACCGTCCGTGAGTTTGCTGCGGGCGGCTTGCTTATGGCCATTTCTGGTTTCTGACATTTACACACCGGCGGTTGAGCTCTACGTTCGACAAGAATGACACGCATTGGATTTAGTCGTTCGTTTCGGTGGCATCGAAGAGACATTTGATTGATCACGATTGATTGTGTTAGAACCTCACTGCGTATATTCAATATTTCGATTTCTCAGAGGTGTTCTTTTCGGCATCGGCCTGATGGCAGAGCCGCTCAACCATGAATTTTGGCATCCTGTTTTCCTTCGCCCCTGATTTGATCGATTTTTGGCGTTGATTCAGCGCTATCGCGGACCTGCCAGAGACGGTCGGTGTGAATGATCGGATTGAGATTGATGGTGCTGGCCTTTGTTTGAAGAATTTTGGTCGAACAAGTCGCTGCATCCTCTATGAGGGTTGGCCAGTGAAAAGTGTATTTGTGGGGATAATTTTTTGAGTGATGTTACATGATGTTTGAAGGAAGAAAGTCAGTCATGGTCGCCGGGAGCCGAGAATGGGCCGGTGACGAGTTCGTCGGAGGCGACCAGAGATCATGACTGACTTTCTGGTTTTGTCCGTTAAACGGCGGGCCTGCGCAGGCGTTAGTCGGTGGCCTTTCCCTGCATGTTGTGGATCGCTCTGTGGATCCTTCTCCTATCCGTACGTCACTTGATTCGTTTTGAACCAGAGGTAAGTACAATGGACCTGTTTCGGTCCGCAGGGAAAGCGGGGGGAGTGACCACTCTAACCGTCGTGTCGCTCTTTGGGCGAGCAGACCAGATGCAGCTCCGATCGACTCCCCGCCACTTTCAAATTTTGCCATTGCGCAGCGTGTGGAACGAAATTGTTATATTCTATAATTTGTTAGTATCTTAAGCTGGGTTGTTATTTGGCTGTTGGTTCAGCGGGGATGAGCCCGAGGTTCTCAAGAGTGGTTTGACCGGTGTTGAGTCTCCAGAGGTCGACCATGAGCATGCGCGCACAGGCAACGACGGCCTTTTTTCGAACGGCGGCACTGATCTTGACGCCTTGGCCAAAGACGTAGGGGAACTTTTTGAACCCACGCCAATCCGGGTTCCAGATGTGAAGCCGCCAGACGGCTTCGACGAGCTGTTTGCGAATCCGTTTGTTGCCCCTCCGGTCGATACATCCGAAACGCTGGTTGGGCCCGGAGCTGTTCTCGCCGGGGCATAGCCCCGTGAAACTTGAAACCTGTTTCCGGTTTTTGAAGCGGTGCCAGTCGCCGATTTCGTTTTCAATGACGGCAAAGCTGAACTCTCCCAGGCCTTTGGCTTGTTGTTGCGCACTGCGGTTTTCCCTGGCTGTTTCATTCAGTTCGTAAATGCGTTTGTGCAGCGTCTGGATACATTGTTGGACCGGTTCGATCATCGTCAGCAGCCACGGGTTGTATTGTTCGAGGTCGGCTTTGAGCTTGATCCATTTGCGTGCTCCCCACCATCCTTCCGGGACATTGTAGAATCCGTGTTCGTGCATCAGGCTGCGCCCGTTGCCTGAGAGCATGTTGCGGTTTTTCTGGAGCTGCTGGTGTTGGCGGGAGACGGCGCGTTGCTCGCGCTGGGGGTCGGTTAGATCGCGCACGACCTTGAAGCGTTTCTTGTTGCCATTGTATTGGAAGTCCCAGAGTTCCTGGGCGAGGTTGTTGGCGTCGGACCTGTCGGTCTTGCGTTTGCCGTCGAGTTTCTTGGGGGCGACGATGATGGAGTGGACACCAAGTTCGAGTAATTCCCTGTGCAGGTAGGGACCGAAGCCGCAGGCTTCCTGGATAGAGTGTACGGTGTGGCCGAGGGTGATGAGTTCCCCGGCGAGCTTGATGAACAGCTGGCGGGTGAATTTACCGAGGTAGCGAGGAGAGCCGCCGTTGATCATGACGGAGAGGGCGACGCCCTTGAGTTCGACATCAATGCCGAAGTGGAAGAGAAGCGGACGGGTTCCATTTTTCTTGAGTTCTTTGGCGATGGAAGGAAACTGCTTGAGCGGACGGGTGTTGATTACGTATGTTTTCATTGCGAGAAAAGTTTGTACTAATGAGCACCTGTCCGCGCTCTTGAAAACACTCATAGTCTCTGACCGCTAACCGCGCTCGACTTCCGCTCGGGTTTACACGATAGAAAGATTTAATTTTGCTCAGCTGTTGCCCGGGCGGCGGTTGAGCTTTACGTTCGGCAAAAACAGGAATCATCGCAACAGCATTTTCAAACCATTTATGGCATGCTTATTGACATTAATATAAGCTACATCAAGATACATTGAACAAGCGATTCATCTCTTACATTAAATATCATGGGGATTATCATCATTACAGCCATCTTAATTCTATTACTCATCAACTATTCCAATGGAGGATGGGTTTACGACCTATTTTCAGGAAGTAATAATCATCAAGGTTATGACCAGCTTCCAGACGCAGGCCTTGAGGAAAAACTTAAATTTAAACATGATGCGGAGTACGTAATAAATCAAATGCCTGACAAGCACTGGGATGTTTTAAGTAGAAAAAGAAAGCAACTGCTCATCCCTGATGACTACGGATATATAGATAGATCTAAATGGATTAATGAACTTGAATCTTATGTGAATAACAACCTCGTACACAAAATATTTAAATCCTGGAGCGATGTAGATTTAGCCATTCTCAAAATGAATCTTGATATAATGGATTGCTTGATTTCATGCATGGATCCCATAGTGGAAGATCACAGTTATGAGAAGTTAGAGGCGCATTCTAGGCCAAGCGATCCCTACGAATATGAACATTACTGCGCATCATTGTTTGCTAATTCTGGGTGGACAGCCCGAGTTACGCAAGGTTCTGGTGACCAAGGGGCTGATTTAGTTCTAACCAAGGAGCACCGTGAAATTGTAGTCCAATGTAAGTTATATAACAGCCCTGTAGGTAATAAAGCTGTTCAGGAAGTTGTGGCCGCGCAAAAGTATTATGGAGCTTATAAGGGCATTGTGGTTACCAACGCAAGTTACACCCCTTCAGCAAAAAAATTGGCTGCGGCAAATGATGTGATTTTGCTCCATGACACAGAGGTTGTTACACTTAACAAGCTACTCTGAAATGGGTGTTCAATAACCGATTTTAAGAGGGTGAGATTGCACAGGTTCTCCAAAAATACGGCCGAACAAGGCGCTTCATCCGACCGTTACCCGTTCCCAGGCCAGAAACCATTTCACGGAATCAGCCACTGACAGCCTTCGACCTTGTCACACCGGCGGTTGAGCTCTACGTTAGCTAAGAAAGAATGCTGGACGCGATGGAACACGGTGCTACACTGGTCACATGAGTAAGGCTTCAGATATTTATACTCAGGTTCTCGATTTGCCCGAAGATCAGCGGGCATCGTTGGCCTGTGATATTTTGGACTCGTTGCCAGCCAGCTTGGTTGACGATGACGATGGTTTGGCAGAGGCCCGCCGTCGATCTAAGGAACTCGATGAGAACCCTGACATAGCCGTCAGCTGGGAGGATATTAAAGCGTCATTGGGTCGTTAAGATGCCAGAGCTTTCTCTACACCCTCTTGTCCAGCGTGACTTGCGCCAGATACTTGATCATTACTTCGTCGAAGGTGGTGAGAAGCTGGCCGATAAGTTTTTCGCAGAAGCCGAGCTTATGGTAGAGCGCATTCGGAATGATCCTGAGCACTTTCATTTTGTCGACGACCATCATCGCAGGGCGAACTTTAAGACTTTCCCTCATCATTTCATATTCGAGATTAAGCTCACCGGTCCACGTATAACTGTACTGAGGCATCATAAACGGCATCCCCGGTTCGGCATGCGAAGAATTTAAGCTAACAAGGCGGTGCTGACGACCGTTAACCGTCCTTAGTCCGAGTCCGTTTTACAGTTATGTGATTCACTTGGCCTACGACTGTTCTACACGCGGCGGCAGACCTCTACGTTCGCCAATAATAATAATTTTCTGAAGTTGGCGGTTCTCGATGCACCATGATGGAAGGTTTCGCTGATGATCGCAGGTTGCTTGATCCGTCTCTGGTGTCTTGAACGGCATCATCGTGCAGGGCACAGGTTCCGGCTGATGAGATTTTTCAGGTGTCACTTTTTGGGCGCAAGGGTGTGGTTCGTGCAAGGGTTTCGCAAGATACTGGCACATCGCGTCGATTCACTAAGCGCGGCTTCCTCCGGTGCCAGAAACTTGCTGTCGGCGGTTCTTGGCGGGGTTGCGAGAGAGCCAGCACGATGCGATCACGAGTCGGCACATCCTGACTATTCAGAATCCCCGTCGAACAAGGCGCTTCATCCGACCGTTAACCGTCCGAGAGTTTGTTGCGGGCGGCTTGTTTACGACCATTTCAGGTTTTAGACGGTTGACCCACCGGCGGTTGAGCTCTACGTTAGACAATAAATATAATGAAAGAGAAATTCGCGAATCAAGGTGTTTACACCTCAAAGGGTCAACTCTGCATCATGCTGGCCTATTTACTGAAAATGAAAGAGTTCCAACATGGCCCCGAACGTCAGGTTTGCATTGAATATATTACTAATAATAAGTGGCTAGATATACAGCAAGAGGATCGGTTGCCGTATCCTTCTGCTAGTGAACCTCGGTGGCATACAGCGTTGTCATGGGCTAGAGAGTGCTTAGCTGGCTGTAATTACATAGATAGATCTATTACCAATTCATGGAGACCAACGATTGATGGGATTAATGCAGCCGTCTACATTTCCAGAGATTTCCAGTCTGGATTTCACGATGTGACAAGATGTTACATGTGGAGCGAATCGTTCAAGAAACTAATGAATAGTGAGTATACTCCTTCGATTAAAGATGTGAATCGACCACCATATCTATATGAAGATTTCCTGCCCGATGATCGTAAATCTGTAAGAGGAGGTAAGGTTGATAAAGCACTTGATGCAATCGAGCAACGTAAAGCTGAACTAGTAGAGCGTGGGCTATATGATTCCGTGAAAGAAATGCTAGATTCATTTAAGAAAGACGTCTAACAAGGCGCTTCATCCGACCGTTAACCGTCCGAGAGTTTGCTGCGGGCGGCTTGCTTATGACCGTTTTTGGTTTGCGACAGTTGACCCGACGGCGGTTGAGCTCTACGTTCGACAATAATAAGAAACACATGAGCTGGGATATATCAGTATATGCATCATCGAAAGCCCCTCAACCTGTTGAGCAGATGCCAGATGATTGGACTGGTGATACTCTTGGGACGAATAGAGAGGTTAGGGCATTGATCTCGGGCTGTTTTCCTTCGGTCGATTGGAGTGACCCATTTTGGGGGATTTTGCGTACCGACGAATATTCACTGGAGTTTAATATGGGGCGATCTGCTCAAGTTGATAGCAGCGATGGATTTATGATTCATGTGAGAGGAGGAGGTGATGCTGTCGCCGCAATGTGTGCGCTATCGGTAGACACGGGTTGGTATTTGCTCGATTGCTCTCAGTCTGAATGGCTCCACCACTGTGACGATAAGGAAGTGGGTTGGAAGGGTTTTCAGCAGTATAGAGATCATGTCGCATCTAATCTATAGCCCTTCGAATAATGTGGTCGAACAAGGCGCTTCATCCGACCGTTAACCGTACGAGAGTTTGCGACGGGCGGCTTGCTGATGACCGTTTTTGGTTTGCGGCGGTTGACTCGGCGGCGGTTGAGCTCTACGTTCGGCCATAATAAGAATGCACGCATTGTGTTGCGTGTTGCCGCGTTGGTTAGATGAATGGGTTATTGGTTGATCATGGTCATCAGGTTCGATGCTGGATGTTCCCGCTGCCGCGCTCGCTCTACCTTGATCCATCGATGTCGGTTTATAGATTGAGGGTGGTTTGATCCATGTTGCCCATCGGTTTTCTCCGTGGTCGTTGCTCTGGCGTTTCTGGCTTCGGTCGACATGCCTGGCTTTCGCACGCTTGCAGAGACGGTCGGTGTGAATGATGGGGGACGTTTAAGGGAGCCGGGTGGTGTTTGAGAGGATGGTTGCCGAACAAGTCGCTTCATCCGACCGTTAACCGTCCTCGACTTCACACAGTTTTACAGCAATCATCCGTTCGAGGTTTGTCGCGTTTGACTCACCGGCGGTTGAGCTCTACGTTCGGCAATTATTATGAAGATTGCGACTTAGCATGTTTCGTTTCGGTCACATCGATTGGACATTTGGTGGATTGCGATTTTCGGTGATTGATCGGCACTGCCCGGTTTAGATTCTCGTTGATCGATCTGGATATTCTGCAGCCACCTGTCTGATGACTGAGTTGCTCAACCGCTAATTTTAGCATCGCGATATGCTTCGTTCCTGGTTTGATCTACATTACGTGTTGTGTATTTCGCGGCGTCATTGATTCACGCGGTGGTTTTCAGCCAGCAACCAACGGTCGGTGTTAATGTTGACTTTGACCCGTTTCAGGATGGACAGCTTGCCCCGATGAGGCCGAACAAGGCGCTTCATCCGACCGTTAACCGTTCTCGACGCGCGCAGTTTAAGAGCGAAAGACCATTTTGGGTTTCTGACATTTACACACCGGCGGTTGAGCTCTACGTTGATATGGCTGATGATTTGTCAAGTGGGTGTTCTTATATTTATCTAACATGGTTATGGTAGGGTTGCGATGCTGAGGGTGACGGCAGAATAGAAGCGGGGAACTTGCGGGCGTGGTGTGCATTTCGCGCAGACGTGGTATGCAATAATGCGCGAGCATTATGGACGCAGCGCAGCGAAGCCCGAAGGGTGAAGACAGGCAATGCCCTGCCTGTCTGAATCAAATATGCGAGGACTGGCCGTGCCCTCCGTAGTCTTGACGAAGGAGGGGGTTACCTCAGTTTTTTGTCTTCACCGGTGGCCTTTGACTCTCTCTCGAATCGAGCGCTCATCCCGCTTTCGCGAAACTAGCTCATAACGTCATCGAGTGCCGGCCTTGCGCCTGTTTGTTGATTGTCGCTGTTCCCCGCCTCTGTTCTGCCGTCGGGTTTGTTGATGGGTTTGTCTTTTTCTTTTTGGGTGTGGAGGTCTCGTCTCCTCCCTGGAGGCGGTCTTTGTTTTTTCAAACCGCCCCCCGCCCGGGATTGGGGCGGTTTTAAAAAATGAAGTCTGCCGGCGGTCTAATGGCTCTGCATGGTGGCTGCGGATGACCCGGGTATGGCAAGTCCGCACTTGTTTTGAAGTTCCCAGATGAAGGCCGCAAGCTCGCGGGCGACCGCCACCACGCATTTGGAGTCGCGCATTCCCCGTGCCCGCAGTGTGCGGTAACGTTTGCAGAGCCTGTTCTGCATACGCCACGAGAGCGCTTTGACTTCCTTGCACTGCCCAATTTGGCGCGTGGTGAGGGCTCCACTTATTTTGGGTGCCCGGCGGAAGTGCTGGGCACACTCCACCAGCATCCAGCGGACGTGGGCATTGCCGCATTTGGTGATGCCTCCCTGCCGCCGTTTTGACCCGCTGCTGTGTTCTCCCGGAACCAGGCCGAGGAAAGCCATCAACTTGCGCGGGTGTTCGAAGCGGCGCAGGTCGCCGAGTTCACTGACGACGGTCATGGCGGCCACTTCCTGGAAGCCTTTGAAAGCCATCAGTGCGCGCACCACGGGCTCCCATTCCCAGTCGGGGAGCAGTTGCTTGAGTTTGTCGGTGAGGCGCGTGACGCGCTCAATGCAGGTGTCGATGGCCTGCATGTATTCCTCCAACACAACCTTGTGGGCGTCGTTGGGCAGGGTGAGATCGCGCAGGTATCGCATGTGCGCGGGCGTCCATTTGCTTTTCCCGGAGTAGCTGAAACCGATTCGCAGAAGAAAGGAGTTGAGCCGCTGCTTGGCGCGGGCGAGGTCGTCGGAGGCGTCGGTGCGGGCGCGGCAGACGTCGCGCACGGCCTCGTCCAGGGCGGGCGGGATACGCACCGGAGTGATGTCGCCGTTGCGGAATGCCCTGGCGATGAGCTTGGCGTCGCGTTTGTCGGTCTTGATTTTCTCATTGGGTCTACGTTCGGTTTTGGAGGGTGCCATGACAGTGCAGTCGACCCCGAGCTGGATGAGCCTGCGGGCGAGAACGAAACCGGTCGGCCCGGCCTCGTAACAAACCTTGAGGTCCCGGAGTTTGACTCCGAACTGTTTGGCGAGTTTGCGTAGGACACGCTCAACCGCGAGGTTGCTGCCGCCGCATTCCCCGTAATAAACGGCTTCACTGCGGGAGCCGCTGAAAGTGTGGGCGATGGCGATTGTTTCCTTGTGGACATCGAGTCCGATGTAGTATGTTTTGTTCATGGTGTTATCGTTGTTTGCTTTTGTTAATGACGCTAACGCGCTTAATATGCGGCTCTGCTCCTACCGGATTAGCCCGCGAGAAACGCGGCAGCGGTAACACCGTCAACTTAACCATTACCGGCTGAATCACCACGAGCTTCAGCCATATAATCTCGATTATAATAATGAAAAACACTCTGCTGATAACATTTATTGGAGTAGCGGCATGCTCCGAGGAGCCAAAAAACACCCCCGAAACATCTCAAGATGCCTTACGGATAGAAGATGTCCGTAAGGTCATGGCGAAGAGTGAGGGTTGGACCACGACCTTTGTTTCGCGGGGAGGAGAATATGCAGGTATGGATTCGGACAGCTCAATCACTTTTTTTGATGATGGGAAGGTTTCAATGGTGGAATGCGGCGTAGCACCCGTGACCTACAATGGGACTTATACGATAGATGCAGATGGCGTAATAACACTCAAGCTCAAGACCTACCCCGGAAGTTGGCCACAGATGATTATTCGTGATGATTCGGGGAAGATTCTTTTGCATCGTTTAGATGGTGCCATAGGATTGGAGTTTGGTGGACGGGGAGGTGCCGTTGAGACGCCTGAGATGAAGCCATTTTGGCCTTTCGGGTTGAGCTCTGTATTGTGGCCTGAGCCGAATGAAGAAGATGATGTTGACAATCTTACTCCTGACTCGCTGCTGCCAGAATAAGAGATCGAACAAGGCGCTTCATCCGACCGTTAACCGCCCCACAGTTTGTCGCGAGTGAGAGGTATCGACCATTCCAGGTTTGTGGCGGTTGACCCGGCGGCGGTTGAGCTCTACGTTCGGCAATTATTATGAAGATGATATCACGGTTGTTCTCTAATCAGGCTATTAGCGTTCGCGACGGACAAGCAAGAGCACTGAAGGGGAAGGTTACTAATAAGCTATTAAATGATGTAGCATCGCTTTGCAGGCAGCATGAGATCGTCGAATGCGAGATATGGATAGATAATTCGGGGATGCTATCCTTTTCGCATGAGATCCCTGAAGAGCTCTATCAGAGATTCAGGAACACGATATCCATCAATATGCACTAATTTGCTGGGATATTCTTGCACCATTCCATGATAGACCAGATCGTTACATTGCCAGACCTGGTTGGGGCGAATGGTATTATGGTGGTTCGACGTCCCGAGATCGATTCGCAAAAATAATGGCCGAACAAGGCGCTTCATCCGACCGTTAACCGCCCCACAGTCTGCCGCGGGTGAGAGGTATCGACCATTTCAGGTTTGCGGCGGTTGACCCGGCGGCGGTTGAGCTCTACGTTCGGCAATAATAAGAATGCATGCATTGTGTTTCGTGTGTCCGTGTATGTTAGGCGAATGAGTTTTGGGGATGCTCGTTGTCTTCAGGTTTCGATGACGGATGTTCCTGCTGCCGCATTCGCCGTTGCTTGATCCCTCGATGGAGATGTGATGGTTGAGGCTGGTTTGATCCATGTTGCTCATCGGCTTTCCCCATAGTCGTTGGTCTGCGGTTTCTGGCTTCGATGCATGATATGCCAGGCTATCGCACATTTGCAGAGACGGTCGGGACTAATGGTTGGTGACGGTTTTGCGTGCATGCGGTGTTTGCAAGAATGTGGCCGAACAAGGCGCTTCATCCGACCGTTAACCGCCCCACAGTTTGCCGCGAATGAGAGGTATCGACCATTCTTGATTTTCGACTGTTGACCCACCGGCGGTTGAGCTCTACGTTCGGCCATAATAAGAATGCACGCATTGTGTTGCATGTTGTCGCGTTGGTTAGATGAATGGGTTATTGGTTGATCATGGTCATCAGGTTCGATGCCGGATGTTCCTGCTGCCGCGCTCGCTCTACCTTGATCCATCGATGTCGGTTTATAGATTGAGGGTGGTTTGATCCATGTTGCCCATCGGTTCTCTCCGTGATCGTTGCTCTGGTGTTTCCGGCTTCGGTCGACATGCCAGGCTAACGCACATGGCTAGATACGGTCGGTGTTAATGGTTGGACATCGGTTTGAGGTGCTGGTGATGGGTTATGAGAATAGTTGCCGAACAAGTCGCTGCATCCCCTATGAGGGTTGGCCAGTGAAAAGTGTATTTGTGGGGATAATTTTTTGAGTGATGTTACATGATGTTTGAAGGAAGAAAGTCAGTCATGGTCGCCGGGAGCCGAGAATGGGCCGGTGACGAGTTCGTCGGAGGCGACCAGAGATCATGACTGACTTTCTGGTTTTGTCCGTTAAACGGCGGGCCTGCGCAGGCGTTAGTCGGTGGCCTTTCCCTGCATGTTGTGGATCGCTCTGTGGATCCTTCTCCTATCCGTACGTCACTTGATTCGTTTTGAACCAGAGGTAAGTACAATGGACCTGTTTCGGTCCGCAGGGAAAGCGGGGGGAGTGACCACTCTAACCGTCGTGTCGCTCTTTGGGCGAGCAGACCAGATGCAGCTCCGATCGACTCCCCGCCACTTTCAAATTTTGCCATTGCGCAGCGTGTGGAACGAAATTGTTATATTCTATAATTTGTTAGTATCTTAAGCTGGGTTGTTATTTGGCTGTTGGTTCAGCGGGGATGAGCCCGAGGTTCTCAAGAGTGGTTTGACCGGTGTTGAGTCTCCAGAGGTCGACCATGAGCATGCGCGCACAGGCAACGACGGCCTTTTTTCGAACGGCGGCACTGATCTTGACGCCTTGGCCAAAGACGTAGGGGAACTTTTTGAACCCACGCCAATCCGGGTTCCAGATGTGAAGCCGCCAGACGGCTTCGACGAGCTGTTTGCGAATCCGTTTGTTGCCCCTCCGGTCGATACATCCGAAACGCTGGTTGGGCCCGGAGCTGTTCTCGCCGGGGCATAGCCCCGTGAAACTTGAAACCTGTTTCCGGTTTTTGAAGCGGTGCCAGTCGCCGATTTCGTTTTCAATGACGGCAAAGCTGAACTCTCCCAGGCCTTTGGCTTGTTGTTGCGCACTGCGGTTTTCCCTGGCTGTTTCATTCAGTTCGTAAATGCGTTTGTGCAGCGTCTGGATACATTGTTGGACCGGTTCGATCATCGTCAGCAGCCACGGGTTGTATTGTTCGAGGTCGGCTTTGAGCTTGATCCATTTGCGTGCTCCCCACCATCCTTCCGGGACATTGTAGAATCCGTGTTCGTGCATCAGGCTGCGCCCGTTGCCTGAGAGCATGTTGCGGTTTTTCTGGAGCTGCTGGTGTTGGCGGGAGACGGCGCGTTGCTCGCGCTGGGGGTCGGTTAGATCGCGCACGACCTTGAAGCGTTTCTTGTTGCCATTGTATTGGAAGTCCCAGAGTTCCTGGGCGAGGTTGTTGGCGTCGGACCTGTCGGTCTTGCGTTTGCCGTCGAGTTTCTTGGGGGCGACGATGATGGAGTGGACACCAAGTTCGAGTAATTCCCTGTGCAGGTAGGGACCGAAGCCGCAGGCTTCCTGGATAGAGTGTACGGTGTGGCCGAGGGTGATGAGTTCCCCGGCGAGCTTGATGAACAGCTGGCGGGTGAATTTACCGAGGTAGCGAGGAGAGCCGCCGTTGATCATGACGGAGAGGGCGACGCCCTTGAGTTCGACATCAATGCCGAAGTGGAAGAGAAGCGGACGGGTTCCATTTTTCTTGAGTTCTTTGGCGATGGAAGGAAACTGCTTGAGCGGACGGGTGTTGATTACGTATGTTTTCATTGCGAGAAAAGTTTGTACTAATGAGCGCCTGTCCGCGCTCTTGAAAACACTCATAGTCTCTGACCGTTAACCGTCCTCGACGCGCAGACTTTAAGAGCGAAAGACCTTTTTTGATTTATCACGGTTGACCCTACGGCGGTTGAGCTTTACGTTCGGCAATAATTATGGACAAACAGAACTGTAGATGTATCATGTCCACATGAACACGCAATATATTACTGATGATCGTGGCGATAAGCTAGCGGTGGTCATTCCTATCTCCGAGTATCAGGAGTTGATGGAAGACGTATCTGACCTTGTTTCGGTTGCTGAGCGGCGAGATGAGGAGACAGTATCGCTTGCTGACGTTAAGAAGAGCTTGATTGCAGATGGACTCCTACAAGGTTGAACTGACGAGGAGCGCGGAGAAAGATCTTCGCCGCATCGATAAGCGTTATATCCCCAAGATATTTGCCGTTATCGAGGGCTTCGAGGGTGAACCCCGTCCAGTTGGCAGTAAGAAGCTATCTGGCTCTGACCATACGTATAGGATACGCATTGGTGTTTACCGAGTGATTTATGAGATCGAGGATGATCGGTTGAAGGTTCTGGTCATTAAAGTTGGCCATCGGAAAGACGTGTATCAATAAATTTGGCCGAACAAGGCGAAGCATCCGACCGTTAACCGTCCTGAGTCCGAGACCGTTTTTAGTTAAAACCATGAATGATTTGCGGCTGTTTTACACGCGGCGGTTGTTCTCTACGCTCCAATAAAATGTATCCAAACTTGCTCGGCGTTATATCTACGATTCTGGCGTTCGTAGCCTTCTTCGTGGTCTACCGTGTTGCAGAGGACGCTTCGCAGAAGAAGCGGGTTCTTTTTACCACACTGGCATTGGTTGCGGCGATTCCCGGCGCAAGCTTTGCGGCATACTACGCACATGTCTTTCCGGAGCAATCTTGGTATTACCAGTTCCGCAGCATCGAGGGGACTGAGCTCCTAATTGTATTCCTTGGCGTCGCAGGAGGGTTGGTGGCCACGTTATTGCCACGGATACTTCTTGTCCTGCCGCTTCTCGGAGTGGCCGCGTTCTCTATGGCCCCAATCATGAAGCCGTTTATTGGCCCGATCTCGTCTGGGACGTTTCAGGATAAGTGGGATGGAGAGATATGCCTTCAGAGCACTCCATCTGACATCCCACGTGTTGCGGCATTGCTTCGCCACGCACTTATTTTTCTAACACGATCACACACTCAAGGTGACGTGTCTGGGGGAAGAGGTCGAAGGGCTGGACTTCCTTGAGTTGATAATCAGCTGTTAGAAACTCCTTGAGGTCGCGCATCTGGGTGGCGGGGTTGCAGGAGACGTAGACGACTTTGCCGGGGCCGAAGGCGAAGAGCTGGTCGAGGAATTCCTGGTTACAGCCCTTGCGTGGGGGATCGATGACAACGGCTGTTTCGCGGGCGGGAAAGGTGATGTCCTTGAAAATCGCCTCGGCGCTGGCGGCGAGGAAGGTGGTGTTGGTGATGCCGTTGAGGGAGGCGTTTTTCCGTGCCCAGTCGGCGGCCGTGTCACTGACTTCAACGCCGGCGACTTTTTCAAACCTGTGTGCCAGGCAGAGGGAGAAGAGGCCGGAGCCACAGTAGGCGTCGACCAGGTATCTGGCCCCACCCGAGGAGGCTTGCGCGGCGACGTAGCCGGTGAAGGCGGGCAGGATAAACGGATTGTTCTGGAAAAAATCGCCTGCCAGGAAGTTGAATGTCAGGTCGCCGTTTTCGGTGTTAACCGTTTCGCTGACGGGGTTGCGGTGGTTGGTCTCGACACGACCCTCGGTGGCGCGTAGCAGCAGGGTGGCGTCTTTTTTGTAGGCCCTGGAGTTGGCACGGGTTTGTTCACGGATGCGGGGCAGGGCGTCGTTGATCTCGGCCATGGCGATCGGGCAGTGCGGCACATCGACGAGGTGCGAGCGTTGTCCGGCCAGCAGAAACCCGATGTCGCCGATCTTGCCATCGCGTGGACGTTTGAAGTGCGGCGTGATCTTGGACCGGTAGCCCCATTGTTCGGGGGATGGGATGGCGGGGGACACGGTGGTTTTGACACCTGCCATGTGTTGCAGCAGTTCCTCGACCTGGCGGGTTTTCCACGCGAGCTGTTTCTCGTAGGAAAGATGCTGATACTGGCAGCCGCCGCATTTTCCGAACAATTCGCACCTGGGCTCGAGTCGGTCCGGTGACGGCTTGATGACTTTCACCAGGTCCGCCTGGCTATGGGATTTGTCGTTACGGAAGACGCGCGCGAGCACTTTCTCGCCGGGCAGGACGGAGGGGATGAACACCACCCACCCTTCGCCAAGGCTACGGGTGGCTGCGCCGTCATCTTTGGTTGCAGTGGAGGCTTCGTCATCAATACGCACCCGGGCGATTCCGACACCGAGATTACTCAGGGCGGAGATCTCCACCTCGATTTCCTGGTGGTAATCGAAGGGGTAAGCTTTGAACTTCTTGGGCTGGCGCATGCACACCGTTTAAGTTCCAATCTCCAAAAACCAAATACCAAATTAAGGATGCGGCTATTTTTTCTGCATGGAGGGTTTGCGGGGTCGTCGGATAGGGGGTAGATTGACGATGCTATGAAAACGATACTTTGTTTGGCTGTGTTGATGGTTTTTCCGGTGGCTGCGTCTGCCGGGGAGAAGGATGTCTGGTATGACGCCAATGGCAAGGTGGTGAAGGTGACACCGGCGGAGAAAAAGAAAAAGGTGTACGTGCCCGGCTGGAAAAAGCTGGAGCAAGAGCGCCTGGCGCGTATGGAGGCCCAGCGGCTCGACAGGTCGAGTTCAAGAAGTTCGGGTAGCTATGACTGGGACCCCTATGCCCCGTATTATCCGGCTTACGGATATTCCTACCGGCCGTATTACAGCCACGGCTGGAGTTGCAGGCCTACGTATCACCATGGCGGAGGTCATGGACATTCCTCGTTCCGCTTTAATGGCGGCTACCGTGGCAGCGGCTGGTCGGTGCGGGTGAGGTTTTAGATTTGGAGCGTGAGGGTTGCGTTCGCCCACTCACGCCATGCTGCCATGCTGACTTGCAGCCCTCCTCCTCCGTCGGGCTGATAAGATATCGTGCATTGCCTCCGCTTTCTCCCGAGTAGGCCTACTGTGCCCTGCCGTAGTCTTGTGCGAAGGAGGGCCTACGTTCCATTTCAGCGAAGCCGCACTTCATCTTCAATCCCGGCACTACGGATTTTTATTCGCCGGGAGCGAGCTGGTCCTCTTTTTTCGGCTGCTTCTCCGGGGCGTCAGGGGTGGCAGGGGCCGATGGCGGAGTGACCGCCACGCTGGGTGCGGTATCGGGGTTGTTCACAGGCTGGCTACCCGTGCCGATGGAGGAGTCCTTGCCTTCGGCGATCTGGTCGGCGGTGGGTAATTTCATATCGTCGGCCGGGGTCCTGAAGGGATTGGTGGGGTTGGTCTCGACCACAGGTGCCGGCGGCGGGGCCTGCTGCTGGACGACGGGTTGTTTCACCGGCTCGGGCGCGGGGTCCTCTTTTTTGGCACATGAGGAAAACGCGGCGACGAGGCCGGTGAGAAGCAGGAGCGTGGTGTGGTTTTTCATAACAACAATACCAGTTGGGGTCGTCGTGGGTGGTGTGTTGTACACTGATAAGCAGCCACGGCCCCGCTGGCAATGAAGAAAATGGACATGAAGAAAATGGGCAGGCGTTGAGAATGAGCCATGGTGGGTGGACAATGGCACAGGAGAACAGGCCGTCATGCGGCGAACCCACCACTTGTTGGGCTGGCTATGTTCTCAGCTGCTGGTCTGTCCACGCCATTACGTTCCGACAACACGGTTCATGACCGAGATGTGGCGGACGAGTTCGCGGGTTTCCTTTTGCCACTGGGCCATGGCCTTGCGCGACACCTCCACCTTGTCGGACACCGCCTGCTCGAGTTCCGAGTAGCTGTCGCTGAGGCGCTGGGAGAAATTGTGGAACATCTCGCTGGCTTTTTCACTGAGCGGGATGTCCGGCGCCATTGCCGCCATGCGCTCGGCCTGACGGCGTGCCTCACGCATTTCCGCGAGCAGGATTTTTTCATCGGGCACACGGCGCAGCCCGCTGGTGAGGCCGATTTTCGAAAGCGTCCAGATCATCCACTTGGTGGGGTCGAACTGCCACGGTTTGACACCATTCCGGTAGTCGTGCTGGAAGGCGTGGTGGTAGTTGTGGTAGCCCTCGCCGCAGGTGAATAGCGCCATGATGGCGGAGTCACGCGCGGTGTTGTCGGTGTTGTAGGGACGTTTACCGATGGTGTGGCAGAGTGAATTGATAAAGAAGGTGCAGTGCTGGACCACCACGATGCGGAGGATGCCAGCGAGCAGGAAGCCACCGAGAGCGTAGTGCCATACGGGGTTGACCATATAGGCGATGACGGTGGGAACAACGAGGCCGAGGACAAAGCCGATACCGTGCACATACTTGTCCTGCCACACGACGAGTTTGTCCTTGAGCAGGTCATTGACATTCTGGACAGGTTGCTCGGGCCTGATTTTGAAGATGAGCCAACCGATGTGGGCCCACATGAAACCTTTGGAAATATCATACGGGTCATCGTCGTGGTCGACGTGTTTGTGGTGCGTGCGGTGATCGGACGACCAGTCGAGGCAGGAGTTTTCAAAAGCACAGGCGCCAAAGAGGAGCGTGGTGAGTTTGACCGGCCACCTGGCTTTGAAGGCGAGGTGGGAAAACAGACGGTGGTAGCCGAGGGTGATACTCATGGTGGTGGCCGTCGCGTAGAAGAAAAACATGCCGAACTGGAACCAGTCGATACCGAAGTGGTAGAGGTAAACAGGCACGGCGATGAGTGCGGTGAGAGCGGTGACAAGCAGGAAAATGCTGGTGATCCAGTTGACGCGGTGGAAGGGAATCTTGTTGAACATAGAGTTGAAGAAAAGTGCCGTCTGCGGGTGGTAAGTGTTTGTGATGGATAGGAAGGGGTGGGGTTCCTTGGGGAAGTGAGGGTCTTTACACAAGACCGGGGGCGAAGTCAAGCTCGGACCCGGCCCGGGCCGAGTCCATGGCTGTGCCCGGCCCATTGCAGGACGCACCTTAAAGCCTGCGTTTCCAGAGGGTTACCAGCGAAACCGTCCACTGGAACTTTCTGGCGGTTTCCCGGATCAAAAAAGGCTCGTCAGCGCGGCTTATGAGTTCAAACGCCGGCGTGAGTCGGTTTTCAAGCCAGTCAAAGGTGTCGCCGTCGGGCTGCCGGTCAGGAGGGGTAAACGCATCGAGCCAGGTGCACGGTGTGGCCAGCACCAGGTAGCCGCCGGGTTTGACGAGGCCGGGAAGGCGGCATAGCAGTTTTTCCGGCTCGGGGAGGCGACAGATTAAATTGGCGGCATGGACGCGGTCGAAGCGCCCCAGATCATCAGGCAGGTTCATGGCATCGCCGCAGAGGAACCGGCAATGTTCGGGCCGGGCATCCTTGGGCACCCTCGCCGTGGCCTGCACGGTCCGGTTTCCCGTTTCGCGCAGCGGGTAGTCGATGGCACCATGGTCCCGGAGACGGGTTGCGGCATTGATGAAACTGGCGGAAAAATCGATCCCGGTGACCTGGGCCGCCGATTTGCTGAGTTCAAAGCTTGAACGACCCACCGCGCAGCCGAGATCGAGTGCCCGCTCACACTCGCCGGGCGGAAAACGGTCGACCGTCCGCACGGGAAAACCGATCGCCTCGCTCGGACCAAAACCCCAGGGCATGAGTTGCTCGTCGGTGCCGTAATGCATCAGGAGATACTCGCTGAGAAGCTGGTCGGACTCGTAGGACATGCGGACAAGCTGTAGGAGCTAGGATGGAAGATGCAAGTTGGAAGATGGATGTTGGAGGATGGGGGAGGTGGGTTGCCGGGTGTCCGGAGGCATGAACCTGTTGATTCCCGCCCTGCCCGGGGACCGGGCGCAGCGGGATGGTTACTGGCGGTTTTATAGGAAATCGGCGGCAAACAGGGGCGGGTTCAGGGTGCGGTCACTTTGATGCGCATGAAGGTGTGGTCGCCGAGGTCTGTGCCGACGGTGACCATTTCCCCGTCCGTCCCGTCGGGAGTCCGGCTGAGCTCGGTGGTGGTGGCGTTGGATGAGCTGCCGCTGCCCAGGCTGTATGTCGAGCCGTCCTGCCAATGGACGAGGTCATCGCTCACCTGGACGATGATCGTCACTCCGTCGGCAATCAACGACCGGCGGAAGGTCAGCTTCGCCTGTGTCGATGTGGTTGCCAGGGTGGGGTGGGCGGTGGTTCCCGTGGCGTAGTCGATCAGGTCCGGCAGGCCGTTCTGGTTCGTGTCCGCCTCAGGGTCGCTTGAGCCGAGGGTGGTGGTGGACCAGCTGGCCCAATTCCATGGTGTGGTAAAGCTGTAGCTGTTCGACGTCGTGGCGCCGGAAGCATTGGTTGATGTCGCCCGGAAATGGTAGGTGGTGTTAGGGTTGAGTCCGGCGACGGTGGCAAGGGCGAGCTGGGGTGAGGTGCCGCTGCTCGCGGGCAGACTGACGGTGCTGCCGAAGCTGGTGCTGGTGCCATACTCCAGAGTGGAGGAGGTGGTGAGGTTGGCGGCGTTGATTTTAACCCGGAGGTCGGCTGAGGTGGCTCCGATGTTAGAGGGCTGCAGCGCGGTGGTAGTGGGTGCCGGAAATGTCACCGGTGTCAGAAGAAAGGTGTGGGTATTGAACGTGTTGTCCGCGCCTCCGTCCGCGTGGCCGGTGGCGATGATGTGGCCTGCGTCGTTGACAGCGATGGCGCGGTCGAGGATGAAGTCGAAGTTGTCGACCAGCAGTTCATTGAGGTCCTCGGCCACCCAGGTGTTGCCGTCCTGCCACCAGCGCACCGCACTGGTTTCCGTTGTGTTTGTGGATTGATGCGCTTCACCCACGAGGATGTCGTGGTCGTTGATATCGGCGATGCTGCCGGTGTCCGGCGATGCCTGGGACGGGTAGGGAAGGGTCACCACCGCGCTGCCGGACTCACTGAAAAAGGGGTGGTGGATTCTCGGCGTTTCCCAGATCGTGATCATCCCTGCGACGTGGCCGTGATTGTTAATCACCGAGGGGGCGATGTAATGGCTGTAGGGGTAATCAAACACAAAGTCGGTAAATGTGCCCCCGGAAGCGCGCCGGAAGGGGTGGCTGGCGGAGGTCTCCGACCAATTGCCGGTGATTTCACCGTGGTCATTCATGTCCCTCGGGTCGGCACGGTGGGCGGTCGGGGTGAGATCGAGATGCTCGCCGGTGGTGGTATCGCGGAGATAGAGGTGGGAGTCGTAGTCGAGCGATGAGCTGCCGCTGCCCGCGATGGTCGAGTAGCCCATGACCTGCCCAAGCACGTTGGCGGCCCGCACCGCGCTCTGTTTGACGTTTCCCGAGTAGAAGTGATTGTCCCTCCCGTCCCAGATCCAGTATGACCAGTAGTAGGTTCCCCACGGCTCGATGTTGGTTTGCGTGGCGGAGACGACGTAGGAGCCGAGGGTGCCACGGTTTCCCGTGACCAGCCCGATGCCGTTGGAGCATACCGGGGTGAAATCGGTGGAGGCGGCGGTCGGTTTCACCGGCACATAGCGGTCGAAATGCGGTAGTGCCGCCAGTTGGGCGGGCGTCCAGCCGGTGATGTTGGTGAGTGTGTATTCTTCCGGCGCGGCGGCATGCAGCAGTGCGGGAAAGAGGGCGGTGAGCAGGAGCTGTTTCATAACATGGACAATGGTTCAGATGGAAAAAAGACGATCCGTCAGGGGATCAAGGAAAAGAGGCTGCGCGCCAGGACAAGCGGGTGGGCGCGGTTCAAAAAATCCCTTTTCGGATCAAAAGAGCAGGACTGTTCCCCGACGGCAATCACGGGGAAGCTCGAGGGGCCCCCCGGACAGAAGGGCCGGGACGCGGCATACGTGTGCCGGATACTTGCATGGCACCATGGCACTCAACGGGGAGATCTCCATGGGATGGGAAGGCAGCGTAAGTGTGTCGCCGGCCCTCTGCGTGTCCAGCGCCGACGGTTGGGAAAAAGAAAACCGGTGGTCGGGATGGTCCGGTGCGTCGGCCGCCTGACAGAGCAGGATCCTCTCCAGGGCATTGTGCTGATGGACCCCGGACTGGTTGGAATGGACCAGTGACACATGGATGCCATCCTGTGAAACATCACAACGCAGCTCGTGGTCGGAGCCGTTTTGGGCGACCAGTAAGGCCGCCGACAAGAGGGTGGGCAGTTGCATGACGACGATGACAAAAACAGCCATCCACCTTGTCCACTTCGTGTTCAATCGGGTCAGATGTCCCCGTTTCCTGCCACCACGCCCCCTGGCACCTCCCGTGGGAGATGGCTGGAAGTGACTGACGCAGAGTGACATGGGTATCTGCGACAGGTACCATTACTTCTTGGGCGCGTCAATGGGTAAAAATTCTAACACCAATCAATTCACTTGTGCTTTAGCCGCCATTACACTTCGTTCATCTCCGGCATGACGGGGGAGAGCAATGATATCGGACAACAGCAACGGACCTTCGGCCTGGAGCTGGTCCGGTCGGTGCCCCAGGGTTTCATCGAGACGGCGGGCTCGACCTTTGCGATGTATGTGGCGATCACCGTGTTTGGTGCGCCGGTGTGGATGAAGATGGTGATTGCCGGCGCGGCAAGCGTCGGTCTGCTGCTAAGCCTGTTCACCGTGCAGATTGTCCGCAGGCTCGGATGCTCGGTGAATGCGGCCTCGGTGTTTGTCTGGTGCGCGTCGGCGCTTGGTTTTGCGATGTCGGCGATGGCGGGCGACTCGCTCGATCTGTATCTGGCCGGAATCTGCCTGTCGGCTGTGATGTTGACTGTGGGCTCGCCGTTGATTTCCCAGATATATCGCAAACATTATTCCAACCGCGTCAGGGGAAAACTGTTTTCCTACGCAGGCGTGGTCCGCGCCATGACGGGGGCGGTTGCGGGTATCGGCGTTGGTATTTGGCTGGCCCGACAAGGCGGGGATTACCACGGACTGTTCTGGTTTTACGCGGCCTGCTGTCTGGTGATGGCCGGGTGTGTGTTTGCCATGGCGCGAGTGAGGCTCAGGAAGACCCAACGCCTCAAATTGTTTGATGCCTTCCAGCATGTCTCCCAGGACAGGGCATTTCGCAAACTGCTGATTTGCTGGATGTTGTTAGGTATGGGAAACCTGCTCAGCTTTGCACTTTTCGTGGAGTATATCAGTAACCCGGTCTACGGCTTCGAACTGACCGCTGACAAGGCCGGGCTGATTACCAGCACCATCCCGATGCTGGTATTCATCGTCTGTATCGTGCCGTGGGGTATGGTGTTTGACCGTTTGCCGTTTTACCGCGTCAGGATCATGGTGAACGTCTTTTTCTTTATCGGCATTTTGATTTTCTACCTGGGGGGCAGCTACTTTGCCTTGTGTCTGGGCATGGTGTTCCATGCTGTTGGCCGGTCAGGTGGCAACATCCTGTGGAGCCTGTGGGTGACCCGCTTTGCGACCGAGGAAAATGTCGGCGAATACATGAGTGTGCACAGTAGCCTCACGGGTGTACGCGGGGTGCTGGCGCCGGTGATCGCCTTTAGTGTGGCTGGATGGTTGGGGCCGGGTGCGGTCGCCATCGGGGGAGCCGCATTGATCCTGGTATCATCACTACTACTCATCCCAGAGCTGAAGGCGGAAGCGCGCCAAGCGAGGTAGCGAAGGTTTTGCGTCCTTCGTTGGTTAACGCTTCGATACCCCTTGCATCGACGAAGCGTGTAAACTCTTCGCTACGCCTGATAGATCAGCCGTAAGAGTTCAACCTCCCCTTCGGTGCCGAGTTGGTTGATTTCATGGAGCGTTGTTTCCCAAGCAGGAATCACAAGGCCCTCCATTTCAATCTGTCGCCTGTCGCGGGGGAATTCATCCGCCGGGAGGACACGCTCCGACAGATGAAAACAGGCCCAGGCGCGCCAGCTGCGCAATTTACTGTTAGGTCCGCTCATCCGACTGGCGAGGTGTTGGTAGTGTCGGGTGGGATTGCCCATAAAGCCATCCTCGTGCCGTCGGGTGAAAATCCAGACCTTGGCTTGATAGGGGAGCGGCCACTGGATGACGACGGGGTCGTCCGCCTCCATTGCCACGCCCATCGCATGGTTGAGCTGAAGCAGGGCCTGGGCGGGTTTTCCCTCCAGCCACAACGACTGCGCACAGGTGAGCGCGGCGAGGTAGTAGTCCCCCCGGCCGCCGTTCTCCCGGACCGCTCGTGCCTCGGCAGGGCGAACGACATCGGGGGACGGCGGTAAAAACGGGCAGCTCTCGCGACCATCGATGTGTTGATATTGGGCCATGGCTTTAGTCGTTGAGGCTGCGGGCGTCTGCCATGTTTTCTGAAAAACTGATGATCATGGGTCGACAGCACACCTCGCAGTCGTAGTCCACCTCACACGGGCATTCATCCGCCGGCGGCAGGGCGACCTCAAACACTTCAAAACACGACGGACAGGTGACGGACGTTGTTTCCACACACCCAATCTGGGATCCATTACGGGACTCGTCAACCCACGAAGCAAGTGGTTCTGTTTCAAGATCCAGGTTGTCGTATCCATCGCTCATCAAACACCTCGTCCTCAGGGGAGCAAAGCCGGGGCAACGCTGGCTTATTCTAAGGGGGTGTCATCAATTGAAATAAATAGAGAACGCTTCCCGTAAAACCCATTAGAACAATGAAAATACTAACTACGCTATTATGGATCACGGGAGCACCTACCCTATTGATTGGTGCGGAATTACATGTCGCTGTCAACGGCGATGACACCCATGACGGAGCTCCATCCAAACCCCTCAAAACCATCTCGGCGGCGGCAAAAGTCGCACAGCCCGGCGATGTCATCACCGTCCACGCCGGTGTCTATCGCGAGCGCGTCAGCCCGCCACGCGGCGGAGAATCGGCGGACAAGCGCATCGTCTATCAGGCGGCCGCAGGCGAAAAGGTCGTCATCACCGGCTCGGAAATCATCAAGGGATGGGAAAAGGCGGACAACGACACCTGGAAGGTCACCATCCCGAACAGCTTCTTCGGCGAATTCAATCCGTACAGCGACCTCATACGTGGCGACTGGTTCAATGCAAAAGGCCGCGACCATCATACCGGCGCGGTCTATCTCGACGGCCACTGGCTGACCGAGGCCGCCAAGCTCGAGGAGGTTCTCAAACCCGCCGGCACCACCCCCTTGTGGAGCTGCCGGGTGGACGCGAACAACACCACGATCTGGGCGCAGTTTAAAAACACGGACCCTAACAAAGCCACGGTGGAGATCAATGTCCGCCGCACCGTGTTCACCCCCGAGAAAACTGGGATCAACTACATCACCGTCCGCGGTTTCGACCTCCGCAACGCCGCCACCAACTGGGCACCCCCGTCCGCCGGGCAGTTCGGCATTGTCTCCGCCTACTGGAACAAGGGGTGGATCATCGAGGACAACGAAGTCAGTTACTCGAAATGCACCGGCATCGCACTCGGCAAGTACGGCGATGAATTCGACAACACCAACAAGAAGGGACTCGCCGACCCCTACACCGAATGCGTCCGCCGCGCACTCAAGAACGGCTGGAACAAGGAGAGCGTCGGCAGCCACACCGTCCGCAACAACCACATCCACCACTGCGAGCAGGCCGGCATCGTCGGCAGCCTGGGTGCGGCGTTCAGCACGATTGTCGGCAACGAGGTTCACGACATCCATGTGCAGCGCCTGTTCAGCGGCGCCGAAATGGCCGGCATCAAGCTGCACGCGGCCATCGACGTGCTCATCCGCGGAAACCACATCCACCACACCGTCCGGGGCCTGTGGCTGGACTGGATGGCACAGGGCACCCGCGTCACCGCCAACCTGTTCCACCACAACGGCCCCTCGCAGGACCTCTTTGTCGAGGTCAACCACGGGCCGTTTCTGGTCGATAACAACATGCTTCTCTCCTCCGCTTCCCTTCTGGACCTGTCGGAGGGAGGTGCCTATGCCCACAACATCATCGCGGGCAGCATCAATGTGCGCATCGGCGAGGGACGGGCAACCCCCTACCACCACCCCCACTCCACCGCCTTCAAGGGCGTCGCCATAATAGACGGCGGCGACATCCGGTTCTACAACAACATCTTCGGCTCCCGGGCCAACGTGGCGCTGTATGACCCCGCGCCCCAACCCGTGAACATGGCGGGCAATGTGTTTCTCAAGGGCGCCAAACCCTCCAAACACGAGTCGGCACCGCTGGTCCTCCCCAAGTTCGACCCCGCCATCAAGTTGCTGACAAAAGCGGACGGCCACTACCTGGAAATCACCCTCGACAAGAGCTGGGCGACAGGCCGGACACGCCGGCTTGTTACAACAGAATTGTTAGGAAAGGTCAGGCTTGCGGACGTTCCCTTCGTGCAGCCCGATTCCTCACCCTACCGGCTCGACACTGATTACCTGGGCAACAAGCGGCAGGAAAACAATCCGTTCCCCGGCCCGTTCGAGATCTCGGCGGACGGCAAACAAAGCATCAAAGTATGGCCGCTCGCCAAACCGGTGTCACCCGCCACGGGCGACCATTGAAGCCGGCCATGCCAAGGGAAATCATTCCCACGGTATGATGCAATGATGCTCTACGCCTTGCCTCCAAGCGGTCTGTCCGGAGGCAAGGCATGAGCTGCCTCAAGGGGCCTGCCGCACCTGATCCGGTACCCCACGGGTGCTATAATAAATCGTTAGAATTATAATCGCGTAATGACACATTTTCTGTGAGTATGCGAGCGAGCTGATGAACGCTCACTCCCATATGCCTACTGAACTTGACCCTAAAATGCTTTGGTTTATCGCGGGCCTTGCAATGATACTGCTTGAATTCGTCGCGCCCGGCGTGGTGATCGTTTTCTTCGGAATCGGTGCCTGGGTCGTTGCCATCGGAATGTGGCTGGGCCTCATCGACTCGGTGCCCGCGCAGTGCCTGACTTTCGCGGTTTCCTCGCTGGTGCTGCTCTTTGCCCTGCGCCGCTACGTAACCAGCTGGTTCGTGGGTGGCTCATCCAATGGAAGCGACAATATCGAGGACGAATTCGTCGGCAAGACAGTCCGTGTCGTGCGCACTATCGGTGGGGGCGAACATACCGGCAAAGTCGAACTCAAGGGCGCCGAATGGAATGCCCGTAGCAGTGAGGAACTTCTGCCCGGACGCTTTGCCACCGTCATCAAACGCGAGGGGCTCGAACTCATCGTCAAACCTAACAAGTAACGGAAGGATTTTTTTCAACCAACAACAACCCAACCCATACCATGGAATACATCGTATCAATCGGACTCGTCATACTCGTCGTAGTCACCCTCGTAAAAACGGCACGCATCGTGCCGCAACGCCAGGCATTCGTCATCGAGCGCCTCGGTAAGTACAGTCGCACCCTCACTGCGGGTTTCCACATCCTTTTGCCCTTCATCGACCGGGTTGCCTACAAGCACTCGCTCAAGGAGGTCGCCATCGACGTGCCCTCCCAGATGTGTATCACCCGCGATAACATCGCCATTGAAATCGATGGTGTGCTTTACATGCAGGTGCTGGATGCCCAGAAGGCCAGTTACGGAATCGAGAACTACCACTTTGCCTCGGCCCAGCTGGCCCAGACCACGCTTCGTTCGGAAATTGGTAAACTCGAACTCGATAAAACCTTCGAGGAGCGCGATACCATCAACGCCAACATCATCGATGCCCTCGACAAGGCATCCGAGCCATGGGGACTGAAGATCACGCGTTACGAGATCGCCAATATCACCCCGCCCAAGTCGGTGCAGGATGCCCTGGAAAAACAGATGCGTGCCGAACGTGAGCGCCGGTCACAAATCGCCCTCTCCGAGGGTGAGCGTGAGGCCGCCATCAACGTCGCCGAAGGTCACAAACAACAGGTGATCAAGGAGTCCGAGGCGCAGAAACTCCGCCAGATCAACGAGGCCGAGGGTAAGGCGCAGGAGATCACCCTGCTGGCAACCGCCACCGCTGAAGGCTTGCGTAACATCGCCCTGGCCATCAACGAGCCAGGCGGCTCGGACGCAGTCAACCTCCGTATTGCGGAGCAGTATGTCAAGGAGTTCGGTAACCTCGCCAAGGAAACCAACACCATGATCATACCTAACAACCTCGCTGACATCGGCGGCACGGTCGCCTCGCTCGGCAAGATGCTGAGCCAGACGAAAATTTCCTAACAAACGAAGGGACGCAAGTCCTTCCACTACCACAAACAACAAACGGCAGGGCTTCTTGTGTGGACCCTGTCGTTTGTGGTGGGCTAGGCTCGGGCTTCCTTGTTAGGCAAGGGTGATTGGCGAGTGATGAGTGATGATTATCGAAGGTCGAGGTTTGCTTGGTCTGATACTTCATCAATCAACAATCGCTATTCGACATTCGACATTCGACATTCATCCATCAATTTCACGGCATCCTCTTTATGGTTGGCACACAGACGTGTCGTACGCTTAATTCAAGCCATGGCAGAATCCGCATCCGATTGGAACCAACGATACCTCCAGGGCGACACCCCCTGGGACAAAGGCGAGGCTGCACCCGCACTCGCTGAGCTTCTTGAAAACGGCGACTTTTCTAACAATATGAAGGTGCTCGTTCCCGGTTGTGGTTATGGCCACGATGTGGCAGCGATTGCAAAGGCCGGCTGTAAGGCGGTGGGGCTTGATATCTCTGAATCAGCAGTCGCCGGCGCCAAACTGGCAAACCCGGGAGAGGGAATCAGCTATGTGGTGGCCGATTTCTTTTATCCCGTCAACGGGGAGGAAGGTCGTTATGATGCCATCTGGGAGCATACCTGCTTCTGTGCCATCCAGCCCGGGCAGCGTGATGCCTACGTGGATGCCGCATACCGCTTGCTCAAGCCCGGCGGTGTCTTGTTTGGTGTGTTTTTTGCTTTTTCCGACGAACCGGATGCGGACGGGCCGCCGTTTAAAACAGATATCGAGACGATCCATCATCATTTTGTCCGCCGCTTCACACTTGGATGGGAGCGGAGGCCGGCGCGCGCGTTTCCCACTCGGGAAGGGCAGGAGTGGCTGATGTGCTGGCGTCGCCGATGAAACGGCACCCGGTGCAAGGACCGTAGCGCAAGGATCGGTGTTGAATGTCCAGCTGTCCGGGTGTAGGGTGTCCACCTTGTCCGTGATACGAATCCTGTCCATGCTTCTGTTTGCCGCCATGCTGGTGGGCTGCGAGCACCGTGCACCCATGCCAAGGCCTGTCGGAGCGGGGCCGGTGTCTCCTGAGGGGTCGGCGAAGTTTGAATGGGTGGCTAGCTATAGGAAGGGGGATACCAACTTTGAACAGGTCAAGAACCAGATCAGGGAAGGGGATGTGATCGCCTTTTGGATGACCCGTAAGGAGGCCAGGACCGGTCTGTTTAACGTAAGGATGGGTGCCCTGGCGTATCTCACCCTGGATTACGGTCACTCGGCGATTGTGGTCAGACTTCCGGGCAGGAAACCGCCGCTGCGGCTTTTTTCGTGTCTGCCACAGATAGGCTCTCATTTCAGTGCTGGCCTGGACGAGCTGAAGGAAAAGAAATTCATGGTGTTCCGCCTCGACCGTTGGGACGAAATGGATGCAGAGCGGTTGCGTGAGTTTGCCCGTATCGCCCGTAAGAAATCGGACCAGGGTTTTGCCTATGATTACCTCGCTGCCTGCGGTATCTGGAACAATGATCTGAAGCCACGGGAACAACATGAGATTCAAGGGTCATATACCTGCTCGACATCGGTGGCTGCGGCTCTGCATTATGCCGGCTTCGACATGGCCAATGTGAAAAAACGCAGCATGTTCCAGCTGGTCAGTCCGAAAAAGGTATTTACCAGCAAGGGGCGCATCATGCGTTCAACGCGGGCGTCTGATGCAGGTAAGTGAGGGACCGGATGATAACACCCGTTTGACGAATCATGGGTTCATCGTTGCAACCCTTTCTGCCTTAGTGTAGGAGGTGCTCCACTGTCGTGATCCGTAATTTACTACTGCTGTCGTTTGCGCCGCTTCTCCTAAGCTGCCATCCTAGCTTGCGATGCAATCTTGGCCCGCCACGCTGGATCAAACCTACCAAGGCCGAGGTGGCGGCCTGTGCCCTGCCCAAGGGAAAACGTGCCAGGTTTGACCTCATCGCCGGCCACACGAAGGGGGACAGCGGGTTAAACGATGTGTGCAAGGTCATCCAGGAGGGCGACCTGGTTGCCTTTCGGATGACGGACAAGGAAAAGCGTGACGAGCTGCTCCATGGCAACATCAAGGCCGTGAGCTACCTGATGATGCAGTACGCGCATCTGTCCATTGCCGTCAAAGACCCGGATAACCCCAGGGCCTTGCGCCTCTACACCAGCCAGGGCGCGCGCGGCCCTAACATTCTGGATACCCTGGACGAACTCGCCCACCATTCCTTCGATGTCTACAGACTCGACCGATGGAAGCAGCTCGACATGGTGAGGTTACGCGAGTTTGTGCACCGCTCCATCAACAAGAAAAACAAGATCTTTTCCTATAATTTTGTTGGCATGGTGGGTATCTGGAGTAACTGCCTCGAACCTCACACCCCCAGTGAAATAGGTGATGACTACCTTTGCTCGACGGCGGTTGCGGCGGCATTGCACTATTCAGGTTTGGATTTAGACGCAGTGCGCTGTTGTGAGGCATTGAATATGGTCAGTCCATTACGGGTGGTCAGCAGCACCGGCCGGATCATGCCCCGCCGCGAAATGCTGGCACCCAACCACCGGGAAAGTTGCCAGACCGGCCAGGATTGACAGCGGCCGAAAAAATGACCGCTGCGGATAGAAATTGCATCCCGTCTATGGCTGTGGTGCAATGCCGTCGGAAAATCACCCTCGTCTAACGTTGTCAAAAAACCGCACATGGAATGCTGGTTGTGGAGCGGCTCTTGTCGTAGCCACCTGTCTGGCTGTGCAGGGGTGTCACACCTTGCCGCCGCCGGTGGAAAAAATCCCGTCACCTGCCATGGCTGCACCGGATCACGGCCCCTTGGCCGGGGTGTCGGAAAAAGTACGCCATCGGACGGGATGGCGCCATGATGGTCTACTGCCCATTACGGGAAACAAGGAGGCGCTTGAGTATCGGCTCGCCATGATCGACAGTTCGCGCAGCTCGCTGGATATCCAGATGTTTTTCTGGATGAAAGACCTGGCTGGCAGCGTGTTGCTTGAGCGTGTGTTTCAAGCCGCCGACCGCGGCGTGCGCGTGCGTCTGCTGCTCGATGACCTGGTTCTTGGACTTACTTTCAAGGATAAGGAGTTAGCTGCGATCAATTCCCACCCTAACATCGAAGTGAGGATCTATAACCCCTTTCACCGACGCGGGGGGCTGCTCATGAGATCCTTGGAAATGCTCGCCAACCACGAGGAGAAAAACCAGCGTATGCACAACAAGGCGATTATCGCGGATAACACCCTGGCGATTCTCAGCGGTCGGAATGTTGGTTCACATTGTTTTGGCTACGGGAAAAAATACAACCTGGTCGACCTCGGAGTCATCATGACGGGCCCCGTGGTCAGCGAGATCAGCCGGAGTTTTGACCGTTATTGGAACTGCGGGGCGAGCTACAGTGTCGAGGCCTTTCCCCGGCTCGCACTGGATGACTTTCGTTTGCAATCCAATACCATCATCAAAAGGATGCACAGCCGCTTGCCCCGTGCTTTCCCAACCCAGAAGCAGAACTGGTCACATCTGCTGACGCGCCTCCATCGAGGGATGCACAAGGGGCATGCCGAGTATCTGGCGGATGCCCCGGAAATCTCCAGCACCTCGCGCCCGGTCCTGGAGGCCACCATCCGGATGGCTGCAAAAAGCCAGCATGACCTCATTCTGGTGACCCCATACATCGTGCCCGACCGGAGGGTGGTCGACATGATCAGCTCGGTGCGAAAACGAGGTGTCAGGGTGCGGCTGCTGCTGCCTTCGATCGGCTCTAACAACCACCCCATCGTGCATAATCAATACCAGAAATACCGTAAGCTACTGCTGGCTCTCGGTGTGGAAATCTATGAGTTCAAGCACCGTCCTGGACCGTCAGCGTTGCAATACCTCAATGAAGGGTCTAACAAAACACGCAAGGTGGGATTGCACTCAAAGGCGGTGGTGGTCGATTCCAGGTATTGCTACATCGGGACGCTGAATTTTGATGGTCGGGCAATCTTTGTAAACACCGAGGAGGGTGTGTGTGTTGACAGCCCACCCTTGGCACGCGTATTGCGGCAGACGATGGAGGAATTGATGCTTCCGGAAAACGCGTGGCGACTCACCGTCGACAAGCGGGGGAGGTTCCTCTGGGTATCGGGAAAGGAGACACGACGGAGCGAGCCCACCCTGAACGTTCTGCAAGCCACGCTGGAAACCATCCTGAGGCCGTTCCATGTGAGGATTCCCGCGTTTCCTGACCAACAGGTCTACCGGGCATGGCCCTAGCTGCCGTCGGGTGCCGAGTAGTTCGCGGTCCAGTAGTCACCTGAGCGCGCGATCCCTACACGGGTGTATCTTTTGTTCATCATGTTGGTTCTGTGACCCTTGCTGTCCCACCACATCTGAAAAACCGTCCGGGCGTCACGGGCCATGGCTAGATTCTCGGCGGAGTGCGATAGCGGGTATCCATGACGCGCCATTCGAGCCTGGAAATGACAGCCGTCCAAACCCTTGTGGGCGAAATACCGGTGTGTTGCCATCGAGTCCGAGTGATCTTTCGCCGCCAGAACGAGTCGGGGGTCGATGGTGAGCTGGGGACTACGTTTTTTCTCCGGGCTTCATTCATCAGGCGAAGCAGCTCCGAGGAGCCCTCATCGGCAAGCGACGGCTGCGGTGCCGGCACGGGTGCGGTCGGCACGGGTATAGCCGAGGATGAGCCACAGGCGCAGACCAGGGCAGCCACGAGGCCGGAGAGCGGATATCTAACACAGGGGTGCATCATCAGGCCTTGGCTTTTCTGACGGCGGCTATTTTTCTGATCAGGAAAACCAAACCGACAACCGCGACCAGTAGCAAGGGAATCCCGATCACTGGACGGTAGAAAATCCATGCGATGGCAATGGTGATCAGCGAAAGCGGGGCGGCGAGCAGGAAGGCGACAATACCTGTGCCCACGCCGACAATATCGCCGGCGATGGGTAATACGTCTGCAACCACCGAAAAGGGTTTGAACACCAGACTGAAGCCGATGAACATCACCACAAAACCGACAACCCGCAGAATCCAGGTGAGCATTTTATTGCTTTCCCGGGCACTGGTAAACATGGAGTCCGCTGTGTGGTTGCCGATCTGGAGCATGTTGATGCTAGTGCCGGCGTTCCCTTTGAACGGGCTAAAGCTGTTGCCGTTCTGCTGGGCGATCACACTGACATCGGTGGGCATGGCGATCGTGAATGATACCTTGACGTCACCGATGGCGGGAGACGCCGGGTTTTTCCCCAGGTAAAACTGGCCGCTGTTGAACCGGACTTCACGGCCATCGATCGGAGCGATGCCTTCCTGGGGTTGGCTCGCGGAGAAGGGCGTGAAATTCTCAATCTGGCGAACCAGTTCGTCGCTCAGGGTGTAGGCGCCGACGGTGATCGGCGTGGCTGACCACGACTGTGAGCTCAGCGAGGTCGACGGGTTGTTATGTCCGTCGGGTTTTTTAAACTGGCCTGAGTCGATCCTCCCTTCGGCCCAGACTTTATCGTAGGTGTAGGTGGTGGTCTTTTCCTCCTTGCCGCCGAGTTTTTTTGATGTGGAGCTCTTGGCGTTTTCCTTCCACTGGTACATTTCCACCTTCCGCCTGAGTTTCAGGGCCTCGGCGGTGACACCGAATTTTTCGTCGATGAGCGCCCCCTGTGTCGTTGCCTTGCCACTGATGTGGACCAGCTTGCCTTCGTTGCCCTTGTCAACGGTAGCCGCATTGACCGACAGGCACTCCTTGGCACCCTGGTCGAGGTCCTTGCGGGTTTTGACGGCCCTGCCCTCGTTCCAGAAAAGAACCGGAAAGGCGATGATGATCATGATGATACCCACGAGGATACCTTTGATGGAACTTCCAATCCGGCTAAACCAGCCGGTGGTGACTGTTTCGGTAAAACTATCAGACATACCTGATGCTAAACGATGACACCCATGCATAGCAACCTGAAAACTCCCGGTGGCTCGGTCAGGGTTTTCGGAAAATTGCCATGTGGCGGTCAACCGACTTCGAAGGGGCGTCGCTGAGTTTCCTGGAATACCGGTTTTTTTCTGTGCAGACCAGTTCGGCACCAAGACCCTGGATGGCATCCAGCGCGAGCCGATGCTCACGGTCAAAGTAGGAGGTGATCACTAACAGCCCGTCGTCATCGAGCCGATGCAGCGCCTCATCATAGATCCTGGTCCACGTGCTATCACCATTCCAGAAGTTCTGATGCCGCATGAAGGCGATATCGAAGCCGTCGGACAGCTGCGTGAGATCCGATAACCTCGCTGCATCCTGGACGAGAAAATCAGTGGTCGTCTTGTCCGGAAGCCTTTTCCAACGCTCGGTAGCCTCGCCGATTTCCCGTGCCCGGATGTCGACACCCGTCAGCTGGACCTGGTCCGCATTTTTGCCAAACACATCGGCGAGTACCCCGGTTTCGTCCGCCCTGCCACAGGCCAGATTGAGCAGCTGCATGACTTCTACCTGGGAGGATGGTTGTTTGAGCCCCGACTTGGCCAGCGTCTCGGAAAGAAACCGCCTGAGTCGGGCCAGATCCTGATGGGTATGCGGATTGGAGAAAGTGGCCATGGGGGGGAGGAACTTGATGAAAAGGCCACCTCTTGAAAACTGAAAAATAGCACAAAGATGGATCCTCCACTTGAAATAATCCGGCTCACGGCTCGTATTAGGGGGTAATGAAACAAAATATCAAACGATGCCTTGCCTCCTGTGTGGCAGCGGCTTTTACCATGGCCGCCCTGCAAGCAGAGGACAAGGCGGGTGCGCAGGGTGAGTGGATCCAGCTGTTCAATGGCAAGGACCTTACCGGCTGGACCCCCAAGTTCAAAGGGCACGACCTCGGGGTGAATTATAAAAACACCTTCATGGTCAAAGACGGCCTGCTGACGGTGAATTATGATAACTATGAAAAGTGGGATAAGAATTTTGGCCACCTGTTCTACAAGGATGAATTCTCCCACTACATCCTGCGCGCCGAGTACCGCTTTATCGGCGACCAGGTCAAGGGCGGCCCCGGCTGGGCGTTCCGCAACAACGGCCTGATGATCCATGGCCAGACGGCGGCCAGTATGGGCAAGGACCAGGATTTTCCCAATTCCATCGAGGTGCAGCTACTCGGCGGCCACCCTAACGGAAAAGGCGATCGTCCAACACTTAACCTCTGCACGCCTGGAACCCATGTCTATTTTGAAGGCAAACTCGATAAGCGCCATTGTATCAATTCAACCTCGCCAACCTTCCACGGCGACCAATGGGTGACGGTTGAAATCGAGGTCCAGGGCGGTGATGTGATTCGCCATAAAGTCGGTGGCAAGGTGGTGATGGAATACAAAATGCCCCAGCTCGACGACGGCACCGTGCTCGAAAAGGGCACGATCTCCATCCAGGCCGAAAGCCATCCAACCCAGTTCCGCAAGATTGAGGTGAAGGTTTTGAAGGAATAACCAGGCCCGTTTTACAGATTGCATGCCTTGGGCCTTGTGTTATAAGGATACGCTATGAAAATGAATGCAACTGTTATGTTAGGTGTCGTGGGCGCGCTCGCGTCATCGTCGTTTGCCGGTGACAAAGTGGATATTCCGTTGCCCGAGGAAAAACCGGCGTATGAATGGAGTAAGTTTGCCCTGGGCATCTCCTATGTGTACCAGCAACAGGACTACAGGCTAACAGGAGCCGATTTCACCTTGCCCGTCGGTGTGGTCCTGCCACCCATGTTTCCTCTCGATGAGAGGGCGGTGACCGATATTGAAAACACGGCAGACACGATGGTGCTTAAGTTTTCCTACACCCCTTATCCCTTTGTTACCTTCTTTGCCATTGGTGGCCGGGTCGATGGCACCGTGGATGTCAGTCTGGTGGCTCCCATCGGTGATGTCTCGGTCGACTATGATGGCTGGGTCTATGGTGGCGGGATGACCCTTTCCTACGCCTACAAACATTACTTCGCCTCCCTGACCGGGTCCTATACCTTCGCCTCGCTGGATGAGGCGGAAATCGATACCTTGGTCATTTTACCCAAGGTCGGTGTTTTTAACGAAAAAGGAGCCCTCTGGGTTGGTGCACAGTACCAGCGCACCGAACACACACAGGCAGGGAACATCAACCTCTCGTTAGGGGGACCGTCATTCCCGGTCAGCTTCAACGTGGACCTTGAGGACCAGGACAACTGGAACTTTCTAGTCGGTGGCCGGTGGAACTTTACGGACGACCTCTCCATAACCGCTGAAGTCGGGTTTGCCGACCGGAAGCAACTTCTGGTTTACCTGGAAAAAACCTTCTAAGTAAAACTGCGTAAATCAACATGAATGCGCCATTCCTTGGGGGATGGCGCGTTATATTTTTCGGTATTTTGGACTGGTGGAAAGTTTGGTTAGGTTTATAATGCCCGATGTTCCCCTTACATGCATTATGAAAAAAATCACATCAAGCCTCTTCATCGGGTGTGCTGTTAGCCTTCTCGTGCTTCCGTCCGTCCACGCTCAGGTCACGGCCACCTGGGACTATAGTTGGGATCGTGTTAGCGATGGGTTTCCGGGCGGTAGCGACAATGGCGGCCACTGGAACTCGTTGGATATGTCCATGAGTACCGCAGTCATTGACAATGGCCCCATCGGCGGCTCTTCCCCACTCAACGATTACACCTGGGTCAAGGACACGGCATTTTCCATCAATGTGAATATTGGCAACTGGGACTGGGGTGACGCCGATGCCCTGTTTCTGGTCATTACGAACAGTGCGGCAGCACCGGACACTGCGAATGCCGACTGGACCGCACTTTATCTTGATGGCTCCGGAAATTATTATGCCGCCGTTTACGCCAACTCACCGACGAGCACCCATAATGTCTTGCCGTTGATGACAGGAACTTACTCCAAGACCACCACGGGTAGCGGCACGGGCACGGACACCATTTTCTCACTAAGCTTCAGCGAATCAGAGCTGGCGACCCTGGCAACCGGTCCTGGTGGTGCCTCATGGGAGGGATTTGGCTACCCCTTTGACAATGATGGCGACACGACGGGCAACTCGGACACGCCGTATCGCATGGGCCTCTGGGGAAGATCCTATCTTGATGGTGCGCTATCCGTCAGTTCCGGTAGCAAGGGAGTTTCTTGGACCGTGATAGATACGGGTAGAATCGGCACCATTGACCTGGTCCATGATTTTGAAAAGGGGCCAACCACGATCCCCGAGCCAAGCAGCGCACTCCTGGTGACTGCCGCTGGTTTGGGTCTGATGCTGCGCCGTCGCCGTTAGACCGGTCCGGCGCCTGCGGCCCGGGTATTTCCAATTTCCAGTGTCCGGGGGGGCGATGTCCCACCGGACCCCTTTGCCCGTCTAGCCCCTGCGGATCTCGGACCCCTTGAAGCGGATCATGATGCGGAAGACCTTTTTCTCGCGGCACTCGATCCTACCGGTCTTCAAGTCAATACGGCTCGGGATTTCCTTGAGATGGATGTCCACGGAGGCAAAAAATCCCCGCTCGGACAAAACATCGATAAGCATGGCGACGGCTTTGGGTTTTCCTAACAATGAATCCTCGGTGTTCACATGCGCCCTGCCTGAAATGGCGTGGGGTACGATGATGGGCATGATTTTTGTATTGATCAGCTCCACTACATCCCTGAAGAGTTCCGGGTGTTCCAGATGATAGCGGTCGAGCCGGTACACCAGATCCCGTCGGGCGTGACTGATGACCTCACCCGCTTCCGGCAGATTCCGCAGCACATCGTAGGTGCGGGGGTCGAGTTCCAGGGAGCTTTGATACTCCAGCTCATGGAAGATGTTCTCCTGGACGGCCTGCAGGGGTAATTGGGCGTTGATGAAGTGGTAGTGGAATATTTGTTTCAGCGAAAGCAGGGCTTCATAGGTATGCTCCTTGAAGGTGCGATAGCGGTTGCGCGCCAGGTCGACATTGGTATCGGTAGGGCGCTCCTCGAGAAGCTCGCCGACACCGGTCCGTTTCACCTCCTCGTTGTGCGCGATGATTTCGCGTCCCCGTTTGAGCTGACGGGCGATACTTTCCGCCTCATCGACAAACAGCACCATGATGTGATAAATGGGTTGTTTGAAATGCACCTTGAGGGGGGTGTCCTCGAACTCGCGCCGAAGGGTAACCATTTTATCATAGAGCATCTTGATACACTCGACCTGCACCTTGGTGCGCGGAAAGCCATCGAGCACGACCCCTTCACGGTACGAGGGGTTAAGCAATTTGCGGAACAGGATGTCCACGACCTCGCGGTCGCCCACCATGTGGCCCTCGGCCTTGAGCGAACGCATTTCGGGAGTGTCGAGAAGGGAGCTGACCACAATGGGTTCGGACGAGATATCGCGGACTTTACAAATGTAGGCGGTGTTGGTGCCTTTGCCGGAGCCCGGTGCCCCGCCTAATAAGATAAGCTCCTTCGGGAAACGCATTTTCTCCCTGCCCCGTTCGGCCTCCAGGGCGTCCCATACGGAATTGAAAATAATCTGGGCGTCCTTGACTTCGAGATCCGGGCTCTTTTTGGGGGAAGAATCTGTTGTGCTCACGGGCATGTGGGTAGGTGAGGGGTGATAAAAAGTCGAGTCTTTAGAAAATGTACCAAGCGGTTCTTTGTTGGCCAGCGGCCTGAACGAGAGGAAAAATGACATCTTTACGAGGAAAAATGACATATACAAAGCGAATATGCCGCCGTATAGATATAACGACATGAATAATCATTTTGATCGCCGTAAATTTATCGGTACGATGGGGCTGGCAGCGGCCAGCAGTGTGGTTCCTACCCTGGGACAGTCCGCCAACAAAAACAGCAAGCTGCGCCTGCTCCAAATCGGAGTCGGTGGCATCGGCGCCATGGACAGGAACGCCCTCAAGAAACACCCGAAGGTGGAGATTGCGGGACTCTGCGACATCAACAAAAAACACCTCGACGAGGTAGCCAGGCAGTTTCCCAAGGCGGCCACCTACGCGGATGCCCGCATCGCCCTGACCAAGGACATCGACAATTACGACGGTGTCGTTGTCTGCACCCCGGACCACTCCCACGCCGTCTTTGCATTGCAGGCCATGGCCAAGGACAAGCACCTCTTCCTGCAAAAACCCGTCGTCCAGCAGTTGGATGAAATCCGCATGCTCAAGAAGGCGCTCGCCGCCAAGCCGGGGCTGGCCACCCAGATGGGCAACCAGAGGTCGGCCATAGCAGGCCGCAACCAGGCCATCGCCATTCTGAAGTCCGGCGCACTCGGCAAGGCCACCTCCGCATGGGCGTGGACCGGCAAGGTCGCCGTGAACCACTACTTCGACAAACCATGGCTGGAGAAATACTACGATGCACAACCGGTGCCGTCGCACATCAACTGGGACCTGTGGAAAAACTGCTACGCGGGAGAGGTTCCCTACAACAACGACATCGCCCACAGGAAATGGCGCACCTACTGGGAGTTCGGCGGTGGTCAGCTCGCCGACTGGTGCTGTCACCTGCTCGACGTCATCTTCCTCGGCCTGGACCTCGAGGCCCCGATCTGTGTGCAGACGGACACTCCGAGGCCCTCCACCCCCGTCGGCCACTCCGCCTACAACCAGTCACGGCTGACGTTTAACAAAACAGCCTACACCAAGGGCGAGCGGTTCATCGTCCACTACAATGACCACGACATCCACCCGCCGTGTTCGGAAACAGGCCTGCCGCTGGGAACGAGGTACGGAAGCAACCATACCATCTTCGTTTGTGAAAACGGCACCATCGTCCTTCAGGCCAACGGCACCCTCCACATCTACCAAAACGGTAAGAAAGTGGACAACTTCCCGCTGCCGAAGGTCGCGTCGCACAACCACTGGCATGATTGGGTGGACAATTGCTTCGGTGCGAAAAACAAGCTCCTTGGCGACCTCAACATCGGTGCCCTGGTCACCGAGGCCGGCTTGCTCACGGTGAAAGCGACACGCTACCCGAACCGCGAACTAATCTGGGACTCCAAGGCGAACCGCTTCAAAGACGATCCGCCTAACAAGCATATCCTCAAGCGCGCGGAATACCGCGACGGCTTCAAGCCGCCGGCGGAGTTTGCCTAGGCCCCATTAACCGGCCAAAGCCTTTTCCAACACAGCCGCCGCCCGCTCGGAGTATTCGAGTTGGGCGGCTTTTTCCTGCCCGCGCGCACTCATCTTCGACCAGGTCTTGCGGACGATGTTGATCATTTTCCCTTCCTCGGTGTGCTCAATCAAGAGATCGAACTGATGTTCAAGAAACACCAGGCACAAGGCGTCTTCGAGCGTCTGGCAGTCGGGATCTGACTTGAGGTTGTTCTTCAGGTTCAACTCCTGCACCCGTGCGATCGTGTCATCATCGTACCCGACCTCCCGCAGGATCTCAGCGGATTTTTCGGCGTGGAATTTTTTTAATCCCGCCCGCCATTTCAAGTAACCGGCCCGGCCCATCGGCTGGGTGCTGCGGGGAACCTTCCAGCGGTAAATATGCTGGCAGCGCGAGGCGAGCCGGAGTTCTTCCGAGGCACCGGGGTCGAGTGTCAGCACGGCCTCGGTCAGACGTTTGGCGAAGACGAGTTCCTTCGGCTGCTCGACGCCATTCACGATCACCGCGTTGGGGTCCTGGGCGTTGGCGGCATCGAAGCGGGCGTAGGCTTGTTGTAGCAGTGTGTTGTTCATGAGCTTGTATTTTATGTGTTGTTGAGATTGCGGGTATTCAGGCTCCTGCTGAGGGTCCGGGTGCAGGAAAATCCTGCCAGCCGGGCCGCATCGCGGATGGTCAGCTCCGGGTCCTCCATCAGCTTCCGGGAGGCAATGAGGGTGCGCTCTTCGCGTAAGTAGTCGGCTGGGGTGGTTGCCAGTTCATCGCGAAACAGGCTGTAGAGCGTGCGCTGTGAGATCCCCGCGGCATCGGCTGCCTGCTGCAGGGATACCGGCTTGAGGATGTTGGTCTTGAGAAATTGGACGGCTTGCTTGAGACGGGGATCGTGAACGATCGTGGCATCACTGCTTTCCCGCGCCACCAGTTCCCCGACCGGGACCATGGTGCTGTTTGCCGGACTGGCCCGCTGGGCTGTCATCAGCTGGTGCAGCAGGGTGGCGGCCTGTCTGGAGACTTCCTCGGTCCGGAGGTCGATGCTGGTGATCGGGGTTTGGGCGCACTCACATACGGCGCGGTTGTTGCCGAGGCCGATGATGGCGAAGTCGTCCGGGATTTTTTTACCCGATTCCAATACCACCTCGATCAGGTCGGATGCGGTCAGGTCATCGAGTGCGAGTATGCCCGTCCGCGGCGGCAGCAGTTCAAGTTGCCGGCTGAGGTGGGATTGTTGTTCCGACCACGATGTGTTAGGGACCTGGTTTTTCCTGTTTTTGATCGGATGAAAACTGAATCCGGCTTGCAGCACGGTGTCTTTAAAACCGGCCTGTCGGGCATCCGACACGGAGCCTGGAGCGGGGGAGTAAAACGAGAAGTCTATGTAGCCACGGGAGATCAGGTGATCGGCGGCCATGCTGCCTGCGGTGTAATTGTCCGGGCTGACGACCGGGATGTTGAGGCCTTTCGGCAGGTTGCTGTTCAAGGCGACCACCGGACAGCGCTTCGCTTGCTTGCTCACGAAGTCCTCAAGTTTGGGGCGTATCCCCTGGATGTAGAGGATGCCGTCACCTTGCCAACGCTTCGGAATATAGCCTGTGTAGTACGCGCGGAGTTCGAGGTGCCAGTCGTATTCCAGGGCTTGCGAGATGATCGTGGCAAAACATTCCGGATCATTCCATCCCAACGCAAGCATGACATTGAATTTTTGCTGCGCGGGCATATCCGGGATACTGGTCGTGATTGCAGAAATTGTCAATGTGTTGCAAAGTTTAGCAGTTTCGGTGCGGGCTGTTTTGGGTATTCTTCGAGCATGAATTACCCATCGTTGCGATTGTGTGGCCTGTTGTGTTGTTGTGTCTTGCCCGTGCTGGGGTCGGGCGCGGTTGTCGGCGGGGAGTTTTTGCCGGATACCAGGCTGGAGTTTTCCAAAGTCCCCGCACGGACACCCGCCACGCATTCCGTGGACGGGCCCTTGTTAGGCAATGGTGATATGAAGGTGGCGATCGGGGGGGCACCGGAGGCACAGCGATTTCATCTGGGGAAAAACGACATGTGGCGACTCCAGCACGGTTATGGAAACTCGAGCCCGGTGACCTTCGGCGAGCTGGTTCTGGATATCCCCGCGCTCAAGGGCGCCGGCTACCGGGTGGAGATGCCGCTGGACGATCCACGGGCGGAAGCGACGTTCAAACGCGGTGCGGTAACGGTGACGCAGAGCAGTCGAGTGCTTGCCGACCGGAATTTACTGTGGATCCGACTCGAAGCACAGGGCGGCGAAGTCGAGGTGAACCCCGTTCTGAAGGTGAAGCAGGGCAGGGGATCGGTATCGACCGCCGGCTATCGCGACGGCCTGTTAGTGGCTGCCCGGTCGTTTCCCTCGACGGTGGTTGACATCCCGTCGGGAGCCGCCGTGGCGGTGAAGGTACTGGGGGCGGAGGTGAAGGAGGGTAAGGCGAAAGCAAAGCCGGTATCCACCCAGACAAAGCCGTTTCATGTGGAGATAGGGCGTGAGCAGGCACAGGGGGGACGCTGGAGTTTTCAGGGGGTGTTAGATGAGTTGGCGATCTATCCTGGCGCCTTGACAGCAGCTGATATCACCAAGGTGAGGGATGGCACCTATGCCGGAAAACCTCGGCACCACTGGGATTTTGAAAAGCCGCTGCCGAACTCGCACGGAGTCAAAACCGTCGAGGGCAAGGCGGGAAAAGCCCTGCTGTTTGCCGGTGGAAAGACGAGTCGGGTCGATGCCGGGGTGATTGAGCTGCCGGCGGACGTCGTCAGCATCGCCTCGTGGATCTCCATCGACCAGGTAAACGATGAGGCGAATTACATCGTGAGCTGCGGCGAGTGGAACAAGGGGGTGAGCCTTGGCCTGTCGGCAGGCAAGCTGCGTTTTTCCGTGCAGGGTCGCTATGTGGAAACCAAGCCCCTGCCTTTGAAAAAGTGGCTCCATGTCGCGGCGGTCTGGAACGGCTCCGACATGGTCGTCTATGTCGATGGAAAAGTGGCCGCCAGCAAGACCGGCGGCAGCGACCTGGCGGCGGGTGCGAGTTTTATGTTAGTTCCCGGTAAGCCAGTTGACGTCGTGCTGGCGATGGACAGTGTGTTTGACGCCGCCGACTACCAGAGCCGCGTGGTCAAGGCTGCCAGGGAATTGCAACAGGCGGATCTGGCTGCGATGGCCCGGGCCCACCGCGATTGGTGGTCGGCCTACTGGCAGCGCTCCTGGATCAAGATCGGCGACCCCGAGCTTGAGCTGGCATATTATCGGAGTCTGTATGGCATCGGCGCGTGTAGTCGCAACCTGAGGTTTCCAGCGGCGATCTTTGGCTGGGACACTACGGACGAGCCGTCCTGGCATGGCGACTACCATTTGAACTACAACCATTTCGCCCCGTTTTACGCCATGTATTCGGCGAACCGACTGGAGCAGGGTGATCCGCAGGACACGCCGATGTTAGAGTTTATAAAACGCGGTGCGTGGTATGCCAAAAACGTCACCAAGACGCGCGGGGTGTTGTTTCCCGTGGGGATCGGTCCGTGCGGAATCGAGACCACCAACGGCAGGTCCTCTCATGTTACGGGCGCGAACGCAGAGCTGGGAGGTTTGTTTTTCCAACAACGCTCGAACGCAGCCTACTCGCTGGTGAACATCGCGCAACGTTGGCGGTGCTCCTATGACCTGGAGTATGCCAAAAAAGTGTATCCCCTGGTTCGCGACGTGGCATTGTTCTGGGAGGACTATCTGGTGGAGGAAAAGGGACGCTACGTGATTGTCGGTGACGCCGTTCATGAGGGTTCGGGACAGGATTTGAACCCGATCCTTTCGCTGGGCATGGTCCGTAACTCCCTGGACCTGGCGCTCGACATGAGTGCCGCCCTCAGGGTTGACCTGGACAAAAAAAAGAAATGGCAACACATCCTCACCCACCTCAGTGGTTGGAGCACCCAGGAGATGAAAGGGAAAACGGTGTTTCGCTATACCGAAAAGGGAACGGCATGGTGGCCTAACAACACCCTGGGGATTCAGCAGATCTACCCGGCCAACTGCATCGGCCTCGATAGCGACGCCAAGTGGTTGAAGGTGGCGCACAATACCATCGATGTCATGGGGCGGTGGCTCGATGGCAACGGCTCCAACAGCTTCTTTCCCGCCGCAGTCAGGGTGGGGTATGACCCGGAGGTCATCCTCGGGCAACTACGCAGGTATTCGGCGCACACCTATCCTAACGGCTTCCAGGCCGGCAACCCGCACGGGATTGAAAACCTGTCCACCGTCCCTAACACGCTCAACGAAATGCTCTGCATGTCGCACGTGCCGGTGGGCGGCGACACGCGCAAGGAGTCGGTGATCCGTGTGTTTCCCGTCTGGCCGAAAGACAAGGACGCCCGGTTCCACCAAATCCGTTGCTGGGGCGCGTTTCTTGTTTCGAGTGAACTGAAAAACAGTCGGGTGCAGTATGTGAAAATCACCTCCGAACGAGGCCGCACCTGCACCGTGGTCAACCCATGGCCGGGGAAAAATGTGGTGCTCGTGGGCCCTACAAGGAAGGAGGTTCTGAAAGGCGACACCCTGAGCTTTGAGACGACCGCTGGGGAGGCGCTGGAACTAAGGGAGCAGAAGTGACCTGTGGTGAACAAAACTAACAAAACAAGAAAAACAAATCAATGGCCGCCGCCGATATCATCGTTCTCGTTTCCTACTTTGTCATCACCCTGGGTGCCGGGTTATGGTTTGCCCGTCAATCCTCCAGTGGTCTGAGTTCGTATTTCCTGGGGGACAACAAACAAAAGTGGTGGATGCTCGCCTGTTCCGGTTCGGCGACGAATTACTCGGTCGACGGCACCGTGTGGATGATTTCCATGCTGATGGTGCTCGGTATGAAATCGTGGTGGACAACGATGATCTGGTGGATGCCGGCGTCGGTCATTCTGATGTCATTCACCGCCATCTGGATTCGCCGCACCGGGGTGATGACGGCGGCCGAGCTGAATGTGGTGCGCTTTGGAAACGACACCGGAGCCAAGGCGGCGAGGACGGGTTTTGCCATCATGATCACCGTCTTCAGCATCGCACAACTGTGTATGGCCTACGTGGTGATCCACAAATTTGCGGTCATCTTTGGTTTTCCGGGCCACCCGAGCGCGTTGCTCATTGTCGGCGTGACCGGCATCTATGTGATGTTCGGAGGATTTCGCGGGGTGATCATCACGGATTTTGTCCAGAATGTTTTGTTAGTCGTCGTCTCCGTGGTCATCGGGGTCATTTGCATGATGCATTATTCCGCGCAGGAGGTGCATCAGGCGGTGGCCAGTGGGGCGGGCGAAACGGCGGTGACAACGGCCTACTGGAAATCGCTCGCATATGATGCGAGTCCGTCGCTCGGCACATTCGAGGGATCGGCGAATTACTCGGGCTGGAAAGATTTTGGCGGCGCCGCCCTGGCGTGGTCGGTGGTGGGGCTGATCGGCTGTTTCGGTGGCGCGGGAGGCCGCTACGGGGAGCAGCGTTACCTGGCGGCGAAAAACGCAAAGCAGGCCGCGTGGCAGGCCGGGCTGTGGTCGGTTCTCGCGGTGCCGCGTTGGATCGTGATCGCCGGCCTGGCATTCCTCGGGTTCACGGTGTTCCGGGAGTCGGCCCTGGCGGACCCGGACAGCGTCTATCCCCTGTTTGTGAAATCGGGTTTGCTGGTTCCCGGAATGAAGGGGCTTGTCATCGCCACCCTGGCCGCCGCGTTCATGAGCACCTTTAGCTCGGAGGTAAACGCAACCGCCTCGATGATGGTCCGCGACATTTGGCAACCCTTGTTTTGCAGGGATGAGGAAAACACAGGCCGGGCCATGCTGGTGTCTTACCTGGCATCCGCCGTCCTGATCGGGTGTTGCATGTTCTGCGGGTATTTCTTTGCCGAAAACAGTTCGCTCAACGCGATCTGGACGTGGATGTTAGGGGGGCTTCTCGCGTGTTATGTGATCCCCCTGGCGATGCGCTGGTATTGGGCACGCATGAATGGCTGGGGGTTCGCCGCGGGTAGTGTGTCGGGTTTGCTTCCGGCGTTTGTATTGCTGTATAAAAATTTTGCGCCCGCCGGGTCCGCCGTACACGGGGTGCCCGACAGTATGTTCACCTACGGAATCCTCGCGGTGTCGCTGGTGACATGCATCGTGGTGTCGCTGTTGACCCGACCCGTCGAGTCGCGTCACATCGACGAGTTCTACCGCCGCGTCAGACCCTTCGGCCTATGGGGCCAGGTGCGAAAACGTGCCGAGGCTTCCGCTTTGCCGATGAACGCCCCCCTTCCCGTTGGTCGGGCCATGCTGAATATCGTCATCGGCTGCATCGCCATCTACAGCCTCTACATGACCCCCGTTTATCTGATAGGTAAATGGTATGTCGAGGCCGCCATCACTTTCTCCATTTTCACCCTTTCCGCGGTCGGCCTCTATTTTACCTGGCTGAAAAAACTGCCTGAGGAATAACGATCACCCATATCATGAAACCCATCGAAGAAATTCTAGTCATTCACCACAGCCACCTCGACCTCGGCTACACCCATAGTCAGCCGGTGGTGGAGCGCCTGCACGTCGAGTTTATCCAGCAAGCCCTGGATCAGCTTGATGACACCGCCGATTGGCCAGCGCACTCGGCGCCCAAATGGACCTGCGAGGTGACATGGCCGGTGTTAGACTGGCTGAAACAGGCGGCTGAGACGGAAATGGAACGGTTCCGCAAACACTACGCGGATGGACGCATTGATGTGTGTGCGCTGCCATTCGGGATGACGCCGCTGTTGGGCCGCGACACGCTGGCTGAGTTGTTGAAGCCCTTGGAGGTATTGAGAGACAGGCTTGGTGTTGTGCCGCGCACTGCGCTCCAACATGACGTCAATGGTTTGCCCTGGCCGATGACCGGGCAGCTGCTAGATGCCGGAATAGAGGCCTTGTTCATGGGCATCAACGCCCATTGCGGCGGCTCGCCGATGCCGCGTCCGGGTGTCTTTCACTGGGAGTCACCGACGGGCCGGACCCTGCCGGTTTTTAATGGTCTGCACTACAGCATGTTTGACCAGTTCGCCCACGTGAGTGAAAATGACGACAGTCGGTTCAAGCTCGGCATTGAGAACCTGGTCGATTTTCTAACGGAGAAAAACTACACCTGCCCCTTCGTCTGGATCTCGGCAACCAACTCGCCGCAGGCCTGGGACAATTCACCACCCAACCCGGAGTTGGCACAGCTGATACGGCGGTGGAATGAATCCGGCGGACAGCCTCGTATCCGCTACGCCACCCCGACGGATGTGCTGGACCGGTTGGCAAGCCTACCGGAAAATGAGATCGAAGTGCGGCGTGGTGACTGGACCGATTATTGGAATTTTGGTTGTGGCTCGACGGCGGCGGACACAGCGCTGCAAAAACAGGCGGTGGAGCAATTGGCCATCGCCGACCAGCTCAGGGACAAGGGATACGGGAATCCTGGACTATCGCGTATGAGGGAGGATGCCGTGGACGCCATCCTGCGCTACTCCGAGCATACCTGGGGATCCGACCGGTCGATTATGCTCGATAGCGCGCATGTGCGGTCGCAGTTGTTGCTGAAGCAGCATCACGCCAGCCAGGCCATTGAGCGCGCATCCTTTCTGCTGTTTGATGCGCTGGAATCCCTCGCCGAAAACGCCGCCCAGAGCAGGGGACCCGTTGAAGGGGTGCTGGTTTACAACCCGTCATCAGTGCCATTCGACGGACCGGTGGCTATCCCCGCGTCATGGCGGGAGGACCGCAAGAGGCTGCGTTGCGAGAGGTTTGGCTATGACGCGCGCTATGTCGATTTCCAGTCGGCCCCCCGCTTCGGACCGATCAGGCTTTCGCCCGGCGAGTGGAAACGACTGACTCTAACGGATTTGCAACCCTTTGTCCCGGCCACCCCTGTAACAACCGGAACCCACGAGGACTCGGAGGCCGGTACCAGACCGGCAACGATCCTGAACGAGGAGCGCAGCGAGGCGGTCGAGTTTATCGAGTCGCCATGGCACCGGCTCGATTACCATGCCAGCACCGGGCGTATTCTCGGTTTCATCGACAAGCAAAGCGGATGGAACCTGCTCGCAGAGCATCCGCAGCTTGGATTTTTCGAGTACGTGCACGAGCGCCCCGACCCCCGCTACGACGAACGCCATGAAGCGTATTACCAACGCGATCTAGAGGCTGAGCGAAACTTGAAATCGTGCTGGAGGCCCGACTGGAAAGTGCTCCGCGAAACCCCCGAGCGTGTCCTGGAGCACCGGACGGAAGGCGATGCCGCCAGCGTCACCTTCGTGCAGTCCCTGCGCGCACGCGGTACGGAATTTTTGGAACAACGCATCACACTGCACAGTCACACAGCCCGTATCGACATCGAGGTTGAGCTTGTAAAATCGGACACCCGCACGCCGGAAGCGATCTATTTTGCCATGCCCTTGAGTCTCGATGCAGGCTGGCGCGGGTATTTTGACACCGCCGGCGAAAAGATCGAACTGGACCGGGATCAGTTGCAAGGCTGTTCGCGGGGGTGGGTGACATCCGACCGCTTTGCCGCCATCTGTGATGACCGCCACGGGGTGGCGCTGTTTACCCCGGACGCACCGTTGGTCCAATTTGGCGACTTCAACTTTGGCCGGGACATCCAACAGAACCCGCGCGATAAAAACCCGCTGCTGCTGGCCTGGCCGATGAACAATTACTGGAACACCAACTTCGCGGCATCACAACCCGGACGGGTAAGCTTCCGTTATGCCCTACGCAGTTTTAAAACGCAAGATCTGGATAAACTGGCCGACTGGGCCTCGGAAGTATGTTCACCGCTCCAGGTTCACCCCTGGGTTGGTTAAGCGGGAAACTGCCGTTGCGTTGTCAAAGGTCAGTCTTGTAGGGCTTGACACACAAGCCCGTCGTCTTCAGTGCTTGGCAGCCGCTTATGGACTCCGAACCACTTCTGGAAATCATTCACACCGACCCCCACTTCGTGGTTGTCAACAAAGTGAGCGGCATGCTCTCGGTGCCGGGTCGTGACGTCAAGGACAGTGTGACCAACCGCGTCCGGGCGATGTTTCCCGACTGCAAGGAAAGCCCGGAGGTACACCGGCTGGACATGGATACCTCGGGACTGATGGTGGTGGCGCGCACCGTGGAGGCGCACCGGCATCTGTCCATCCAGTTTCAAGACCGCTTGACCCAAAAACGTTACCAGGCGTTGTTAGACGGGGTGTTTGAGGGAAAGGAGGGCACCATCGAGCTGCCGTTCCGCCTGGACATCGACAACCGCCCGATCCAGATCTACGATGAGGTACACGGGAAAATGGGGATCACGCACTGGAAAAACCTCGGCATCGAGGGTGGTTATACCCGTGTTGAGTTCATCCCGGTCACCGGCAGAACGCACCAGCTACGGCTGCACGCGTCGCATGAAAAAGGTCTCGGTATCCCGATTGTCGGCGACCCGTTTTACGGAAACGGCACAGGTCCCGGCCAGATGAAGCTGCACGCCTGCGAGTTGTCATTCAGCCACCCTGTGACCGGGGAAGTGATGACGTTCCAGAGTGCGCCGGCATTTTAGCCTGAGCTGTAGGCTGTTGCAGCGGTGGCGGCGGCTGGGGCTGGCAGGTCATCAGATCAAACCCTTCCGGATTGCGGCGGCGACGGCGGCGGCGACGTTGGCGACCCGTAGCTTTTTATAGATGCTTTCCGTGTATTGCGAGATCGTCCGGTAACTGACTTCCATGCGGTCGGCGACTTCCTTTTTGACATATCCCATGGCGAGGAATTCCAAGACCTGCTGCTCGCGACTGGTTAGGAGGTTTTCCTCGTCAAGATCGGTATTGCCGCTGAGTGCCTTCAGGACGATCCGCGAGAGTTGCGGGTCGATCAGGCTGCACCCTTCGTGGACTTCAACGATTGCTTCGCGGATGGATGCGATCGATGCGTCCTTGAGTAAATAACCGGAGACCCCCAGCCGGATGGCTTCGATGGTCGTGTGGTAGTCATCGTTCTGGGTGAGCACCAGGATATCGCTCCTCGGCATTTCCTTCCGCAACACGGGGACCAATTCCAGGCCGCTTTTACCAGGCAGGTTGAGGTCGAGCAGGATAACATCGCCGTCCGCAGCGGTGTTGTTTGCCAGCTTGTCGAGATAATCTTCCGCGCTGGTGTAGATGGCAGTGCATTCCATCTGCTCGGAAACCTCCAGCATCCTTTGCAAGGACTTTGCGTAGGGGCGGTTGTCTTCGATGATCAATACTCTGATAGTCTGGGTCATGGTGGTTTATTTCTTGAGTTTGAGCAGCACACGGGTGCCGGTTTCGGGATCGGACTCGACGTTGAGTTCACCTTTCAGGCGTTCTGCGCGTATTTCCAGATGGTGCGGAGGTGGTGAGCCTTGGGGCATGCCCTTGCCGTTGTCGTCGATGTGTATCTCGATGCGTCCGGCGTGCCGGCGGGTGAGGATGTCAACGTGGCTGGCTTCGGCGTGTTTGGCGATGTTGTTGAGTGCTTCTTTGACAAACATCAGGAGGTCCCATTGTTCGGCAGCACTCAGCTGTTTGGCAAGTTTGCCGACTTCCAGGGTGCAGTTGTACTGGATGCCCCCGAGTATCTGTTGGGCTACTTTCCGGATCTGGGGTTCGACCTCGAAGCTGGCTTTGTCGGATTCCAGAAAGCGCACGAAGTTCCGGGTTTCCCTCGATGTTACCCGTGCGGTGTGGAGGGTGTCTTCGAACATCTGGTTTTGCAGGTCGGTCGGTTGCTGGATGGTTTCCTGGATCAGTTCCGTCATGTGCACCAGACTGCTCGCGTTGGCCCCTATTTCATCATGGAGATCACGGGCAATACGGTCCCGGACGCGGCTCCAGCGACGGTCTGCAAGCAGCTTGATGAGCCAGACCAGGATCACCAATGTGATGATGATGATGATCGCGATGACAATGAAGAACTGCAATCGTTCACGCTCCTGCCGCTGGGCGAATACCAGGTCTTGCTGCAGGATCGCCAGCCTCCTGTCCAGTGCCGCCCGGTGGGTGAGCGCTTCGGCCCATTCGCGCAGCGGGATGATGGTGCCTTCGGTGGTGAGACCATCGCTGAGTCTGGTCAGCCCCACTCTTGTGCGCTTGTTGCGGATGGCAAATCTAGCCGGTAGCGTGACGCCATCCGCCAGGAACTCAATCTCGCTCAGGGCGATCCGTGCCCGGTTTTCGATGCGGAAGTCGAGGACGGGATTCTGGACGCTCAGCCGAAAGTAGCGCCCTTCGGCATTGGCCAAGCGGAGCATGAGCGGGCTCGATGCCGGTTTTGGGAAATTGTTTCCGGTTTCGTAGATCAGCTTTCCCTTGGCCGACCGAGGGGTGTCAAGTTGCTCCAACCTGATCCGGGTGGGAAATCCGATGCCGCTCGAGAGAGGGAAATTATGCTGGGCTGAATGGACCACCGGCCAGATTCTTAGTTCATCGATGGTGCGTTGCTCTCCCAGATCAATAAGGATCGCGAGTGAGTCGGCCATGTGATAGAAATTATCAAACGGGTTCTGGAGGTTCTGTTTGATGGGTGAGAAAAGGGAAAAGCCATCCACCAGGCAGTCAGGGTGCCATACATACCCAAAAGGATTGCTCGAAGACGTCGTGACCTTGGAGCCCAGGGCGACGTTCCTGGCACCTGAAAAGACGAATATCTCGCTAAGGGTGGTGACGTATCGGGTGTCCCACCATGTCGGGTTTTCTGCGTGGCGCAATACGGTTAGGCGTATCCCGTCCGCCAGAACAGGTTCTGCGAGATGGAAAAGCTGCGGTTCGATACCGGTCACCGTGTAATCCTGCTGGCTGTAGTCCACAATGGTTTCGCTCGATCCGTCAGCGCGTATTCGCTCGATGGTAAAACGCACAGGGAAGCCAAACGCGGCGACCTCACCGGTGTCCGAGGTATAGCTTGTCGGCAGCAGGGCAAGCAGGTCGATGCTTGCTGGAGCTACGAACTTGAGGTCGATCTGTAACGGGTGATCGCGGGGTTTACCGAATGCCGACCGGTAGCCCAGGGTCCACGGGGTGGGGGTGAGCTGGAGCTCCGGTAATGTTTTCACCTCGGATTTCAGCGCATCAATATCCTGCTGGATCGAGTTGGCACTGCTGAGGTCCTTTGCCACAGCGATCCCTTGCCAGCCGACCGTCAGCCCGGACACCAGCATAGCCAGCCACAGGGTGAATCCGGGGCAGATGCGGCGATGGCTCAGTGCGGCGCGAGTATCCATGAGGTCAAACAGCCGTAGTTTGCACCATTCCATTCTGGAAAAAAGCACGAATTGAATTCGGGTAAACACGGTCGATTGACCGTGTTTACAAAATGGTTTCGATGACTACTATGAGGGTCCTTTCGAAGGATTCACACACAAAAACATCATGAAAAACGCATCTATCATAACCGGTTTCGCCGGCCTTGCGCTCGCCGCCGGGACCGCATCCGCAGCTACGATCAACATCCAAGGTCGCCTCTCCAATGTTGAAACGCCCACAACTGGCCTCGGCCTCGAATGGGGTGATAACTCGGGTTTGGCAAATAGTGCTACCATTCCTAGCCCGGTAACGGACAATGACGGAACCGTCACCTTGACCGTGGCCACCAATGGCCAGCTATGGAACACCGGAAACTCAGCCGGAACCTACCAAGCAGGCGAGGAGTGGAACATACGCCAAGGCAACGGCACCATCTTGCCCGTTTCAACCACCGCCGCCGCGGCCTTCACCAACGGCTCCTACCTGTCCATTTCACTGGCTTCGGCTGGTGCCTTCGACTGGACCTCGCTCAGTGCCAACCTCTGGCGCAATGGGTCACAGTCGCCCAACAACTTCCAGTTTGCCTACAGCACGGATGCCTCATGGACAACTGCTGATTTGATTGGCACGCTACAGACCCAGGCTTCCGGCACTTCTGGAACGGGAAACGTGGTCACGGTTTCAGCCGGTGCCCTTGATCTTCCAAGTGGCGTCACTTCCGCGGAAGCCCGCCTGTATTACTGGGATACCACCGGAACCACCAACTTGGGTGGCAACTTCCACCTTTACGACGTGTCCGCCAACTACACGGCGGTCCCCGAGCCATCGAGCACCGCTCTTCTTGGCCTGGGTGGACTTGCGCTGATCTTCCGTCGCCGTAAGTAAAACAATATTCTTAATGATCAACCGGCGGGCGGGCATTGGTCCGTCCGCCGGTTTTTTTTGCAAGGAAGGAAAATCATGAAAAAAATGCTGCCGTGTCTGATGGCCCTATGGCCACTGTTAGTCTGCCCTGTGAATGCACAGCCCAACGTCATTGTCATCTTCATGGATGACCTGGGGTATAACGACATCGGCGCGCAGACCTATCCCAACCAGAGCAATTATTACCCCAGCTCCGGACCCACACCGCAGCCGAACTACACCGATCCGGATATCCCGGCTCCCAACCAGGCCCGGCTGCTCACGCCCTCGATCGATTCCATCGCCACGCAGGGCTTGCGGATGACGCGGTTTTACTCCTCGCCGAAGTGTTCGCCCTCACGGGGCAGTCTGCTGACCGGGCGCTATGACCGACGGATCAGTATCAACGCGGTTTTTTTCCCCACCTATAACAACGGCTTGAACACCACGGAAGTGACCCTGCCCGAGTTACTGCGGCAGCAGGGTTACGCCACGGGTATGGTTGGCAAATGGCACCTTGGCTACAATCCTAACAAACACAGCCCGTGGCAAATGATGCCATTGCGCCATGGCTTCAGCGAGTTCTTCGGCACTCCGCACAGTAACGACATGAGCGATTTCCACCTCATCCGCAACGAGACGGTCGAGGTTGCCAACTTTAGCTCGGCTACCGAGCAGGCGCAAATCACCTGGCGCTATACGGAAGCCGCGCTGGACTTCATCCAGCGCAGCACCGCGAATGACAAACCTTTCTTCCTCTATTTTGCGCACAGCATGACGCATATTCCCTGCTGGCCGTCCGACCGGGAATTCACCAACGCGGATGGCACGGTCTGGCCGAAGTTCCTCGGCTCCAGCGGCGTGAGCCAATACTACGATGTGGTCAAGGAAGTCGACCACAGTGTCGGCCGCATCCTCGGCAAACTGGACGACCTTGCCATTGCCGACAACACCGTGGTCATTTTCACCTCGGACAACGGGCCGTGGCTCAGGCTATCCAACATCAATCTCACGGACCGCTCCGTCGGCTCTGCCTATCCTCTGCAGGATGGCAAGTTCACGACCTGGGAAGGGGGCTGCCGCGTGCCGTTTTTGGTCCGCTGGCCGGGTAAAATCGCCGCCAACACCGTCTCTAACCAGGTGGCGGGTCTGGTCGATTTATTACCCACGTGCGTGACCATGGCGGGAGGCACCGTGCCTGGCGATCGCACGATCGATGGTGTGGACATTTCCGGCCACTGGGAGGCCGAGCCAGGATGGACGTCACCGCGTTCCGCATACGCGCTCTTCGATGGCGACGGGAATTTGGAAGCGGTGATCAAGGGAGATTGGAAATTGAGAGACGGCAAGCTGTATAACCTGGCCAGCGATGTTCAGGAGCAGACGGATCTCGCGGGCTCCCAGACCGCGGTGATGAACGATATGAATGCGGAAAAGGCAAGCATCGCCGCATCCATCAGTGCCGAAACCAGCCCGCGCGGAATCTTTACCAACTACGAGGTGCTGCTCTCCGCAAACGATGTGCAGGTCGCCGAGGGCGGCACGGCGACACTCGATGTCCAGCTTTCCGCCAATCCCGGCAAGACGGTCGTGGTCACGGTGTCGCATTTCAGCGGAGACGCTGACCTCTCCGTTGCCTCGGGTGCCAGCCTGACGTTCACCACAGGAAATTGGAACACCCCTCAGACGGTGACATTGGCCGCGTCCCAGGATGCGGACACCGCGCATTCCGGTGCGACCTTCCGTCTGACCACGGATGACATTCTCCAGGTGCGCGAGCTGTTTGCGTTTGAAGTCGACGATGATGCCGCGGCTGCCGTGGAAACATCACTGGAGTGGCCGAAAGTCGATTCCGTCGTCACGCAGAACGCATCGGTCAAGCTCCTGGTGGAAGGCAGTGTGCTGGTGGGTGCCTCGCAGAACCCCGCAGGCTCGACATTCCAATGGCTCAAGGTGTCCGGTCCGGGTGCCGTCACCTTCACCGACCCGACCGCGCCAAGGACCGGGGTCAGTTTTGGAATGGAGGGCACATACCGGCTGCGATTCCAAGCCAACCACCCCGGCGCAGGTGGCTTTGACACCGTTGATTTCACCGCAACCGTAGGAGCATCGGGGGCAGTCACTCCGGGCGCCTTCAAGTATGCTCCGCTTCTGGCGCACGATGCGACGGAGGACACCGACGGTGATTCTGTTTGGGAAAATGTGCAGTCGCCCGGAACGCGGGACTGGGCGCTCGCCGCAAACGTGACACGCACAACGGCAGACCCGGCGCCGCAACTCGACTTCATCGACGCCGCATGGACATTCAGCGGCGGTGCCATTCCCTCCGGTGGTGTTTCGGCGGACTACGATGCCTACAGCCTCGGCAACGCCAGCTTCGAATTCTGGTTCAAGCCCGCAAGCCTTCCCACAGCCACCCAGCAGGTGCTTTGGGAAACCGGCGGCAATACCGGAGCCTCCTTTGTCCTCGACGGGAACCAGCTCCGCTTTGTGGTCGACGCCCAAGCCAGCGGTGCCATTGCGGAAGGCACGCTCTCGCCCGCCTCGGCACAGGATGGCTTCGTGCATTGCGTGGGCGTGATCGATTTGGCAAACGACCAGATCAAACTCTACATCGATGGCGCGCTGGTCGATACCAAGGCGATCGCCAGTGTCACAGACTGGGCCGGCGTCAGTGGGTCCGGCCTCGGGACGATCACTGACAGCAGCGTGGTTGAAACAAGCAGTCAGAGTCACCTCGGGGGAAACATGCTGCTCAGCGGAACCCATAACCCGTTTGCTGGCATGGTGGCGCATTACCTGTTTTATGACAAAGCACTCACGGCGGGTGAGATTACCGATCTGGCGTCGGGGCCAAGAACTCCGGACATCACCCTGAATGTTGCGCCGGTGGTTGCCGCTGGTGCCGACCAAAGCGTCGCCTACACCGACGGTGCCAATCTGGTGGGCTCCGCCACTGATGATGGTTTACCTGCATCGGGTTCATTGACCACAGCATGGAGTTTGTATGCAGGCCCCGCGAGCCCCGCGTTTGGCGACATCAATGCGCAATCCACGACAGCAAGTTTCAGCCTGCCGGGCACGCATCAGCTCTGGCTCGAGGCCGATGATGGGGAGGTCAAGGTGTTTGACGCAATGACCGTTACCGTGGCTCCGTTTACCTACGCCGAGTGGGCGGACGGCATTTCTTTTCCCGCCGGTCAGGATGGAGCCGAGGATAATCCCGATGGTGACGCCTGGAACAATGCATGGGAATGGTTGTTCGGGTCCAATCCCTTGGTCGATGATTCGAGCTTGAATCACACAAGTTCAGCCACGCAAGGTGCAGGCGAAAACACCACCTTCTCATTCGAGTTCGTCATCCCCCGGAACCGGGAGCCGGATCTGTTTCTTCAGTCGAACGAGGATCTGTCGCCTAACTGGAATGACCTCAATGCCGTCCTACCCACGGTCGAGGTGATCGATGCGCAGACGGCACGATGGACCTTCGAGCTGAGCGTGGACATGACCCTCAAAACACGATATTTCGTGCGCGCCAAACTGAACCCGTAGGCCGGACGGCTCGCCGGAGTGTGGAGGAGTTTGTCCTCAGGATTCTTCAGAGCAGGGGCTAATACAAGTCCACCAGATAACCGGTTTGGAACCCCTCGCCCTTGATCCTTACCCAGTAGATGCCACGACCGACGGTGTCTTTCTTAGGTTCAAAATTGACTCGGGCACCGAGCACTTTGATGAATTCCGTGGGTAGTTGATTGCCGGGGATCTCATCGTTTTTTGAATACGGCTTGTCGGGCGCATTGCTGAGCTTGTAAACCTCAACCTCCAGGTCCTTTGGCAGTTTTTCAGTGTGGAAATAGGTCCACGACTCCTTGTGTAATCGGTCCACGGGAAAAAACCCCTTCCCGGGGTAGGACCAGCCGCTGCTGGGTTTCTTGCGGCCGAAGCCATCATACACATACATGGCGCTGTACTTGTCTTTTTTTCCAAATCCCGTCTTCCCCATACCCGGGTGCAGGCACCACATCCGGTGACCGCGTGCGACACGGTTGTTGGCTCCGGCATCCGTGATATACTGCTTGACCGTACCCGCGACAGTCGGCAGGCCGGCGGACAGGTTGCACTTGTCGGTGTGGGCACCCTGGTCATGTTTGATCTTGCGATTCTTGTGACAGATCTCCGCGGCTTCCTGCGCCCACTTGATACAATCGGCGTCAGCGACGACATCGTAGTCGACTCCGCAGAGATAGCGGTAAATATTAAGCTCGTTGACGGCGTCCTGCTGGGCCTTGTCAATCCCGGCCGGCGCCTTGCGGGATGAGATTTTTTTCATCGTGGCCTTGATATCCGACTTGCTGCGTGGGTGGAATTTGTCAACGGCTGTATCCGCCTCCCCGGAGTCCTCTTCCTCGCCGGGCTCCCGTTTACCCTCGTTCCAGTTTTTCAGGTAGACCCGGTCGGCCTCGCATAATTGGGAGAATCGGAGCGTTACGGTCGAGAAGTTGCGTTTCAGCTTCACCTCCGCTGTCTCCCCGTAGACCGCTACCACCTGTGCGACCAGTTGCCTTCCTTTGGTATCGGTAAACGTGTGCCACTCCACCGCCTGCACCGATGCGGAAAACATAAACCCACAAATGAAAAACCAGACCGCCGCTGACCGGCCCCACCACGTGATTCCTTGACTCTGAGACACGGTTCCGTTAGAGCCCAAAACAGTCGATATTTCAAGCTAATTTCAGCAAGGACGAAACATTCTGGAAAATGCTGGCCACCATCTAACGCCTGGATCGAGAGGCCCATCAAGTGGCATCCCGGTTACAGTGGCGGGTCAGGGTTTGGCCGTGGCTTTAAGCGGCAGGGTGAAGAGCACCGCAGCCAGCAGCATCGCGGCACTGGTCCACAGGCAGGCGCTGAGTCCGCCGACGAGGAACATCACCCCGGAGAGCAAGGTGCCGACGAGTCGGCCCCAGGCATTGGCCATGTAGTAAAACCCGACGTTGAGCGCGACCTGGTCGTCGTCGGTGAATGCCAGGATCAGGTACGAGTGCACCGAGGAGTTGATCGCAAACACGATGCCAAACACAGTAAGCCCGGTGAGTAAGGTGGCGACGGGGTGGAATTCCACCTGCATCGCTAGGGCGAGTGCGGCGGTTACAATGGTCAGGATGGCCACCCACAGGCCCGCCGCCTTGCGGGGGTCTTTTTTACGGACAAATTTGGGTGCGCCCGCCTGTACCATGCCGTAGCCGATCACCCAGGCCGCCATAAACGAGCCGACCTGGTTAAAGCTCCAGCCCAGTCCCGATTTGAGGAAAACGGGCAACGCCACCACAAACCAGACATCACGTGAGGCAAACAGGAAAAACCGGGCCGCCGACAGCCAGTTGATCTCCCGACTCTTGGAAAACAACTGCGTGAACTTCACCTTCGCTTTGCTTTTCCCCATGTCTTGTTTGAGGAACAACAGAGCCGCCAGTAGCACCGCACCAAGGGCACCCGCCATCAGCCAGAGCGAATAGACAAAACCAAGCCAGGTCAGCAACAGGCCGCCTAACAAAAATCCTACTCCCTTCAGCGCATTCTTGGAGCCTGTGAGGATAGCGACCCATTTGAAAAGCGCTCCCTCGCTCTCATTGACGAGCAATTTCACCGCGCTCTTCGAACTCATCTTGGTCAGGTCCTTGGCGATTCCAGAGAGCGCCTGCGATGCCATCACGTAACTAACCGACAGCGCGATCGTCCACTCCGGGTTCAGCAGCGACAGCATCACCAGTGAGACCACCTGCAACGCCAGCCCCGCGTAGAGGGTGAATTTCAAGCCGACTCTCGAGCCAATCCAGCCGCCTAACAAGTTGGTGAGGACGCCGCAGAATTCATAAAGCAGGAAAAGGAATGCCAGGGTGACCGGGGAGAAGCCCAGCGCATGGAAGTGCAGCAGCACCAGCATGCGCAATGCCCCGTCGGTGAGCGTAAACCCCCAGTAGGAGGCGGTGACAATGGCGTAGTTTTTGATGTTCATTGGAACTGGAATAAGTCATATAGGACTTATAAGACCTATAGCGAGTGAGCCACCTTGGCGGCCAGCTCCATCATGCGGTTGGCGTAACCCCATTCGTTGTCATACCACACTAACAGCTTAACCTGGGTGCCGTTGGTCACCATGGTGCTCGGGGCGTCGACGATGCCGGAGCGCGGGTCGTTGGTGTAGTCCGCCGACACCAGCGGTTTTTCCTCGTAGCCGAGAATTCCCTTCAATTCCCCCTCTGCCGCTTGCTTCAGCAGGCCGTTGACCTCCTCGACGGTGGTGCTTTTTTCCAACTCGAACACACAATCCGTTAGAGATGCGTTGAGCAGCGGCACCCGCACGGCAACACCATCCAGTTTGCCCTTCAGCTCGGGGTAGATCATGGTGATGGCGGTGGCGGAGCCGGTGGTGGTGGGGATCAGGGAGTTGATGCAGGAGCGGGCGCGGCGCAGATCCTTGTGCGGGGCATCGACGATGGTCTGGGTATTGGTGAGGTCGTGCATGGTGGTGATCATGCCGTGTTTGATACCGAGCTTTTCATGCATCACCTTGACCACCGGCGCGAGGCAGTTGGTGGTGCAGGACGCCGCCGTCAGCAGGTGGTGGACTTCCGGGTCGTAGAAGTCATCGTTACAGCCCATCACGACGTTCAGAGCGTCCTTTTTAACGGGTGCGGCGACAATGACCTTCTTCACCCCTGCATCAAAGTAAGGCTGGAGCAGTTCCGGGGTGCGGAAGGCGCCGGTGGAGTCGATGACGATGTCCACATCGGTGAGATCCATCCCGGCGGGTGATGCGGCATCTGAAAACTCGACCCGTTTCCCATCGATGGACAGGCTGTTATCGTCGTGGCTGATGCTGCGGTCCCAGCGACCGTGCACGGTGTCGTACTCCAGCAAATGGGCGGCCGTTGCCGGGCCTCCACGGAGTTCATTGATTTTGGTGATGGTGTAGCCTGGGTGATCCCAGCCGGCGCGGAAGCCGAGTCGGCCCATGCGGCCGAATCCGTTAATGGCGATGTTCATAATAAGTTGGTGGGTAATTCGTTGCGGGAGCCCGACGGGATATTGCAGAGCTCGGGGCGACCCTGGCAGCAGTCATCCATAAGGAAATCCATCAATTGTTTCATTCCCGTCACGTTGAGCCGGTAAAAAATGGACCGACCGTTGCGTTCCGACGTGATCAAGCCAGCGTGGCTGAGTTCCTTGAGATGAAAGGAGAGCGTGGGTTTGGGGATATCCAGTTCCAGGGAGATCTCACCGGCACAGAGGCCTTCATCCCCCGCTTTAACCAGTCGTCTGAATACCTCAAGCCGTGACGACTGGGCAAGCGCTGCCAACGCGGTGGTCGCTTCGTTAAGTTCCATGGTTATGGAAATATAGAAAACGATCCAGGTCGTCAAGACAAAGTTCAGTGCCTATTTCATGCATGATGTGGAGGCAAGCCTCAGCACGCCACAGCCACAATGGGACCTTTAACCCATCAGCCCTGCGCGGACGGCGGAACTTGGCGGGATGCGCGTGGTAGATTGAGTGGTATATTGAGAGCACCAGACAAATGCGGGCTGATGCTCTTGCAAAGTGACGTGGCGGGCTTTACAAATGGATCAGCAACAGGCAGACCTTGTTGTTAGATGATGGTCTGTCCATTGTCCCAACCCTGATAAACACGATGAAACGCACCCACATTCTCTCCCTCGTCCTCGCAGTCCTCGCCCCCCTGTCGTTGGCAGGGGAAAAACCCAACATCCTGCTCATCGTTGCGGACGACATGGGCTACGGCGACCTGTCGTGCTACGGCTCGAAACAAATCAAGACACCGAACCTGGACAAGCTGGCGGAAAACGGCATCCGCTGCACCGACGGCTACGTGACGAACTGCGTCTGCGCTCCATCGCGCGCCGGGCTGCTCACCGGTCGCTACGGCTCGCGTTTCGGCTTTGAGCACAACCTGGGTCAACCCGACTACCTCAAGCCTGAATTCGCGGGCATCCCGCTCGACGAGCCACTCGTCAGCGACCGGATGAAGGCGCTCGGCTACCGCACCGGAATGATCGGGAAATGGCATCTCGGCGAGAGTGTGGAAGGGCATCATCCGAACGCGCGCGGCTTCGAATTCTTTTTTGGCATGCTGGGCGGCCACCACGATTACTGGCCGACGCCGGACAAGAACCAACTCCTTTTCAACCGCGACAAGGTCACGGAAATCCGCACCCCCTATCTGACGGACTGGTTCACCCTGGAGGCGATCGACTTCATCAACAACCGCGGCAAGGCGGCCACCCGGAAAACCGATGCGCCGTGGTTCCTCTACCTCTCCTACAACACCCCGCACGCGCCGATGCAGGCGAAGAAGGAGGACTTGGAAAAATACGCCCACATTCACAACAAAACCCGCCGCATCTACTGCGCGATGCAGGACTGCATGGACCGGAACATCGGCAAGGTTATCGATACCCTGAAGACGAACAAGCAGCTGGAGAACACCCTCATCGTGTTCATCTCGGACAACGGAGGCTCGGTGGAGGTCAGCCACGCGGTCAATGCCCCGCTGACCGGAACCAAGGGCACCTACTACGAGGGCGGCATTCGCGTCCCCACCATCTTCCACTGGCCGGCGAAACTGAAACCCGGAGTTTACCAACAGCCGCTGATCTCGCTCGACTTTATGGCGACATTCGTGGCCGCCGCCGGAGGCACGCCACCGGCGCCGGGCAAGCGCATTCCCCGCTCCCCCCAAAAAGGCCGGGCCAACAAGGCGACCACCATCTACGACAGCGTTGACCTCACCCCTTTTCTGACCGGAGAAAAAACGGACGCGCCCCACGCGTTCCTCGCATGGCGGACGGCACTGCGCCAGTCCGCCATCCGCATGGGCGACTGGAAACTGCTGCAGGCGGCATGCATGCCGACCGCACTCTACAACCTGGCCGAGGACATCGGTGAGACCAAAAACGTCGCGGCCGAGCACCCCGACATCGTCCGCAGGCTCCTCGACAAACAAATGCAGTGGGAAGCCAGCTTCGAGCGTGTTCCCATGTTCATGTCGGCCCCCATGTGGGGCGCATACAACGCCGGGCTCTACAAGAAAACATACTCACTCACCCAGCCGGAGCCCGACAGCAAGGAAAACATCTGGTCGCTGAAACGATGAGCCGCAGCACCCTCACCGCGCTTGCCCTCGTCCTCCTGCTGTTTCCGGCCCGCGGCAAATCAGCGGAAGTGGAGCAAGTCCCCGGACGCTGGCCCGCCCAAAAAGCCCGCGCCTGGTACGACGCCCAGCCGTGGCTGGTCGGCTGCAATTACATCCCCGCGACCGCCATCAACCAGTTGGAGATGTGGCAGGCCGACACCTTTGACATGGAAACCATGACCAGGGAGCTGGGCTGGGCGAAGGACCTCGGTTTCAACACCCTGCGGGTTTACCTGCACGACCTCGTCTGGAAACAGGATGCCGCCGGTCTCTATCAACGCATCGACCGGTTTCTAACACTCTGCGACAACAACGGCATCAAGGTGCTGTTCGTTTTTTTCGACGACTGCCACCGCCCCGACCCCGTCGCCGGCGTCCAGCCTCCCTGTGTGAAAAGTTTTCACAACTCCGGCTGGGCGAAGTCTCCGGCGAGGGAGTTGCTGATGCGTTATCACGACGGCAAGGCCAGCGCGGAGGAGAAGGCCTACCTGAAGGGCTATGTCCAGGAAACCATGCGCCGGTTCAAGGACGACAAGCGTGTGCTGCTCTGGGAGCTCTACAACGAACCCGGTCGCTCGGCTGGAAAGAGATCGGTCCCGCTGCTGATGGACGCGTGGAGGTGGGCGCGTGAAGTGAACCCCAGCCAGCCGCTCTGCTCCACCGCGGAAGGCTCCAAGGGCAAGGTCTTTATCGATATCGCGCGGGCGAACTCCGATGTCATTTCGTTCCACTGTTACCAGGACAAAGACCTCCCCGCCCTGGTCGCGCACTACGCGAAACGGGCACGCCCCGCCCTCTGCACGGAGTACATGGCGCGGCCCACCAGCACGTTCCAGGTCGCCATGCCGATCCTGAAAAAAAACCGCGTCGCCGCCATCAACTGGGGTTTTGTCTCGGGGAAAACCGGCACCGTCTGGCCGTGGAGTGCCAACAAAGGCAAGGATGTCAACGCCCTGCGGAAACAAAAAGACCAGGTCGTCCAACCCGGCGAAGCCTACCCCGAACCGAAGCTCTGGTTCCATGACATCTACCGCATCGACGGCACCCCCTACTCGAAGGAGGAAATCGATTTCATCAGGCGCATGACCTCGTCTAACAAGAATAAACCGGAGCGTGTCAAGACCCGGTAATCATGCAAGATGTGTTAGGTCTGGACCCTGGGCGTTCTCCCGTAGCGAAGGGTATGCAGCCTTCGTTTGATTCAAGGTAATCAACGCGCTAACCAACGAAGGGTGCAAACCCTTCGCTACGGGAAATACCGAGACCGTTGGCGCCATTCACCACTTGGCTTTGACGTTGTTGGCCCGCCATTGCTTGAGCTGCTTTTGCAGTTGCGCGACCACCTCGGGGAGTTCTGCGGAGAGGTCGTGTTTTTCCCCGACGTCCTTGGAGAGGTCGTAGAGCTCGGGTTTGCCTGTGCGTTGCACGATGAGCTTGAACTTGCCCTGGGCGACGGCCTGCGGACCGTTGGCGGGGAACTCCCAGAACAGCGCAGGGTGCGTCGGGGTCTTGGTTTTACCGCTGAGCACGGGCAGCATGTTTTGGCTGTCGAGTGGGTGCGTGGTTTCCGGAGTGACCCCGGCCAGCGCGCAGGCGGTGGCAAACACGTCTAACGAAGTGACCGGCACATCACAGCTGCCGCCGGCGGGGATGACGCCTGGATAGACAGCAAAAAAAGGCACGCGGATGCCGCCCTCGTAAACGGTGCCCTTGCTCGCGCGCAAGGGGGTGTTGTCGAAGTAGGGGTATTTCGCACCGCCGTTGTCGGAGAAGAAAAGGAGGAAAGTGTCCTTGTCCATGCCGGTTTCCTTGAGGGCGGCGCGCACTTTGCCGATGGCGGCGTCCATGGAAGCGATCTGGGCGGCGTAAACGCGGCGTTTTTTGTCTTTGATTGACTCCGGCATCTGTTCGACCAGCTTTTTCGGTGCCTGGGCCGGGGTGTGCGGCGCGTTGAAGGCGAGGTAGAGGAACAGCGGCTGGCCGGAGCGCTTGGTCTTGGTCTCGCGGATGATGCGCACGGCGTCATCGCCAAAGGCATCGGTTAGATAGCCGGGGACCTTCTCGCCGACCGGACCATTGCGCTCGATGCGCGCTTTGTAGGAGTTGTCACTGGTGGCACGGACTTTCGGGTTGTTGATAAAGTAGTCGTGGCCACCGTTGATCATACCGAAGAACTCGTTGAACCCGCGCTCGTAGGGTCGGCACTTGTCCTGCAGGCCGAGGTGCCATTTTCCAACCATCGCCGTGTGGTAGCCCGCCTTTTTCAGCACCTGGGGCAGCAGTGTTTCGTCCAGTGGCGTGTGGGCATGAGGCAGCGCCGCCTGTTTGACGATGTTGTTGTGGTGTCCGAAACGCTGCTGGTAGCGACCGGTCAGCAATCCGGCGCGCGAGGGGCTGCACACCGGCGCGGTGACGTAGCCGCGGGTGCAATGAACCCCGTCCTTCACCATCGCATCCAGGTGCGGGGTCGGGATTTGTTTGGAGCCTTGGAAGCCGGCGTCGGCATAACCCTGGTCGTCTGAAACAATGACGATGATGTGGGGTTGTTTTGCCAGAAGCGGGGAAACACAGGAAAGCAGGGCAAGCAGCAGGACACGCAGTTTCATGGCGGCAAAAAAGCACAGCTGCCACCCGTGTGGCAATGTTATTGTTCGCCATCCTCCACCGACGAAGGCCGCGCGACGCTGCCGCCGTCAATGCGGTCCAGTGGGAGGTAATGCACGCCGCAGGCTTGGTAGCCGTTGCTCATCCAGCGTTCGAAGTGATCGAGCACGGTGTTGTTAGGGAAGCAGGCCATCGTAGGCATGGGCCGAAACCATTCAGACAGTGGGTTGTAGGTAACCAGGATGACTGACAGGTGCGTGGGGATTTGAATACCCGCGCGCGAGCAAAAACTATACAGAGACACCAGGTGGCGATCATCAAAGACAATGATGGCGCTGGGCTCCAGTGTGGACATCGATTGGTGCCAGAAACGCGTCCACGCCTCAGGGGTGTCGCCGGTGACCAGGGGACAATAAGGCGCTAATTGCTTTTCCGTAAATTGACCCTCGAAGCCCTGATGGAGCCCCTTCATGATGAATGGAAGGACAATCTCCTCACGCCACGGAATGAGGATTTTCCGATGTCCAAGACCGGCGAGATAACGTGTGAGTCGAGCGATTTCCACCTCGGTGCTATAGGGGAAATAGCTGGTTGGGGTGTCGCTGCATAGAGTCCCGCTAATCTGGAAAACGGGGAGCATCTGATGTGCCGCTTTCGCCCACTGGATCGGAGGACTCAGTAGAAACAAGGCGTCGGCGGCATCGCGATGAATCATCTCCTTGAGATAACTGGCGGGATGTTTGTAATAATCGAAATCCACCCCCTTGCGGAGCGGGTGCCCGGCGGCTCCTTGCCAGGCGGTCTCAATCGAGTGCAGCAGGGAGTCGTCCTCGTGGGTTGGTGGCGACGAGGTGTTGTAGAGGATGAGCAGGTTTTTGCCCCGAATCGTGGTTGTGGCGGGTTTCCAGGACGGCTTGATTTGCCATGGCTTACCATGCCCCCCGCTGGTCAATACGCCCTGTTTGGCGAGGATGGAAATGGCGGCGGCGCAGGTCTTTTCGCTGACCTGGTAGCGCTTGGCAAGCACCCGCCTCCCCGGCAGCCGCCCTGACCAGGCACCGGCCAGGATTTCCTGGTGCATGCGCTCCGCAACCTGCACCGGCAGGTAGTTTCGGTTGATGTGATGGCTCATTGACTCCAGGCGGTATAGCGAGGATACCACTAAAACCCAAGGGGAAAGTTTTGCCGAGTGCCGCGGGAGAGGCTACTTAGGCGTGTAGTCATGTTTTTCAAAATCAATTCATTATCTCATGTTAGTAGCACGCATCCTCGCCATCCTCGCGTTTCCGACACTGCTGTTTGCAGCCCCCAATGTGATTGTCATCGTCTCAGACGATGGTGGTTATGCCGACTGGGGGTTCATGGACAGTTACCTGCAAACGCTGGATGCAAGTCATCCGGCGACTCCGGTTCCGACACCCAACCTTGATTCCCTGAGGGCGCGGGGGGTGCTTTGCACCAATGCCTACACGGCACCCGTCTGCTCGCCGTCACGTGCGGCCATTGTTACCGGCGGCTATCAGAACCGTATCGGCTACGAATACAACATCAACAACCTCAGCGGGGCGAACTCGCGTGACGGCTTGTTTGATAGCCAACTCACCATTTTCGACCGGATGAAGTCGGCGGGTTACACCACGGGAGCCATCGGCAAGTGGCATATCGGCAACGCGGCTGATGACAATGGCACAGGCAACCGGCCTGAGAAGCAGGGCGTCGATGAGTTTTTTGGCGTTTGGGGGGGCTCGCGCAACTACAATGTTGGTTCCTTATCAGGCACGCTGGCGCTGCGCGAAACCATCCGCAGTCCCTTTTCGGATACTGAGGTCGAAACGCAGTCTCCTTGGAATGTCGATTTGATTCCCTCCTCGTCGGCCCGTCCGGACCTCAACGCCTACGTGACCAACTGCTTTGGTGAAGGCGCCCAGCAGTTCATTTCCCGTCACTATGCGGAGGCGCAACCGTTTTTCCTCTATATCGCCTACACCTGCCCGCATTCACCGATCAGTGCCTCTCCGGACATCGATGACCCACGGCTCGCCGGGCTGTCCGGCACGCGGAAAAACTACGCCTCGATGATATTGACCATGGACAAGGAAATCGGTCTGTTGCTCGATCAACTGGCTGACCCTGCCGGCGACGGCTCCGTCGATATCACCGATGAAACGGTCATCATCTACATCAACGACAACGGCGGTGCAAACGGCATCGGGGCTGACAATGGTCCCTTGCGCGATAACAAAGGCTCTACCTACGAGGGTGGCATCCGCGTGCCGATGATTCTGGCCGGCCCCGGCATCCCGGTGAATGGCAGTTACCACCAGCCAGTCCACAGTATGGATATTCTACCGACCTGTCTCGCCGCAGCGGGGGCAGCTGTGCCAGCCGACATCGAGGGCATCAACCTGCTGCCTTATCTCAACGGCACGGTGACCACCCCACCCCACGAAACCATCGCGATTCGTTTTGGCTCAAACTGTAGCCTTCGCAAGGGCGACTGGAAAATCGTTAAGAGTGCAAATGGTAGTGGTGGCTTTGAGCTGTATAACCTCGTCAACGATATTTCCGAAACGACCGATCTCGCGGGTTCCGAGCCAGAGAAGCTGGCGGAGTTGCTGCACGAATACACCGAGTTTGAAGCCAGAAATGAGAAGCCCCGGCATGCAACCCTAGGGAAGACGGCATCGACGATTAATCAGAACGACCGCTTTGTGCTCGACCCCGCTTCTCCTGGTGCAGGTACATCGTTTGTTGCGGATTTGACTCTTGTGGGCGGGACGACTCTCAATGGCGATTTCAACACCACATCGAGCTCCGGCAATGTCAGTTATGCGGACACGCCCAGTTGGGAGAACATTGGCGCAAACGCGGATCAGGACTCGGTTGCAACGCGCACAGACGATGCGATTGATGGTAGCCGGAATGCGGTGATTTCCAAGAGCACGACGCGTAGTTTCGGACTCGCTACCGCACACACCCTGGGTAATGGAGAGGTTTTCCGCGCCACTTATGATTGGAAGGATTCCTCCAGCTGGGACGACCTGTCGGACCGGATCCGCGTGACGCTTTTCACGACGGCCGATAACCAAATCAATGGAACCCGGACGGTCATTCAGTCGGTCGATTCGAACCTGTCCGCAGTGGATGGTGCGGCGCAATCCGAGATAGCCCAGTTTGATCCGATCCCTGCCTCGGCAGTAGGCAAGTCGCTTTTTGTCATGGTTGATTCCGCGGAATCAGGCAGCGGTTTTGCCCGTCTTGATAACTTTGTGTTAGAACGCGGAGTCATCACTGCCAGCCAGCCCACGGCGAACCTCAAGTGGTCGGACGCATCCGTTTGGAAAAACCCGGAGAACGATAGCGCGGTGGACTTGTTCGTGACCGACTCCTTTGCCGGGTGTGTGCTGGATTTTCCGGTGCGCGATGACTTTTCCTACCTGGTGGAAAATGACAGAACGAGGCTGTCGAAACGTGACTTCATGGCGAACTCCCTGCGTTTTACAGGAAATTTTGCCGGCACCTCGCCGCAGTCGGGAGGTCTGCACGGTTTGCCGGTGCTGTTGACAAACGCGCTCGACGGCACCGCGCCCTCGCTCGACCTTGCTGCTAACGGGGCTGGGTTTACGTTTGAAATCGATGTGGATCTCCAATTGCACAATGACCTGGTGGTTTCCGGCGACGGTAACGCACAATTCAGAATGACCGGGGTGCTTGCGGATGACTATGCTCCCGTCGGCGTCACCAAGACCGGCGCATCGACATTCCGCCTGGCAAGCTCGCCGACCTACACCGGGCCGACCTCGGTGACCGGCGGCACACTCATCGTTGAGCAGACTGCGGCACTCAATGCCACTTCTGCGGTGGTGCTTGGCATCGACGGAACCCTGGGAGGAAACGGGCAGGTGGGGGCGAACATCACCGGAGCGGGGACCATTGCGCCGGGTGAATCCATCGGCACTCTAACTGCTGCAGGTGATGTTGCGCTTGGTAAACTGCAAGTTGAGCTCGATGCCACCTCAGCCGACCAGTTGTTAGTCTCAGGCACGCTCGACCTTACCAATGGCACACTTGATCTCATCGACCTCGGTGGTGGTTTCACGGAGTCCCCCGTGGTCATCGCCAGCTACGGCCAGCTTACCGGGGTTTTTGCCGCCATCAACGGGCTGCCCGCCACGCATAAAATCGACTATGCATTCGATGATGGCAGTGGATCCAACCATATTGCCATCGTCCCGCTGACCGCCTTTGAATCCTGGATGCAGCATGCCGGCGTCTCCGGGCCTGATGCTGCTTTCGAAGCCGATGCCAACGGTGACGGAGTATCCAATGGTATCGCATTCCTGCTCGGTGCGGACAATCCCGGCCTGGCAGCCAGATCGCTTTTACCCACCGTGGTAAGCGATCCTTCCAGCGGTGATGTCACCCTGACCTATCGTGCCAACAGCCTGGTGAATCATCACGCTGAGTTTAGTAGCGATCTTGAACTCTGGACACCAGTGACATCAGACGTCCGCATCACGGTAACAACCACGGACGACTATTACGCGGACGGAATTGACCGCGTCGAGGTCGTTATCCCCGCCGCCGTTGTCGACGACGGAAAATTGTTTGTCCACGTCGTCGCCACTCCATAGTCACACGTCACAACCAACTCCTATGATCAAAGCATACTACATGATTCCCCTGATGACCTCCTTGCTGCCACTGAACGGGTGGGCAAAGGATCTCGACAAGAATGATTCTAACAAAAATAATGCCAGGCAAGAGCAAGGCGAGACCTCCGGCGATCTGCACGCCTTTGTCCGCAAAAACTATGCCGGCACCAGGCTGGTGACCGATGTCAAGGGCACCCAGCACTACATCAAGGGAACCGTCGGCGAGAAAAACGGCTGGTTCCACATTGATTCCGGAGCCATCAGCTCCTGCATCACCAGACATGGCGTGCAATTCTTCGGCCTGACAACGCGCGATACCAACGAGACCGTGATCGGTATCGGCGGTGCCGAAAAGAAACGCCTCGCCAAAGTTCCGGCTTTCCGTGTCGGCCCCCACATCAATATCGGTGAGGTCGAGCTTACGGTTTACGCAGGAAAAGGCACGCAGTCCGGCATCCTCATCGATGGCAAGCCTGTGAAGAATTGCGGCCAGGTGGGCATCGATATCCTGCAACCCGCCCGCGCATTGATCGATTATAAAACCGACCGACTACACTATCCGTCGACGAAAAAAGCCCCCGACATCATCGCCAAGGCCGCCGAGCTGGGCTGGGTGCGTGTCCCGCTAACAAAAGCGGGGCAGGGAAGCACACACCAGGTGGTGCAGGTCACGATCAACGGGCGCAAAGGCTCGTTTGTGCTGGATACCGGCGCCCAGCAGTCGGTCATTTCATCCAAGTTTGCCAAGGAGGCCGGCATCGATTCCATGCCATCCCCCGTCAAGGCGGTGGGCATCGGTGACGGCCAGAGCGCGATCCGCATCGGCTCGGTCGATAAGCTGGAAATAGGCTCGTTTAAACTACAAGACTACCCCATGCTGGTGATCGATTTGAATGCGATCAACGTCGACCAGTTCGACGGCATCATTGGCTCCGAGTTCCTGTTTGCATCGCAGGCGATCTATGACATCGGCAGTGCCAGCCTGTTTCTGGAGCCGAAGACCATCCCCCTGCACGAGTCCATGCTGATGGCCGGAAAGTTCGGGATTTCCCCGGAAAAGCTGGCGAAAAAGGTCAGCGAAAACAATGTCATCCTGGCCCTGGCGGTGGAATCGTTTTCCGTGCTGCCCAAAGTGGAGGTCACCGCCTCCTACGGCCAAGCCTACATGGCCGCCAGGGTGCACGCCAAGATCGTCAAGTCCTTCAAGGCCGACAAGGGCACAGACTATCCTGAAGGCGGCGAGTTCAGTTTTGTCACCGTGATCCCGCGCGTCAAAGGCGAGGCCGCCATCCGAGACAACCTGATGAAAACACTGGCGCGCAATCCGGAGAAAATCGTTTTCCTGTCGGTGGGCAAGGACGGCCAGATTACACCTTCGCCCGCATCTGGCAGCATCTACACCGACAGCCCGCTACGCCGCCGCGATCTCCAGCAGGCGATCAATGGGGTAGACCCGAAGTAATCCGCCTCACGAAGCGCCGCCTCCAATAATCACTTTTTGCAAACGCCGTAACTCATACTACGTCATAGGGAATGTTCCCGACCCAAGACCGTCCCTGTTCAGGTGGCGGTCTTTTTTATGCACGATGTGGTATGCAGAGGGTACCAGTAAAATCATGCATTGATGGTTTGTAAGGGGGTGACTTTATACTAAAGTGCGGACCGACCAAGTTGCATTTTGGTTTCCTAACCCTACGAAACATTCGTATCACACAAAAAAACATGATGAAAACACACACCAAAAAAAACATGATGAAAACACACACAATACTCCCCGCGCTGATCCTTTCAGCCGCCGCCTGCCTGTCCCAGGCTTCCGCCGCCACTTACGTTTACGACTTCGCGACCCAGGTCGGCACCACAAACGGAACTCTCATTTCCACGGACAACTGGACCGGAACCGGTGTCGCCGACTGGAAAATTGCTGATGGTGGTGGTCTAACGGACTACGCAAGCAACACAGCGGACACAAACCGCATCACGACCCGGGCGAACGATGCAAACTTCACCTACAGCATTCTTCCAACCGACACTCATCTGACACTTGAGACGACAGTTCGTGTGTCCGGTAGTAAAAACTGGACCATTGCATTGGCTAATGGTGCTAACGTTCTGATCGGCGTGGGCGGTAATTTCGGCGATGGAGATGCCTATATCATCCGTGGTGGATCTCGGTATTTTGAAACCGGCACCGGCACCAGTACAGGTCCGGGACCAGGTAGCTTTGCCTCGGCTGGTGTCTTTGACGTGCGTCTGGAGCTTGACTTGCTCGCTAATTCAGGAAACGGATCCGGCGATTTGTATGTCAATAATGTCAAGGTGATGGATGGCCGGAACTTGGGTCTTGGATCGACGGACATGACCACTGCAAATGGATTGTATATGCGGTCAAACCACTCAAGTGTGGGCGTTGATGGACTCACCATCACGACCGTACCCGAGCCATCCTCCACCGCCCTTCTCGGACTCGGTGGACTGGCGCTCATTCTGCGCCGCCGCAAGTAGGCGACCTGCTTTTCATCATGGGGATTGTTCCCCGACCCAGGACCGTCCCCGCTCAGGTGGACGGTCTTTTTTTTAAGCCCAAGTTTTCAGCTCCAAGTGGTACGCGGAAGGTACCAGTAAAATCGCGCATCGATTGCTTGTAGGGCGCTGCCTTTTGCCTAGAGTACGTTCTGACCAAGTTGCATCGTTGGTACCCGGAACCAACGAAACTCTCACACCACCAAGATACAAAACATGATGAAAACAAACACGATACTCCCTGCGCTGGCCCTGTCAGCCGCCGCCTGCCTGTCCCAGGCTTCCGCCGCGACTTTCATTTACGATATAGCCAGCGTCGGTGCGCAGAACACCCTGCTCTCTACCGATGGATGGACTGGCGACGATATTGACAACTGGGTCGTAGGTGCCTACACCGGTGCCCCTTTCGCTCGGAATCAAAATGATAACGGTGAGGACACCATCACCAGGGCCACGAGCCTGTTTTCCGTCCTGAGTACATCAAACACAACCCTAAGCATCGACATCACCGGTCGCTTCGGCGGAACAAGCACCCCGATCATGGCGACGGGGATCGCCGACGGCACGACCCTTTTGCTGGGTGTGCAGAAAAGCGGCAGCAGTTGGACCATCGTCCAGAACGGCACCGCTTCGAGCGGTGCCGGCGGAGTGGGCGGCTTCAGCGGTAGCACCAACATCGAAAACAGCCTGCGCCTGGTGCTCGACTACGGCACCTCGACCATCGATCTCATCCATACCACCGGTGGCTCCAGCACGGTTCTGATCGATGACTACGCCATGGACAGCTCGGTATCCGCCGCCAATCTTGCCGCCAATGCCGATGGTTTGTATATCCGCACAGACAGCAAATTCGTCGGGCCGAGCAACATCACCATCACCTCCGTTGTGCCCGAGCCCAGCGCCGCCGCGCTTCTCGGCCTCGGTGGCCTCGCGCTGATGCTCCGCCGCCGTAAAGGCTAAGGAGCACACGGTCCTGCGCCGCCGCAAGCAAGCGGACTGACTGTATCGCCGTTGACAGAAAGACCTAACACAAAGACCACCCCCGCACCCGGGGGTGGTCTTTGTTGTTGTCAGGTTGAGGAGAACTTCCCGGGTAAGCTTTTGGCAAAGCGGATGTCTCCCTGAAGGCGAGGCAAATCGATTTATTTAAGGCTTGTAAATAAATGGATATGTGTTAGGAAACACACGAACCAAGGAACCGGAGCTGACCACGGGGGGATGAACTCCCTGGCCTCACCTCATTTTCTTGTTTAAAAACACCCTTATCACCATGAAAATAGAGCGATGCCACAGGTATTGTTGGGCTGCATTTCTTATTGCAGCAGGTTCGTTGACCAGTCAAGTGGTCGGCCAGAGCGTAACGATGCAATGGGCAACCGTCGGGGATGCGGGCAATGCAGCCGACAGCAATGGCTACGGCGCCGTAGGCCACGCATACCGCATTGGAAAATACGAGGTGACCAACGCGCAGTACACCGAGTTTCTCAATGCCAAGGCCCAGAACGATGCCGGTGGGTTCGGTGGCGGGCTTTACCATTTTTACCACGAAAACAACCCGACCGTTTACGGGATCACCCGGAGTGGATCCCTGGGCTCATATTCGTACACGGCTGTTTCGGGCAGTGAAAACAATCCTGTGGCCTACGTCAACTGGTTGGACGCGGCACGTTTTGTCAACTGGATGCACAATGGCAAGGGCAGCGGCGACACCGAGAGCGGGGTCTACGATATGAGTCTGACAGGTATTGCGAGAATGACCCCCGATGCGGCCGCAAAATTCAGGCTGCCCACGGCGGATGAGTGGTACAAGGCCGCTTATTATGATCCTACCAAAGACGGCATCGGCGGCTACTACGATTATCCGACGCAAAGCGACACCGCCCCGGGCAACAGTTCGCTGACCGATCCGAACCAGGCCAATTTCGCACCCGGTTACACAGGCAGCTCCAACCCGAAGGTGACGGCGGTGGGAAGTTTTGCAAACAGCGCCAGCTACTACGGCACCTTTGACCAGGGCGGCAACCTCTATGAGTGGGTGAACCAGACCACGGATGGCGGTGACGCCTTTGCCAAGGGGGGTGGCTGGGCCTTTGGCTCGGATCAGATGTTAGCCAGCGGATATGGCAATATCGGTCAATACACACTCTTTGGCGGAGAAAACGACCACAATGGTTTCCGCATCGTCGCCACCGAGGTGCCTGAGCCCGGCGTTCCCGCCATAGCCTGCATCGTCGGCCTCTGCGGACTTTTCCTGAGAAGACGCTAGTCAGCAGGTTTGGAGTGCTGAAGCTTGCTTCCGCTTTGAGGCTGGTCGAGGTTTGCGCTCGCCTACTCACTCCATGCTGACTTGCAGCCCTCCTCCTCCGTCGGACTGGAAAGAGATAGTGCATTGTCTCGTGTGGCGGGGTTTCATCGTGCTGGGAGTGAAGATGAAGTGCGGTTGTCACCGGAACAGAGATCGGCAAGCCGACTCAGACAAAAGCGGTGGCAAGCCACACGCACTCCAAAGAGAGCCAGGACAGATCACATGCAACGCTAGGTATAGTTCGACGCCTATGGAAGAATAGAACTTTATTGCATCCCGGGCTACCTGCCTTCTGGCTTTTTGCTGGGAGCCGGGTCTTTGGCAGGCACAAACTTGAGTACAATCCCGTTGATGCAGTATCGTTTATCGGTCGGGGTGTTGTATCCTTCACCCACAAAAACATGTCCCAGGTGGGCGTCGCAGACGGCGCAGCGGACCTCGGTGCGTGAGCCGTCGGGGTCGGGGATGACTTTGACGTTTTTAGCCTTGGACGGATCGTAAAACGATGGCCAGCCGCAGCCCGAGTCGAATTTCACTTTGGAGGAAAACAGTTCGGCGTTACAACCGACACAGTAGTAGGTGCCGGCACCCTGTTGCTTGAACTGTTTGTAAACCTCCCCGTGCGGCCGCTCGGTGCCCGACTGGCGGGCTACCCGGTACTGCTCGGGAGTAAGTTGCTGGCGCCATTCGGCATCGGATTTCCTGACGGGTTTGGCGGGCTGTGCGGGTGTTTGATCGGATGTGGCCATGGCTTGCTGGGATTGTGCGTTGATCATCAGCGTGGCGGCGACACCAGCTGCGACCAGGATGAGAAGGATACGTAACGGGGTTTTCATCTTAGGGGTGGGATGCATGGGCGGGCCGGTTTATTCCCCCGGCGATGCATCCCGGTCAATGCGTGCCGTCTTGCCGGGTTCAACCGGCCAGGCCGATGGGGAAAAAGATATTCAGCAGCATGGTCAGGAAAAAATTGGTGATCAGGATGGCGAGTGAGGAGAAGACCATCGCATGGGTGGTTCCCTTGCCAACCCCGACGGCGCCATGGGTGGCCTGGAGACCCTGGTGACAGGAGATGATGACGATGAGGATGCCAAAGATAAAACCCTTGATCAGGGCGATGTAGATATCAGCCAGCTCGGTATGCCCGCGGGTGTGATACACCCACCAGGCTTCGGAGACCCCGAATGCCTGGGTGCCGACAATCCATGCCGCACCGATACCCAGTGCGGCGGCCTCCGTGATCAGCAGGGGCACGGAAACCAGCATCGCAAGAAACCGGGGGGTGACCAGGAAATCGATCGGGTTGACACTCATCGACCGCAGCGCGTCGATCTGCTCGGTGACACGCATGGTGCCAATTTCAGCGGCCATCGAGGCACCCACCCGACCCGATAACATCACGCCGGTGAGGACCGGCCCCAGCTCCCTGAGCATACCTACGCTGACCAATGCCCCGCCCATGGATTCCATCTTCAGCCCGCTCAGCTGGAACAATCCCTGGGCCGCGAGAACGGCGCCGACAAAGGCACCGGTGATCAGGACGACCGGTTGGGAGTGAAAGCCGATCTCGACGATTTGGTCGAAGAATCGACACCACCTTCGTTTGCCGAACAGCAGGGATTCACCAATCTTCAACGACAGGTCAGTGAGTTGACCGAGGTAGTCAAGAAAACCCAACATGGGGCGGCCGAGGGCGCGGAGTGGCATGACCGTGATTATAAGTTGCAAACAGCAAACACCAAACACCAAATTTGATTAAACCGCCGACGCCTGCCTTTCCAGCGTTGCCACACAAAAAAACCGCTCCAGTTTCCTGAAGCGGTTTGCGGGTAAAAATAAATGGCGGGTCGATTACTCAGCCTTCTTGGCGCCTTCGTCGTCTTTTTTAGCGCCGTCGCCGTCTTTCTTGCAGCCGCCGTCCTTGCACTTGTTGTCGAAGGATGCGGTCAGCGCTGGCTCGTCGTCTTTTTTACAGCCGTCACCTTTCTTTTTGCAGCCGCCGTCCTTGCACTTGTTGTTGAAGGTTACGGTCAGGGCTGGCTCGTCGTCTTTTTTACAGCCGTCACCTTTCTTTTTACAGCCGCCGTCTTTACAACAGTCGGCTGATACGGAAGAGAACGTGGCGGCGAGGGCAAAGGCGGATGCGATAAGTAGTTTCATTGGGTATGGTTTGGTAGGTTGTTTGGTTTTCGGGTTGTTTATTAGCTTGGCTTGCCAGGTCTGTTGGCTGACAAACGTATCCCGTTGGCTGAAGCCGGTACGAGATACTTCCAGTACGATATGCCATTTCTGACGCCGCGCAACAAAAAAAAAAAAAAAAAGATGACCCCAAAAATGCTGGCTTGATCGCCGTGCAAAAAAAGCCCCGCGCCACACAGGGTGACACGGGGCTGGTTGATGACTTAGCAAAAGTATCTTTTCAAAAAAATGAGAAAAAATGCTTAGAGGGAACCTTTCAAGCTGGATGAGCACTTGAAACCAACGGTCTTGGAAGCCTTGATTTTCATGGCTTCACCAGTCTTGGGGTTGCGTCCCATACGGGCTGCACGTGATTTGACTTCAAAAGTGCCAAAGCCAATAAGTTGGACTTTACCATCTTTCTTGACACCTTTGGCGATGCTTTCAAGCACAGCTGCGAGTGAGTCTTCGGCACAACGCTTGGTGGCGTCTTTACCCATTTTCTTTTGAATTGCTTCGACGAGTTCGGATTTGTTCATAACGGTGATTTTTTGCCATTGATCATTCGTAATGTAAAGTTAAATAATTATCTATTTTCACTAGGGATTGCTTGACTTGTGGCGTTTTTTTGATCCGGCGGCGGATATTCCCGTTGGCTGTAGCCCCCTGTTTTAGGGAAAGTCGCTCTGTTAGTATGTGTTAGAGGCGCATATTCCCTCCGTGCAATGGTCATTGACGCAAGCTGCACGATGTGCGAAAAAAAGGGTATATGGGAATGGATGCGGTGACTGGAATCGAGCGCGCGGCAAGGTCTGTTAGGTCGGTCGCTTCAGCGATGCCCTTGAGGCAACAAATGGAAGCCGAGCTTGCCGATGCCGAGGCGGCCCAGCAGCGGGGGTATTTCCTGCCTGACGAGGATGAGAGGATACGCGAAGTGTTCGCGCGGTATCTTTCCGTGCGGGCGGTGCTGCTGGAGGTGGTCGAGTCGATCCAGCCGATGCTCGACCGGGTGGAGTCACGCGAGGCGGCGGCGGGTGATGGAGCCGACTGGAATGCCAGGCTGAGAGCCTTTGTGGTTGGGTTCACTGCCGCCACGATGCTGGTGAGGTCGGCGACCTTTATCGTCGATTTGGCACGCGAGCGGCCGGTGGTCTGGAAAAAGCTCGATGAGGCCGAGCCCCGCTATGGAATTCCGGTGAAGAGTTTTACCCGGGTGTATAAAAACCTAGGCTCGTCGCGCAGGATGTGGAGGTTTCACGAGGCGATGATGTTTTTCGAGGTGCACGGTGAGGATATCGCCGGACTGGCAGAGGATAGGGTGGTCGGGGAGCTGGTCGCCATCCTCGGCGAGGAAGCTCCCTTTTTACAGTACCGGAAACGCGACTACCTGAAGCGGAAATGGGATTACCGTCTCCATTCCTTCAAGCGACGCCATGTTTCCGGTTATAAAAAGGTCATGTTTCATCTGTTGAAACTCAGTGGCAGTGCGATCGCGGAGATGAAACAGCCGTTTATCAAGCCGTCGGGGCAAGGCAAGCGGGTGACGGCGGAAGTGATCGCAACCATCAAGCCGCTGCTGCGGGCGGGTGATGTCTTTATCACCAGGCACGATGACGCGATGAGTAATCTGTTTCTACCCGGATTCTGGCCACACGCTGCTTTATATATAGGGGGGAAAAAGGAACGGCGCGAGCTGGGTGTCTTTCTCGGCGATTCGGACGGTCGATGTCTGGACGGGTTCCACTTCCTGGAGGCCAAAAAGGACGGCGTCCTGTTCCGCCCGATGGCGGAGACCCTGCAGGTGGATGCTTTTCTGGTGCTCAGGCCGAGGCTGGACCCGCAGTTCAGGGCCGAGGCCTTGAAGCGCGCACTGAGCCACGAGGGGAAACTGTACGATTTTATGTTCGATTTCCGAAAAGCGGACCGGCTGGCCTGCACAGAGGTGGTCTACCGCAGCTACCATGGCATCGGGCCGGCGTCGAAGCCGCTTGCTTTTCAGCTGAAGCGTCATTCCGGCCGCCCCTGCCTGTCAGCGGAAGACCTCATCGAGCAGGCCCTGGCCTCGGGCGGTTTTGAAAGGGTCGCGGATTTCGGGGTGGAGCAGGACATCGTCCGGGTATATTAAGGAGCCTTAAAGAGACGAGCCGGGTTGATGCTGGTATGAGCCATGGAACGGGCTATATCCCTTTTGTGCAAACACTTGGATGATACCGGGGGGCTTTGTGAAAAATTTCACAAATAGACTTGCAGTGCCAATGGCAGCGCGATATAGCCCCGTCCGCCCGACGAACTATCGACTTCTTTTTATGGCTCAGCTTTTCTCAGTGCGTACACTTATCACCTCCCTTCTTCTCCTCTTGCCCGGTATGGCATTTGCAGGGGAGGAGGCCCACGCCCTGCCGCTCTACGCCGAGGAAATCATCGACGGTGTGCCGATTACCAACTCGATGGTCATGGTCTGGTTGGCGGCCGTCATCATCATCGTTTTCTGCCGGTCCGCAACCAGGAAAATGAAGCTGGTCCCGACCGGGCTGCAGAATTTCGCCGAATGGGTGGTCGAGAGCCTCTATACCTTCCTTGAGGGCATTCTGGGCAAGGATCTTTGCAAGCGGACCTTCTGGTTTTTTGCCACCATTTTCCTGATGATCCTCGTCTGTAACTGGTCGGGCCTCATTCCCGGCATGGGCACGGTCGGCCGGATCGACAACGGCCATTACACCCCCTTCCTGCGCGGTGCCAACGCCGACCTGAACATGACCGCCGGCATGGCCATCACCTTTGCCCTCCTCTGGGTCTACTGGGCCGTCAGCGAAAACGGCATCAAGGGCTTCCTCGCCCACATTTTCGCCCCCAAGGGCAAATTCGGCGGCCTGATGAAGATCTTTATGATCGTCATCTTCTTCGCCGTCGGCCTGCTTGAGGTGGTCTCCATCCTGATGCGCCCGGTCGCGCTGACCTTCCGTCTCTACGGCAACATCTTCGCCGGTGAGAATATCCTCGAGTCGATGATGCACGCGGTGCCCTCCTATCTCGCCTGGCTGCCCCCCATGCCGTTCTACTTCATGGAGCTTCTGGTCGGCCTGATCCAGGCCCTTGTGTTCATGCTCCTTACCGCGGTCTTCCTCAAACTCATCTGCGACCACGGCGACTCCCACGACGAGGAGCACGCCCACTAATTTTCAAACAACCCTTTCCCCGATCTGACCATGGGCAAACCGTGGGGGTCGATGAAAACAACAATAACCAAAACCAACCAACCAAAAACCATGACACTCGAACTCATTGAAATGCTTGCAGCTGAAGGTCTCCGCGGAAACCTCCACGTCGGTCTCGCAGCCCTCGGTGCTGGACTCGGTATCGGTCTCATCGGCTCCAAAGCCGCCGAAGCCACCGGTCGTAACCCAGGTGCACAAGGTGGTATCCTTACCATCGCCATCATTCTGGCGGCTCTTGTGGAAGGTATCGTGTTCTTCGCGATCTTCCTTGCCAACAACGCCCAGTAATCTACCTGGTGTGGGGGTCATCATCCGGTGACTCCCACACTCTCTTTTTCCTATCTACTCTACACTCTTTCCGGCATGATTGACTCTTTTAACTTCCTCGCCAGCAACGCGATTACCGAGGTAACCGACCCGTTTAATGTCAAATGGTCGCTGCTCATCGCGCAAACGATCAACTTCCTCGTGGTTGCTTTCGTGCTGAAGAAATTTGCCTTTGGTCCCATCCAGAACATGCTGGAGCAGCGCCGTATGCGTATTGCCGAGGGCGAAGACAAACTGAAACGCATCGAGCAGCAGCTTGCCGACTCCGAGCAACGCACCCAGGAGGCCATCGATAAAGCCAACGCGGACGCCCAACGCCTCATCTCCGAGGCCAAGGAGAGCGCCGCCTCACTTTCAGAGAAAAAAGCCCAGGAAGCCGTTGCCAACGCCCAGCAGATCCTCGCCAAGGCCGAGGAAGCCGCCAAGGCCGAGCGCAAGACTATGGCCGCCGAACTCAAAAAGGAATTTGGCCGACTCGTCACCGCCACCACCGCCGCCGTCACCGGCAAGGAACTCACCGATGCCGACCAAAAACGCATCAACGAGGAGGCTCTCAAAAGTGTCGAAGGCTAACGGGCTTTCCTGATAACTTAATAACCATTAACGGATAACTGATACAGTGAAAGTCTCCAAGGATGCCGCCCGCGCCGCCCGCCGGATCTATCGCCTCTGCGCGCCGGAAGGTCGACTCGATGAGGATAAAATGCGCTCTGCCTTTAAAAAGATAGGTGCCGCCAAGCCTCGCGACTACCGCGCGATCATGCACTCCTTGCTTCGTCTGGTCCGTCTCGATGAGGCAAGCCGCCAGGCATCTATCGAAAGCGCCACCGAGCTTGATACCCCCAGCCGCGTCCGTATCGAGGAAAGCCTCAACACCCAGTATGGTGTCGGTCTCTCCTTTTCCTATAACACCGATCCCGCGCTCCTCGGTGGGGTCAAAATCCGCGTCGGCAACGACGTTTGGGACGGCAGTGTCCAGTCCCGCCTCGACCGCCTCACCAACGCATTTTAAATGCTCTTCAATCTTCAAACTGAAAACTTCAAACTAATAACGCCATGAGCAGTATCCTCCAGGAACTTGAACAAGAAATCGCCAACGTATCATCGTCGGTCGCAAAAAGCAACGTCGGCACAGTCCGCACCATCGGTGACGGTGTCGCCAAGGTCGAAGGCCTGAGTGACGTGGCCCTCAACGAGATGATCGAATTCCCCGGCGGCCTCGTCGGCCTCGCCCTCAACCTTGAGGAAGCCGAAGTCGGTGTCGTGCTCCTCGGTGACTCCCTCCACATCAAGGAAGGTGACGAATGCAAGACCACAGGCAAGCTTCTCTCCGTTCCCGTTGGCGAAAACATGCTCGGCCGCGTTGTCGACAACCTCGGTCGCCCGCTCGACGGCAAAGGCGAGATCGAAGCCGCCGATACCTACCCGGTCGAAAAAATCGCCCCCGGCATCATCAAGCGCAAGTCCGTTTCCGTTCCCGTGCAAACCGGTATCATGTCCATTGACGCCATGATCCCCATCGGCCGCGGCCAGCGTGAGCTGATCATTGGTGACCGCTCCACCGGAAAGACCACCATCGCCGTCGATACCATCATCGCCCAGGCCCAGCAGAACAAGGCCGCCGCCGAAGGCCGCCTGAAGGATCACGATCCCCTCTACTGCATCTATGTGGCCGTCGGCCAGAAGCGTTCCAACATCGCCCGCACCGTGCAGACCCTCGAAGCCGCAGGTGCCATGGAAAACACCTGCATCGTTGCCGCATCCGCCTCTGACTCCGCTGCCAACCAATACCTCGCACCCTACACCGGTTGCGCCATTGGTGAGTATCTGATGGACCAGGGCAAGGACGTGCTGATCGTATTTGACGACCTTTCCAAACACGCCGTGGCTTACCGCCAGGTGTCCCTCATTCTCGGCCGCCCATCCGGTCGTGAGGCGTTCCCCGGTGATGTGTTCTACCTCCACTCCCGCCTTCTTGAGCGTTCCGCGCGTCTTTCCGATGCCGCCGGCGGTGGCTCCATGACGGCCCTGCCGATCATCGAAACCCAGGCCGGTGACGTTTCCGCCTACATTCCCACCAACGTGATTTCCATCACCGACGGTCAGATTTTCCTGGAAACCGACCTGTTCTACCAGGGTATCCGCCCCGCCATCTCCGTCGGTCTCTCCGTTTCCCGTGTGGGGTCCGCCGCCCAGACCAAGGCGATCAAAAAAGTCTCCGGAACCACCAAGCTCGACCTTGCCCAGTTCCGTGAACTCCAGGCATTCGCCGCCTTCGGCTCCGACCTCGACGATGCCACCCAGGGCAAGATCGACCGCGGCCAGCGCATCGTCGAACTCTTCAAACAGAACCAGTACAACCCCAAGTCACTCGAAATCGAGGTCGCCGTCCTCTGGTCCATGCAGAACGGTCACTTTGACGATGTCGATGTCGAGCGCATCAAGGAATGCCAGAACGCCCTTGAAGAATACCTCACCAACCGCAAGGCCGATCTACTTCAGCTCATCGCTGACGAGAAAGCCCTCACCGACGGTGTCACGGAAGGCCTCCAGCAAGCCCTCGCCGACTTCAAAGCCTCCTGGAAGTAACCCGGCTCCCAAAGCCGGAACACTCTCCCCCAATAACGGATAACCAATAACTATTCTCTAACCCGTGGCCAACCTTCGCGACATCCGCCGGCGTATCAAGTCGGTTAAAAGCACCTCGCAAATCACCAAGGCGATGCAGCTCGTTGCTGCCGCCAAGATGAAGAAAGCGCAGAACCAGGCACTCGCAGGCCGCGACTACGCCGACGAGCTCAACAAGGTGCTCACCAACCTTAAGGCGAACGTCGATGAAAATTCCCATCCCTTGTTTGAGAAGCGCGAGGGCGGTAAAAAGCTCATGCTGGTGATCAGCACCGACAAGGGTTTGTGTGGTGGTCTCAATACCAACCTGCTCAAGAAGGTGCGCAGGGAGTCGGATAAAAACACCCACTTCGTCACTGTCGGTCGCAAGCTGCGCACCGCACTTGCCAAGACGGGTGAGACCTTGATCGCCGATTTCCAGATCACCGATCCACTGCCCTTTGCCGAAGCCCGGCCGATTGCCAAATTCCTCACCGAGAAATTCCTCAGCCGTGAATACGACTGTGTGCAGGTCGCCTTCACCAACTTCATCAGCACCCTGCGCCAGGACCCATGGGTCGCCCAGCTGCTGACCATCGAGGCAGACACCCTTGCCGAAAAACGCGCCTACGAAGGCGTTGGCAAGGAAATGGTCGCGGAAACCGATAAAGAGGCAGCACTTGCAAACGACTACCTGTTCGAGCCCGACCCGAAAGCCGTGCTGAACACCCTGTTGCCACTCTACATCAACTTCCAGGTCTACCAGATGCTGGTCGAGTCCATCGCCTCCGAGCACTCCGCCCGTATGGTCGCCATGAAGTCGGCCACCGACAACGCGGAGCAGATGGTCAAGGACCTCACCCTCGAATACAACAAAGCCCGTCAGGCCGCGATTACCTCCGAGCTGCTCGAAATCACCACGGCCCAGAAAGCCATGGAATAGAGTTAAACTCCAAATTATAAACTCCAAAAACCAAGTAAGACGCTTCCGTGTATTCTGTGCCTTCCGTGGTTTAAAAGTTGATTTAGCAATCCAAGAAAAACCCTTCAAACCTCCACCTGAAAACTTCAAACTAAAACACCATGTCTAACAAAGGAACCATCGTTCAAGTCATCGGCGCCGTTATCGACGCTGATTTCTCCAAGGCCGACAAGCTGCCCGCTATCTACAACGCTCTCGAAGTCACCTACAACCTCTACGGTGAGGAAAGCACACTCGTGCTCGAAGTCCAGCAGCACCTCGGTGACGGCTGGGTGCGTGCCGTGGCGATGAGCACTTCCGACGGTCTCAAGCGTGGTGTCGAGATCACCGATACCGGAGCTCCTATTTCCGTTCCCGTTGGAGCCGGTGTGCTGGGTCGTATCTTCAACGTCACCGGCGACGCCGTGGACGAGCGTGGCCCGGTTGCCCACGAGAAGAAATACCCCATTCACCGTCCTGCCCCTCTGCTGGTTGACCAGTCGACATCCGCCGAGATCCTCGAGACAGGTATCAAGGTCATCGACCTCATCTGCCCCTTCACCAAAGGTGGTAAGGTGGGTGCCTTCGGTGGTGCCGGTGTGGGTAAGACCGTGGTCATCATGGAGCTCATCAACAACATTGCCAAGGGACACGGTGGTTACTCCGTCTTCGCCGGTGTGGGTGAGCGGACCCGCGAGGGTAACGACCTCTACGAGGAAATGTCCGAGGCTGGCGTTATCGACCAGAACGACCTCTCCAAGTCCAAGGTGGCGCTGGTCTACGGCCAGATGAACGAGCCTCCGGGCGCCCGTCTGCGTGTGGCTCTCTCCGCCCTCGCCATGGCTGAATTCTTCCGTGACGAGGAAAACCAGGACGTGTTGCTCTTCGTCGACAACGTGTTCCGTTTCTCCCAGGCAGGTTCCGAGGTATCCGCCCTGCTCGGCCGGACGCCCTCCGCTGTGGGTTACCAGCCAACCCTCGCCGAGGAAATGGCCAACCTCCAGGAGCGTATCACCTCCACCAAAAAAGGCTCCATCACTTCCTTCCAGGCCGTTTACGTGCCTGCGGATGACTTGACCGACCCCGCTCCCGCCAACACCTTCGCCCACCTCGACTCCACCGTCGTGCTTGAGCGCTCCCTGGCCGAGCTTGGTATCTACCCGGCTGTGGACCCTCTTTCCTCCGTCTCCAACGCGCTCGCTCCCGAGATCGTCGGTGAAGACCACTACCGCGTCGCCCGTGGTGTCCAGAACGTGCTTCAGCGCTACAAGGACCTGCAGGACATCATCGCCATTCTCGGTATGGACGAACTTTCCGATGAGGACAAACTCATCGTGTTCCGCGCCCGTAAGATCCAGCGTTTCCTCTCGCAGCCATTCCACGTCGCCGAGATCTTCACCGGCACTCCCGGCCAGTACGTTTCCATCGAGGACACCGTCAAGGGCTTCGATGAAATCCTCGAAGGCAAACACGACAAGGTCCCCGAGTCCAATTTCTACATGAAAGGCGGCCTCGACACCGTCGACCTCGGCTAATTCAATTGTTCATTTTTCAATCATCCATTCGTTCATTGCAATGCTCCACCTCGAAATCGTCACACCCGAGAAGAAAATCTTCTCTGATACCGTCGAAGACGTCTACCTCCCCGGTGAGGAAGGTGAGCTCGGGGTGTTGGAAATGCACGCCGCCCTCGTGACCTCCCTGAAAGCCGGAGAGCTTCGCTACCGCAAGGACGGTGAGGTCAATGAGCTGGCCATCGGCAATGGTTTCGCTGAAGTCACCCAGGAAAAGGTCACCGTCCTGACAGACATGGCCATCGGTGAGCAGGAAATCGACGAGGCGGCTGTGGAAGCGGCCATCAAGAGCGCGGAAGACGCCCTGCACGGTCTCAAACACGACCACAATGCAGAGGAGGTAGCCCACCTTCAAGCGATGATCAGCCAGTCCCTCGCCAAGCTCAACCTGAAGCGCAAGCGTCGCAAGCAGATATAAACTGGCTCCGCAAACCCAGGCCCAAGCCTTACAAGCAAGTCTTACAAAACCCCGGGGTGCCTGACAGCACCCGGGGTTTTTTCTTTGGTTGAAAACAGATCAGCTGGAACGTCCTTCATCACGGTCGATGAGTTCAAATACACTCATCTCCGGTGACCAGTCGAAACCCTTGTAAAGACGTTTCATCGCAATCTTGAGCATGCGGTCCATCGGATACCCCTGCCTGCCCAGATTGGGTGCCAGCTCGTTCCAGGCACACCGCTTTGTTTCAAAACCGTCCACCGACATCTCCAGCCACCCTGCGAGTTCGGCATCCGTTTTTCCAGTCACTGCCTGAATGGCCTGCTCGATTGTTAGACCAAAGTGGCCGAGGAAATGTCCGTCGACCCCTTGCGGGTGCCCCAGGGCGGCAACAAATTCCTCTGGTAACTCGCCGGCGTGGTGTTGTCGGATCTTATCGATCAAGCGAGCCCAGTGCATGGTGTCTGCCACTGACCGGTCATAGGGGGAGCGTGGGTAGTTCATGGCCCCAGTCTACGTGATGCAGTATTCCAGGAAAGCTCCTATTTTTCACTGTAAAAGCAGGTGATTCTATGGTCTAACCACGTCGCAGGCCGGAATCTTTTGTTACCCCGGCCGCTTTTTAACCCATAGCTGCCAGCTGGTCACATGATCCATCTTGTCATTGTCACGCGCGAGAAGACGTACTTCTCAGATTCCGTAGAAGAAGTCTATCTTCCCGGTGAGTCGGGTGAGTTGGGGGTGTTGGCAATGCACACCGCCCTGATGACCACCCTCGTAGCCGGGGAACTTCGATACAGCAAAGACGGTGAGGTTGTTAGGGTTGCGGTAGGTAGTGGTTTTGCCGATGTCACCCAGCACAAGGTGACCGTGTTGACCGACATGGCCGTCGGTGAACACGAGATCGATGAGGAAGCCGTGAAAAAGGCCAAGGAGCGTGCCGAGCGGGCACTCGCGGGCATCGATGTCAATGGTGACCACGATACCGACCAGATAGCGCGTCTGGAGGTGGCACTCAAGCAATCGATCGCCAAGCTCAAGGTCAAAAACCGGAAGTACTTTTAATCGCCCCCCGGACCCGGGAGTCATGCATGCTCTAACAGGGTATTGGCTGGCCTGGTTCTAAGGCTCGAAGAAACGTAGACGATAAAAGACGCGTGTCCCGGTCGGCACGGTGGTATCGGTCCAGCTATGCGTCGTGCCTGTTGCGGTAAAGCTGTGGACGTCTGACCAGCCTGCCAGGTCGGTTGACCTCTGGACCGTGTAAGCGACCGATGCCAGCAGCTGGCTCATGCTGAGATCGACGTCGTTTCCGTTCGCCACGGAGGAGATTACGGCTGTGGCGATACCGTTGACCCGCCACGCCAGGGAGAAATCCGCAGAACCCGAGTTACTGGTGACCTTCAGGCTGTAGGTGGTGTTAGGGGATAATCCGGTGTTCCAGAGGTGTTCGATGTTGTCCAGGGTGCTGTCGCTTGACTGGATCAACGTCCCCGACTGATTGAGCAGTTCGAGCCGTAGATCGGCGAGGGTGCGATAAGTGTATAAACTGCCTATTTTTCTAACACCCCTCTGCCAGACCAGGGTGGATGACAGGGTGATGGGGGAACTGTAGTCGGGTGTGGTGAACGTGTAGGTCACCGACTGGCTGGTGCTGGCGTTATTACGGCTCCATCCCCGGAAATTGACCGTGCCTGGGGCGGATTCCGCATTTTCGATAATCCGGTAACTGTGGAAAATATTCAACTCGCCCGCGCCATAGGTGGTGTCGAGTGGTGCCGTGCTTGTCTGCGACCAGTTGGGGAATTCCTCCTTGGTGGCACCGGTCATCAGGCAGGCCTTGATGGTGTCCGGGTGGGTGGCGTCGGCATTGCTGGCCAGGGCCGCCTTGGCGTAAAGCAGCGCGGCGGCTGACGACACGGCGCCGGTGGCGTAACTGGTGGCAATGGTCGAGGAGACGGACACAATTTCAGGCTTCTGTCGCCCCGGTCCCGGGTAGTTGGCGGGTGTTGTGCCATGGGAATGTAAACCGTCGGTGCGGCCAACCGAGATCGCGTTATAGGCACTGCCGAAAATCGGCGGGATGGTGCCGCTGCTGCCATTGTTCATGCCAACCACATTGATGACACCGCTATCCTGGGAAAAAAAATCGAAACGTTTGATCAGTTCGTTGAAGCTGGTCTCTTGCAGCGCATTGGCAGCGGCGATATAGGCGTGGCTCATGACCGCCGCCGAACTCGTACCCACCGATCCGGATGTTTTGAGAAAGTTGTTGAGGAAATCGTCCGCACTCCGCACCCCCACGCTGCTGGCGCCGGTGAGTAGGCTGGTGGTGGACCCGTAGTAATTCAGCCCGACGGTGGTGGCGTGCCCTGAAAAGTTCGAGCTGGTGTTGCTGATGTTGGTAAAGGTGATACCGGAAAATGCGCCGGTCCCTGTATTCGGCATGTAATCCGTGCCGGCCTCGGTCATTTCCAGATAGAGGTTGCTGCCGGTCGGAATACCGGCACCGGCATAGAGTTGCAGTTTGTCCCAACCAATCTCCGTCCTCCAGTCGGCATTCACCGCAGGATGCATCATCCATACGGCAACCAGGGAAAGCAGTGGAATTTTAAATGGAACGGTCATCGCGATGTACGACAAGGGTGGCTGAAATGCGGCGATTTTTCGCATTGATTACAAAAATAACTGTAAAAAGCGAGCAATATATGGTCAAACCCCCGCGCCATACTGGCTGTCGTCTACCGTCTACCAACCACCGACCACTGATTCAATGAACGTCTCACTTAACTGGCTTAACGACCACCTCGACCTCTCCCACATGTCACTCCAGGAAATGGATGACCTGCTGACCTTCGCAGGTGTCGAGGTGGAGGCCATCCATCAAAAGGGAGTGCCGTCCGACAGGATTGTCGTGGCCCAGGTCAAGTCCGCCGAACAACACCCGGATGCGGACAAACTGAAAGTCTGTATGGTCGACGCCGGCGAGGGCGAACTGCGCCAGATTGTTTGTGGCGCGCAAAACTATGCGGTCGGCGACAAGGTCCCATGTGCACTTCCCGGCGCCGATCTCGGAGGCGGTTTTGTCATCAAGGAAGGCAAACTCCGCGGTGTGGAATCCAGGGGCATGCTCTGCGGCGCGGATGAAATTGGCATGGTGTCCGAAGTCGACGGCCTGATGATCCTGTCCCAAGACCTGGAGATCGGCAAACCGCTGCAGCAAGTCTTTGATACCGACACCATCATCGAGGTGGAGGTCACCCCCAACCGCCCGGATCTGCTCTCCCACACCGGTATCGCGCGCGAGCTTGCCGCCTTGGCGGGCATCGAGCGCAAACATCACGCCATCACAGAGCCTGACACGGCTTCCGGTGAAGGTGTCGTCCAACTCTCCGCCCCCGATTCCTGCCCCTTCTACACCGCCGTCAAAATCTCAGGCGTCACCGTGGCTGAATCCCCCGTGTGGTTGAAAACCAAACTCGAAGCCATCGGCCTGCGACCGATCAACAACATCGTTGATATCACCAACTACGCACTCCATGAACTCGGCCATCCACTGCACGCATTTGATGCCGCCAAGGTCGACGGCGCTCTCGATATCCGTATGGCCGCAGACGGCGAAATTTTCAAAGCGCTCGACGAGGCCGACTACACCCTGACGAGTGACGATGTGGTCATCTCGGACGCCTCCGGCCATGCGCTCGCGCTCGGCGGCATCATGGGGGGGCTCGACAGCGGGGTCACGGAAACCACCACCGACATCATCCTCGAATCCGCTTATTTCACCCCGGCGAAAATCCGCCGCAGCTCACGCCGCCTGCTGCTGAGCTCGGATTCCTCGTATCGTTTTGAACGTGGCAGCGACCCGCAGCAGGTGCTCCCATCCTCCGCTTTTGCCGCCAAGCTGATCGTCGAGCTCGCCGGAGGTAAGATCGAAGGCCCAACCGCACTTGCCGGGGAAGCACCCCAGCTAACAGGTGAGGTGGCACTCGATGAAGCCAAACTCAACCAACTGATGGGCGGTTCTATTTCGCTGGCAGACGCACAGGGGATTTTAACCCGCCTCGGATTGGAACAACTCGGCGGCAATCTCTGGAGTATCCCAAGCTACCGGCTCGACCTCCACCGCCACATCGACTTGGTCGAGGAAATTGCCCGTGTGCACGGACTCGACAACGTTCCATCGCGCTTCAGCGGCACCTTTGCCCACGAAAGCGAGATCGATGCCGCCTACGATTACCAGATGTGCGTGCGTAACAAGCTCGTGGCCCTCGGGTTCTATGAAACGCAAACCATCAAGCTGATCGCCGCAAGCTCACCCGATCTGATGACGGCCCAGATGGATACTGCGCTCCCCCTCCGCCCTCTCCAGGATGGTGATGTCATCCGGGTGGCGCTTCCGCTCAGTGAGGACCACGCCATCATGCGCCCGTCTCTAACACCCGGCCTGGTCGCTACCGCCGCACGCAATATCCGCCAGGGCGCCAAGTCACTTCGCCTGTTCGAAATCGGCCGACAGTTCCGTAACGTCGGTGGAGGCAAGGCAAATGATCTTGAAGCCGACTCCCTGGCAATGCTGTTAGGTGGCGAGCGCCGCCCCGCCACGTGGTCGGTCAGGTCAGGCTGCCAGGGGCGCATTGACGCCTTCGATGTCAAGGCCGCCATCGCCGCGCTGCTTCCGACCAGGGACATTCAATTCACCCCGCGTGACCGCGAGGGGTTCATCATCGCCGCGGACGTCCAGTGCGATGGCAAGCCGATCGGCGTGTTTGCCCAGCTCAGTCCGGCGAAGTGCCGTGACCTCGGAAGCGACTCCCCCATTTACCTGGTTGAGCTCGATGTGAAAAAATGCCAGCAGCTTGGCACAGGAGCCGTCCAGGTTGACGGGCTTCCCCAGTTCCCCGGCTCAAGCCGTGATGCCGCCATGGTGGCTCCCATCGACCTTGCCAATGCCGAGATTGAAAAGGTGGTCAAAAAACACAACGAGATGCTTTTGGTGTCGTCGGCCTGTTTCGACCTCTTTACCGACCCGACGGGTGAAAAAATGCCCGTCGACAAAAAATCCATCGCCTACACCTTCCACTACCGGTCCCCTGACCGCACCTTGAAAGCGAACGAGGTTGACCAGGCACACCAGAAGCTGCTCGACAAGCTCAGCCAGGCCTTGCCGATCACATTTCGATAGGAATTGCGGCCACCAGGACGCGGAAAATTATAGAAAATATGGTTTATTCCCGTATTGGGACGGCATTTTGTGGTGGTTGAATTTATTTTTCGCCCTCTAAAAGCCCTTGTTTATGAGGGAATTACATAAATTACGACAATTAGGCGAAGAAAGTAGTTTACATTTATAAAAAAGTAAGTAAACATACACAGGTCGAGCGGGACGTCCCAAACGTTTCACTCGATTGACAAGGCAAAGGAAAATGTCATCCCTCCCAAACAAGCTGAAGCTGTCCTCGTGGCAACCGAAGCCTCCCCACGGTTGACACTATCCCTAGCTACCAACAACTAAGGATACCAAGAGGACACAGTTGCACCCTTACATTCTCTCCATATCCCCACAATGAATAACTGACAGACGTTCCCCCAAGAAAAGAAAGCAGTTCCCCTCCGAAAAAAAGCCCCCGCTCTCCATCCCCTTGGAGAAGCGGGGTTTTTCTTGGATGCCAGGGAGTGCGGACACTCTTGTCCGCATTATTCGGCATGCCGGTGGACAAGAGTGTCCACCCTCCTCACGCCGTCACCGAGCCGCGGTCGTCGTCGAGGCCTGACTTTTCAAGGTAGTATTCATAACCACCCGCATAGCGGGTCAGCTGGCCCTTGTCGACGTGTAGGGTGATCTTCGCGAGGTTCTTGATAAAGTGAACGTCGTGGGAAATGAACACCAGGGTGCCCTCGTAGTGCTTGAGTGCTTGCAGCAGCGCCTCGATGGAAATGATGTCGAGGTGGGTGGTCGGCTCGTCCATCAGCAGCAGGTTGGGTGGATTGACCAGGAACTTCACCAGATTGAGTCGGGACTTCTCGCCACCGGAAAGGACACGGACTTTTTTATGGACATCGGCACGCCGGAATAAAAAGGACCCGAGAATCGAGCGGGCTTCCTCCTCACGCATGTCGCCACCACTGGCCATGACTTCTTCGATCACGGTGTTGGCTTCGTTCATCGACTCGGTGCGGTGCTGGGAATAGTAGCCGAGGCGGGTGTTGTAGCCGCAGTTGCGGGTGCCGCTTTGAAACTCCAACTCACCGGCGAGGATTTTTAGCAGGGTGGATTTACCGGCGCCGTTAGGTCCGACCAGCACCATGCGGTCGCCACGTTCGACCGTGAGATCGAGACTCTCGTAGACAACCTTGTCGCCGTAGGCCATATGGATTTTTTCAAGCTCAATGACCTTCTGGTTAGAGCGCTGTGGCTGGGGGAAATTGAATTTAAACACCTTGCGCGGGGCGATGGGCTTGGGGAGACGCTTCATCTTCTCAAGCGTCTTGATCCGGCTCTGCACCTGGGCGGCCTTGGAGGTGACCGACCGGAAACGGTCGATGAACTCCTGGACGCGTTCGATTTCCTTGTTCTGGTTGCGGTAGGCCTGCACCTTCTGGGTGTAGCGTTTGTTACGCTGCTTGAGGTAGGCGGTGTAGTTGCCGGTGTAGGAAATGAGTTGTTCCTCATCGATCTCGTAAACGGTTTCGATCAGCGCGTCCATGAAGTCGCGGTCGTGGGAAATCATCAGCAAGGCACCCGGGTAGTTCAGCAAATAGCGTTGCAGCCAGATGAGGGCGGTGAGGTCGAGGTGGTTGGTGGGCTCGTCCAGCATCAGCAGATCCGGCTCCTTGACAAGCAGCTGGGCGAGGTGGGCGCGCATGATCCAGCCACCGGAGAATTCGCGGGCGGGTTTGTCAAAGGCTTCAGGGTCGAAGCCGAGACCTGACAGGATCCTTTTCGCCTTGGGCTCAAGTTGGTAGCCGTTGGCAGCTTCGAATGCGTCCTGTGCCTTGTGGTATGCGTCGGTGTCGGTTTTGCCGGTGGCGTCACCCTCGCGCATGGTGCGGACGGCTTTGATCAGTTCGGGTGTGATACCGATGGCAATTTCCAAAACCGTCTCGTCGCCCGGGTCGCCTGCCTCCTGGGCGAGGTAACCGACGATTGCGTAGTCGTCCACCTCGACACTACCCGCATCGGTGTCCTCCTCCTTGAGGATCATTTTGAAAAGAGTCGACTTTCCGGCACCATTGGGTCCGACCAGAGCGACGCGTTCGCCCCAGTTGATGGTCATGTCCGCATCCTCAAAAAGAGTGCGGCCGCCGAGGGATTTAGTGAGTTTTCTAATGATGAGCACGCGGGGTGCTTACCTTAAAATAGGCGATTGTCACCCCAAAAACGGCGTTTTTCGAGGGTCGGGTAGCAGGAGGCAGGAGTTGTGGAGTGCTGAGGCTTGCCGCCGCTTTCTCTTTCAGCGCAGCTGCACATCTTCTTCACACTGCCCGATGGAACCCCGCCTCATGGGGCAAGCCCCATCAAGCCTCAAAGCGGAGGCAAGCCGTCCGCACTCCACATAAAGCCTCGGTTCCAGAGGCTATCAAACTACTTCAACTCCTTGATCCTGATATTTTTCCAAGCGACGGAAAAGGGGCCTTGTTGGCCTACGCCATGGACTTGCAGGCCGATGAAGCCCTTCGGGTGGGTTTTGAAGATGGCTTCGTCTGTGAGGTCGTAGATCGGCTGGCCGTTGATCCAGGTCTGGATGCGGGGGCCTTTGCAGACAATGCGGTAGTGGTTCCACTGGCCGTCCTTGAAGTGTTTGTGCGGGGTGCGTTTGTCGTCGGGGACGAGCCAGCCGCGGCCGGTGGCTTCGCCGTAGATGTAGCCGGCCTCGCCGCCGTTTTGAATGTCGCTAGCCTCGATTTCACACTGCGGCCCGTTGACCCGGCCTCCGGGTTTGCCACCCTGTGTTTGTGAGCGGAGCTGCACACCGGAGTTCAGCGCGTTGTCCACCTTGACATCGAATTGGAGTTCGAAATCACCGTAATCCTTGTCGGTGCAAAGGAAGGAGTTGGGGCTGCCTTTTGTGGTGGTGCCGACGATGCTGCCGTCTTTGACGACGTAGCTGGCGGTGCCATTCTTCTGGCTCCAGCCATTGAGTGACTTACCGTCGAACAAGCTGGTCCACCCGGCCTTTTCCCCGTGGTGATCGGCGTACGCGAGGGGGCTGAGGGTAACGATGGCTGTGAGCGTGAGGATTTTTTTCATATCTTCTGTGGATACTGGCATGCAGCTGGGTTGCTTTCAGCCGGTATCGGGAAAATTGATGTTTGAACAAACCAGATGACAAGATAAAGACGGGGATACAATACGCTATGAAGACAATGAAACTATCCCGATGGACTACCCTGATCGTGTTTGGCGCGCTGCTGCTGCCGCTTCGTGCGGAGCCGCCAGCCAAGGACGCCGTAACCAAGGCGCAGAAGCAAAACCCGAAGGAGCAGGGAGCAAGAATGGTCGAAAAACAGGCGAGTGTGACCATCGAGGGAAAACAAATCGACTACACGGTGCGCACGTCCCGGCTGGTGCTGAAAAAGGAGGATGGCAAGGCGCGGGCATCGGTTTTCAACGTGGCCTATATCCGTAATGGGGTGAAGGACGTCTCGAAGCGGCCTGTGTTGTTTGCCTTTAATGGCGGACCCGGCTCGTCGGCTGTCTGGCTCCACCTCGGGGCACTCGGCCCCAGGATCGTGCCGACTTCAGCCGATGGCACCGAGGCCTTGAAGCCCCCGCTGACGGTTAAGGAAAATCCATTTTCCATCCTCGATGTCGCTGACCTGGTCTTTATCGACCCTGTGTCGACCGGATATTCGCGCTCCGAGGACAGTAAGGAAAGGTTTCACGGTGTGGACGAGGATATCGAGAGTGTCGGCGATTTCATCCGGAGGTGGATCACGGAAAACAAACGCTGGTCGTCACCCAAGTATATCCTGGGGGAGAGCTACGGCGGGGTCCGCGCTGCCGGGCTGGCACAGCATCTTCAGAGCCGCTATGGGATGACGCTCAATGGTGTGGTGCTTCTCTCGGGGCTGATGGACTTCAGCACCCTCAATCCGGGTGATGGCAATGACCTCGCATACATCGCGTATCTGCCAGCCTATACGGCCATTGCCCACTATCACGGGAAGTTGAAGGGGGACCGTGATACCTTGGTAAAGAACGCCCGTGAGTTTGCGGCGGGGCCGTATGCGACGGCATTGCTCAAAGGATACACGCTGGATGACGCCTCCCGGAAGAAAGTGGCGGCGGAGCTTGCGGCACTCACATCCCTCCCTGAAGAGCTGGTTCTACGTTACGACCTGAGGATCAACCCCTCCAGGTTCCGCAAGGATTTGTTGAGGTCTGAGAACAAGGTGTTAGGTCGCTTCGATGCCCGCACCGCCTGGCCGGTGCAGGATAAAGCGGGGGACTTCCCCAGCTACGACCCGTCGATGTCGGTGGCAATGGGTGCGTTTTCCACAGCGATGTTAGGTTATCTGGCCGACGGCCTTGGCTGGCTGGACGATCGCCCCTATGAGATCATCGCCCAGGTGGGTGCCTGGAACTGGGGTAAGAAAAACGGCTTTGTGAACATGGCTCCAAGGCTGGCAGCCGCGATGCGCGACAACCCCCACCTGCGGGTGCTGGTGCAGTGTGGTCATGCCGACCTGGCGACACCTGCCGGTGGAATTCTGCATACGGTGGCCCACATGAATGTGCCGGCGCCGCAGAGAAAAAACATATCCGTGGCTTGGTATGACGCCGGACATATGTTTTACTTGAACCAGCCGGACCTGGAAAAAATGCGCAAGGACCTGGTGGCGTTTTTGAATCCTGAAAATTGAATGATGAATGATGACCCGATCCATGTGGCAAGGCCACCGCAGATGCCAGCCAGTGACCGGGTGAATCCCTACACGGCTCCGGTGCAACCACCGCTGCTGCCGGTGGCTCATGCGGATCCTTTTCAGGTGACGGCGGATGACCGGACCATGGGGATGCTGGTCCACCTGTTAGCCTTGCTGACCGGGTTTCTGGGGACGCTGATTCTCTGGCTGGTCAAAAAAGACACGTCGCGCTTTGTCGATTTCCACGGCAAGGAGGCAATCAATTTCCAGATCACATTGCTGATCTATGTGTTCTCCCTGATGGCGTTTGGCATCGTCACCATGGGGGCGGGGATGCTGATCGCGGTCCCCCTGATCATTGTGCTTTCCATCGCGGCCTTTGTCTTTGAACTGATGGCCTGCCTTGCCGCCAATCGTGGTGAGTGGCACCGCTACCCGATGACGATCCGCTTGATCAAGTGAGTCTGTTGGTAAAGCGGGGCGCGTATCAAAGTGCAACCTGGAAGGTATAGCTTCCGGACTCCAGATGCAGTTTGACACCCCCTCCTCGGGCTTGCAGGTTTTTCACACCGACTGCATTCTTCGCCGCTTGTCCGTTTTCGGTGACGGATGATGCATCAGGAAGGTCAAGCACGGCACTTGTGTTGACGGGCACGCGAATGTCGATGGTCACGGTATCGCCCGTGCGCTTCCAGTTGCAGACCACCTGACCATGGATCGATCGGTGTGAGCACTTGACCCAGTCGAGTCCCCGGACAAAACGGGGGTGGAGATTGATACGATCAAATCCAACCGCGTCTGCGGCGGGTTCGATACCGCCGAGCCAGTTGTAGAACCACTGGCTAACAGAACCAAACATGGGGTGGTTGTGACTGAAGCCGTCGTTGGGTTTCCAGTGCTCCCACAAGGTGGTGGCACCGTTTTCGAGCATATGCCCCCAGCCGGGGAAATCGCGTTTATTGACCATGGCGTTGGCCGTCTCAACTTCGCCCCCACGGCTCAGGACATCCAGCATGTAGCGGGTGCCGAAGATCCCGGTGGTGAGGTGGCCGTCATGCTTTTCGATATCCTTCACGAGGTGGGCCAGAGCAAGGGGGCGCTCGTTCTCCGGAAGCATGTCCAGAAAGAGGGCAAAGGATTGCGCGCTTTGGATTCCCGAGCCGGCCACGCCTGTTCCTTTGGCGATGCATTGCCTGAGATAGGCGTTCTTGATGTCCCCGGCAAGCTGGGCGTATTCCGTAGCCTCGTCCTTTTTGCCCAGAATGCCAGCCAGGCGCGAAAGCATGCGGGCGGATTCACAGTAGAGCGGGGTGACCATCGGTGCCGCCTTCTCCTTTTCCAATGCCTCGTGATCGTGTAGGCCATTGCGGATGATATGGTCCTTGTTTTTCGCCCTGACTAACTCGAACCACCGCTTCGAGACGGCATACTGCTGCTCGATGACCCGGCGGTCGCCGTAATAGCGGTAGAGCTGCGTTTGCAGATGCGGATGCGCCATGGCCCAGCCGATGCCGCAGTATTGGATACCCACCGACGGGGCGGTATCGGTCAACATACCGTCGGGTAAGGCGCTGTCGGCCCAGTCGCGGGTCGACTTGGCGTAAAACCCGGACATATCGTAGTTGAGCATGAATGCATCGGACGTGGTGACCAGGTCGCCGCCGTATCCGAAACGCTCGCGGTGCGGGCAATCGGATTGCACCCCGAACAGGTTGCTCAGAAACGTCCATTGGCACATTTGTTGGATGCGGTTGAACAGTTTGTTAGAGCAAGAGAACGACCCCACAGGCTCCACGGCGGAGTTCATGCGCAGTGCCACGATGGAGCCACGCGGTGGACGTGCCGGTAGTCCTGTCAGCTCGATATAACGGAACGCGTGGAAGGTGAATTGTGGCGTATAGTTCTCACCACCACCCCGGGCGATGTAGCGGTCCTCCTGCCAGGCGACCGGGGGCGCTCCGGGGTATTGGGGTTTGGTTGCATTTTTGATTTGTCCACAGACGCTGCTCATCGGGTTGAGCGTGCCGTTTTTGTGCAGTAGCTCGCCGTATCGGATCGTGATTTTAGTTCCTGCGGGGACATCGAAATCGAAGCTCGCCCAGCCGCCGAAGTTTTGTCCCATATCGACGATGTACACGCCTTTGCTTGGCTCGGTGACTACAGCGGGTGTTAACCTGGTTGTTACTTTGATAGCCGGAGCCGGTAGTGCCTGCAACCTGCCCTCAGGGGCTGGTGCCGCCCTGGCTGTTTTCCAATCACTGTCGTCCAGACCAGGCTGATCCCATTCGGGAATGTTACGACGGGCGTCGACTTTTTCACCAAGGTAAATGTTGTTGCGGAGGATGGGGCCCTGCGTGACTTTCCATGTGGCGTCAGTGGTAATGGCTGTGCTGGAGCCGTCGGCGTATTCGATGTGCAGTCGGGCGATAAATTGCGGGCGTCCGACAGGTAAGTGCTCGCGCAGGTTTTTACGACCCCACATACGCAGGGGTAGGGGATTGTACCAGCCATTGCCGAGCGTGACACCCAGGCAGTTATTTCCAGCTGCTAGATTTCTTGTCACGTCAAACGTGGAGTAAAACACACGCTTGTCGGGTCGGGTCCAAAGCGGTTCAAGATGTTGGTCGCCAACAGGCGTCCCGTTCAGGGACGCACGGAAATATCCCAAGGCCGTGATGTAGAGACGCGCGGATTTCACTGGATCTGTTAGCGTGAAGGGTTTGCGGAAGAGGGGGGCGGGATCATCTTTGAAAAAGTCCTCGTCCTTTACCGGCAAGGCGACACCATCACCGATCCACGTGGCTTGCCAGTCGTCTGCGTTGAGAAGACCCATCTCCCAGAATGTGGGAGCCGACCAATCAGACGCTTGGCCTTGGCTGTCCCATACCTTCACCTTCCAGAAACAACGCTGTCCGGAGCCTGGGATTTTACCCTGGTAGGGAATGTCCACGCTTTGGCTCGAAATGATTTTGCCGCTGTCCCAGAGGTCACCTCGACCGTTCTCCAGTCCCTCGGCGGTGCTGGCAACCAGGATGTGATAGGCACCCGGTTTTGCGCCGCGAACCTCTGATTCCAGGACCCAGCTCAAGCGGGGTTGTGGGTGGTCGATCCCTAAAGGCCGGTCACGGTATTCAAAGCGCAGACCTGTGGCCGTCATTCCTTCCGTTGGTTCGTTATCGGCAAAAACATCTGTTAGGGTGGGAAGAAATGCCATCCACAAGGTGCACAGACGGATGATGGATGGAATGGGCATGGAAACCGGCATGGGTGACGAAACTTTCTACCATAAGGTGACCCGGCTCGTGGCGTCTGGTGTGGTGGTCTTGTTTGCTGGGCCTGCTATCGGCCACCTACCTCGCGGTAGCGGGTCTGGCTCCACTTCAGGCCTTCGGTGTATTCTTCTTTTTTGCCGTTTCTGGTGACCAGGCTCTGCCACATGGTGGTGGCGTTTTTGAAGAAGGCGATGGCATCGGCCTTTTTTCCCTTGGAGTAGGCGGTGTGCCCCAGGTCGCCATAGAGGTAGGCAAGGGAGCGGCGTAGTTCGGTGTCGCGTTTGCCGGCACCGCTTTTGAGCAACTGTTGCATCAGGTCGGCGGCCTTGGCTCCCTGGGTGAGCTCGCCTGCGGTGTCGCCGGCGTCACCCGAGAGGCCACCACGCTGCCAGTGGAAAACGGCAAGTCGATAGAGCGGCTCGCTGGCCTCCGGGTGGGCGGCAACGATACGCTCGGTGAGTAGAATCGCCTCGTCCAGGCTTTTGGCGGCATGGGTGGTCTGTCCGCGGTCGCGGAGTAATACCGAACGCAAGCCCTTGGCGGTGGCGATCTGCATGGATGCGCCATCGGGGGTGGTGTCATCTGCGGACAGGCCGGAGAGCAGTTTCTCGGCGGTAGTGAGTTTGGCGGCTCCCTGGGTGTCATTTCCTGCCCGCATATCAGACTCGGCGGCCATGATCTCGATTTCGGCGAGCTTGACCTTGGCGAGTTTGAGATTGGGGTTTTTCTCTAGCAGCCAGCGCAGGTGGATGGCGGCTTTGCTGCGGAGCTGCGATGCGTCTTCTAACAAGTTTAATCCTTCCGCGAGCGAGGCGGAGTGCAGGGCGAAGCGGGCGAGGTCAGAGCGCACCGCAACGTGATCGGGAAGCGCCTTGTGCACACCTTCAAGGTCCTTGAGGGCGAGTAGAAAATGTTCGAGCGCCTTGGCGGGGTCCTTGGCCTGGATCATACTGCCGTCAATGATTTGCATCACAGCGTTGATACGCCGGGTTTCATTGACGTCGCCCGCAGTGATGGCGGCGATGTCCTTACGCGCCTTGGGCAGCAGGGTGTTGGTGAAAGCGGGATCGTTTGTATCAAGCGACTGGAGCAGACAGGCAAGCCGTGCCCGGGCGAGCCGCGAGTTGTAGCCGGGCTCCTTGATCTGTGCCTGCGCCCAACCGGCGGCTCCGAGGTCGAGCAGTTTGTCGGCTTCGACCGGGTTTTTGGCATGGATTTCGAGTTCGGCGAGCTGCATCAGGACGCGTGCGCGGACCGCTTGAAACTGGTTCTCCCCCTCGGTGAGTTTGAGAAACTGTCGAAGTTCGGCCAACATGATGTCGCGGCCCGGATCGGATTTCTTCAGTTCAGGAAGCTCGGTGCTCTCGTTGCGCATCATCCATTCCAACAAGTGGTCGTTAGCCACGCCCAGGGCGTTGAGTTGGCCTCGCAGCCGGGCTTCGCGGGTGGCGTTGCCGGAGATGGTATCCTGTTCACGTTGTTCAGCGGCATTTTTCGCGGCGATGGCAGAGGTCTCGGAGGTTCTGGCGTCGTCGCGTTCCTTTTGCAGTCCCGATATCGCCAGGTTCAGGTTGGCGACATCAGAGCTGCGGGCGCTTTTTTCATAGGCAAGTAAACTGGCAAGGATGATACACCCCGCCGCCCCCGCCGCAGCGAGGATGAGCGAGCCGGTCATGCGCAGCTTGGTCAGTTTGACATTTTTCAGAAGCCCGGCTTTTTCATTGGCTGCCCTGGCATTGGAATCGATGGTTTCCCAGGCATGCAGTACTTCGTTGAGGTCGCCGAACCGGTCCTCGGGGTTGAGTGAGAGGCATTGCTGAATGACCTCGCGCCGTTTGCGTTCACGGTCGTCTGCGGCTTCGTTGGTCCAGTTGGCCAACTCGCGGTGTTCGAGTCGCTCGGCCAGTTTGATCACGTCAGCCTGGATGCCGGTGACATGTGACTCGCCAGGGCGGGGAGCCACCTTGCTGAAGGTGGCTTCGCAGCGTGGAAACATGCCGGTGAGGAGCCGGAACGCGAGGACGGCGAAGGCATAGGTGTCCCACGCGTAGCCTTTTCCTGATAGATAGCCCTCGGGTTCACGCAACTGCTCGGGGGGGGCGTAGAGCAAGGCATCGGTGTAGGGGAGCATCCCGACCCCCGGCATTTGGCCCATGGCGAAGTCGGTCAGGAACAATTCCCCCTGGTCATTGAAGAAGATGTTGCCGGGTTTCAGGTTGCCGTGGGAGATTCTGCGGTGATGCATCTCGGCAAGCGCGTGGGCGATCTTCTCGATCAGCTCCCAGGCGTTTTTGGTTGGAAACTCGACCAGCTGCTCCTGCAGGGATCTTGGGGCGATGGTCGCTTTTTCCTCATTCACCTCGGCGAGCATCGGCATGATCATGCAGCGGGTGCCCTGTTTGGATTCCTTCCACACGATCGGGACCACGCCCCTGGGGTAGGTTCCGCCGGACAGGCGATGGACCATGCTTTCGATCAGGGGCCGGTTGACGGCCAGCGCATTGAAGACCCGCACCGCATACCACTTGGTGTCGGGAAGGGCGGGAGTGCTTCCCTCGAGATCCCGGGCGATAAAGACAGAGCCGCATGAGCCTTCGCCCACCAGGCCAAGGAGTTCCATACCTTCGATTTGCGGCTGCACCATAGGGTTTGTTTTTAGCTTTATGATACGGGATGACCAGCCAAACTTTGCACCTGTTTGACATTGGCCGTTATCCGTAGTCGGCCAGTGGGGTTTGCCGGTGGATTTTTTCTGATTCAATGATAGTGTTACCACTCATCGTCCGTAAGGATCCTTTGGAACATCAACGATACCGCTATGAAAAAACAACCATTATGTTCAGGAAACCCACTTGCAGAGTGGGGTGCCCGTTCGTCGTCGCGTCGGGAGTTTTTACATGTCGGGGTGCTCGCCGGCCTGGGGCTGACCCTGCCGGAGTTTCTGAAAATGCAGGCCCACGGTGCGCAGAAGCACTATGAATCGAAGGAAGGCGTTGCCAAGTCGGTGATCCAGATCTTCTTGCCCGGTGGTATCGCGCAGCAGGAGTCGTTCGACCCCAAACCCTACGCCCCCAGCGAATACCGGGGGCCCTTTGGCACCATCAAGACAGCCCTTCCGGGGGTGGAGTTCAGCGAAAACCTGAAGCATCTGGCGAAAATTGCCGACAAGTTCACGGTGATCCGGTCGATGTCCCATGGTGAGGCGGCTCATGAACGGGGGACGCACAACATGTTTACCGGCTACCGCCCCAGTCCAGCGCTGCAGTATCCGTCGATGGGCTCGGTGGTCGCCCACGAACTGGGCTCGAGAAAAAGCCTGCCGCCATACGTCTGCGTGCCCAACGTGCCGAATATTTTTGCCAACTCGGGATACCTGAGTTCCGCCTACGGCCCGTTCGGACTCGGTGCCAACCCATCCCAAAAAGGATTCAAGGTGCGCGATCTGAATATGCCGGCCGGTGTGGACGACGACCGATTTTACCGCCGCAAGTCGCTGCTGGAAACCGTCGATGAGCATTTCAAGTCGCTGGAGGATTCCGATGCGCTGGATTCCATGGATGCTTTTTATAAACACGCCTATAGTTTGATTTCCTCACAGGAGGCGCGCGAGGCATTCGATCTCTCCAAGGAGCCGGACAAACTGAAGGATGTGTATGGTCGGACCCCGGCGGGTCAGAGGATGCTGTTAGCCCGTCGGCTCGCTGAGTCCGGTGTTCGTTTTATTTCCCTCACTGCGGGGGGCTGGGATCATCACGACAATATCAAGGGGGGAATCCAGAGCAACCTGCCACCGGTCGACCAGGCGGTGGCGGCTCTGATCAATGATTTGGATCAGCGGGGTATGCTCGATAGCACGCTGGTCATGCTGACATCGGAGTTTGGCCGGACGCCCAAGATCAACAAAACCAACGGACGCGACCACTGGCCGCGGGTATTCTCCGTGATGCTTGCCGGTGGTGGTGTCAAAAAAGGACTGGTCTACGGCAAGTCCAACGCCCTCGCCGCCGAACCCGAGGAGGACAAGGTGGGCGTCGCCGATTTTGCCACCACCATTTACAACCAGATAGGTATCAATGCCGACAAGGAACTGATGGCACCCGGTGGTCGCCCCATCGAGATTGTCGCTGGTGGCAGTGTTATCAAGGATCTTCTTATCTAACAAAAAAGTGAGTATATACAGACTTGTCGTTGCAGGGATGGTGTCGTTTTTTTCGGCGACTCCACTGTCGGCCTACAGCCCTGAGCTCGGGACGATCCTGCCACGCGGCGGTCAGCGGGGCACCGAGGTGGAGTTCAATTTCCACGGCAAGCAATTGATAGAGCCGCAGGAGATTATTTTTTATAAGCCGGGGGTGTCGGTGAAATCACTCCACAAGGTGAAGGACAGCCACGTCAAGGCCGTGCTCGCCATTGCCCCGGATGCCGAGTTGGGTGAACACCCGGTCCGCCTGCGCTGTAAGGGCGGGGTGACTTATATGCGCACATTCTGGGTTGGCCAGTTTGCAACCGTCAACGAAGCCGAGCCCAACAATGATTTTAGCAAACCGCAGCGGGTGGGATTCAATACCACCGTTCACGGCACCGCCGGCCTGGAGGATGCGGATTACTATGGGGTGACCGTTAAAAAAGGCCAGCGCATCTCGGCGGAGGTCGAGGGGATGAGGCTCGGTGCGGTATTTTTCGATCCCTATCTGGCGATTCTCGACAGCAGGAGGTTTGAGCTGGCCACCTCCGATGATGCTCCGCTTCTCCGCCAGGATGCCTTTGTCTCGGTCGTGGCTCCCGAGGATGGTGAATACACGGTTCTTGTCAGGGAGTCGTCCTATGAGGGAAACGACAACTGCCGCTACCGTCTCCACATCGGTGGCTTCAGCCGTCCTTCAGCCGTCTATCCACCGGCCGCCCATCCTGGGGTTGCCACCACCTTCAGAATGATAGGTGATCCGGCGGGGGATTACGCATTCCAGGCCACCCCTGCGGGCAAGGAGGGATCAGTTCATGGGCTCTTTGCCGAGCGCGACGGCTTAAGCTCGCCGTCGCCTAACCCGGTGCTGCTGAGCGCCTTGCCCTTTGCCAATGAAAGCGAGCCTAACAACGAGTCCAGGCAGGCGACACCTGAGCCCCCCCTGGACGCGCCCTGTGCCTTCCATGGCATCATCAGTAAAACCGGAGACGTTGACTGGTTCCGTTTTCATGCCAGGAAAGGACAGGACCTTCGGATTCGTGTCCGCGGAAGGTCATTGCGATCACCCCTCGACAGCGTTCTAATTTTACGCGATTCCAAAGGCAAGCAGATCAACCGGAATGATGACCAGGGAAGCCTCGACAGCATCATCGATTTCAAACCACCCGCCGATGCTGACTACTTTGTCAATGTCCGCGACCACCTCGGCAAGGGGGGGTCTGATTACACTTACCGGGTGGAAATTGACAAGCGGGAACCCACCCTGTCAGCATCGTTGCCAGTTGGGCTGAGAAACGACAGCCAGTATCGTAAAGTCATCTGTGTGCCGAGGGGGAATCGTTACGCGACGGTGGTCAATGTCACTCGGCAGAACGTCGCTTGCGACTGCAAACTCCAGGCCGACTCCCTGCCTCAGGGGGTGGTGATGCAACATAGTGCGGCACCCAGCAACGCCAACAGTTTTCTCGCTCTGTTTGAAGCGGCCCCCGATGCTCCGATCGCCGGCGGGCTGCACCATTTTAGTATCCTCGATGCCAGCCCGGGGAGTAGGGTTCGTGGTGACCTTGAGGAAATGATCCACCACGTTGAGATTAACAATACCGGCACATTCCACAGTACCTATGACGACCGGATCACGGTGGCAGTCATTGAGGAAGCTCCCTTCCACGTGGATCTCTTTGTCCCTCCGGTCCCCATTGTTCAAAACGGCACAGCCCGGCTCAAAGTCACCTTGCGCCGGGCGCCCGGCTTCGATGGCGCGGTAAAAGTGACACTTCCCTGGAAGCCGCCGGGGATTGGTTCGCCGACGGAAATCACGATTCCGAAGGGGGAAAACGAGGCGTTTTATAACATCAACGCAAGTGCTGACGCCGCCGTGGGAAACCATCAGGTATGTGTGGTAGCCGAGTCGACCACCCCAAAGGGACTGGTCATGGTGTCATCGGCATTGGCAAATCTAACAGTATCCGAACCCTTCATGACGGTAACCATGGAAATGGCTTCGACCATCCCCGGGGAAAACACGGTTCTCCTCTGCAAGGTGAATCACCATCAGCCTATCCAGGGCAGGGCACAGATGATTCTTCACGGCCTTCCCCATGGGGTAAAAGCCGCCCCCAGGGAGATCGATGCCAACACCAAGGAGGTGATCTTTGATCTCGAAGTCGCCAAGGATGCCACCAAGGGCAAACACAACGCGTTATTCTGCCAGATCCTGCCGAGGAAAAAGGGTTATCTGATCCCGCACAATACCGGACACGGCGGCACGCTCAGGATCAATCCACCGCCCCCCGCACCCAAGGTCGCCAAGAATGGCCCTGCCAAGCCAGCGGTGGCTAAGACGGCCCCCAAAGCAGCTCCACCCAAGCCCAGCAAGCCTCTTTCCCGGCTCGAACAATTACGTCAGCGTAAAAAACAATGACCCCCACACTCCATTCCATCGTTGTCGCTGCCGCCTGCGTCGTTTCGCAAGCAGCCATCGCCGCGCCCGACTTCGTCAACGACATCCAGCCTATCCTTGAGGAGAATTGCGTACGCTGCCACGGCGAGAATAAGGACAAGGGCGAGTTGCGTCTGGATACCTATGCCCTGACGATGGAAGGGGGCGAGACGGGTGATGCCGTCGACCTGAAAAACCCGGAAAAAAGCCTGATTCTCAAACGGGTTTCCCTGGCACACGACGACGAGGACGTCATGCCTCCCACACCCGACGAAAACGGTAAAAAAGGAGGCGAGCCACTGAGCAAAAAACAAATTGCCCTGCTTGATGCCTGGATTCGATCCGGTGCCCACTGGCCGGAGGGCCTGACCTTGAAGCCCAGGGAAAAAAGCCGTCGCGAAAAAAACCTCGATCAGCCGGACCCCGACCTCGTCGCCATTGAAGTGTTTCCCAAGGAGGTTGCCCTGGAAACAAGTGCCGACTTCCATCGTTTGATCATCCTCGGTCATTACCAGGATGCCACCACCCGTGATATCACGCCTTCGGTGACCCTGAACATCACCGGTGATCACATTGTCCGTATCGAGGCGACCACCCTGTTTCCCAAAGCAGACGGCAGCACACAGGTCGAGGTCAGCTATCGGGGCAAAAAACTAACAGTCCCGGTAACTGTCAAAGAGGCCGGGAAAATCAGGCCTGTTAGTTTTCAGCGTGACGTCATGCCCGTGCTCACTGCGGAAGGTTGTAACACTGGCTCCTGCCACGGCTCGGCACGCGGTCAGGACGGTTTTATGCTGTCGCTTTTCGGCTACGACCCGCAGGGCGACCACTTCCGGCTCACACGCGAGATGCCGGGCAGGAGAATCAACCTGGCCATCCCGGAGGACAGCCTGTTGCTCACTAAAGCCACCGAGTCGGTTCCTCACACGGGGGGTAAGCTGTTTGAAAAAGACAGCAGCTCCTACCAGGTCTTGCTCGACTGGGTGAAGTCGGGTGCCGAATTTGACAAGGAATCAGGCAAAGACCTCATCCTCCCCACCTCGATCGAAGTGCGTCCCACGCAGGCGGTGATCAAGGGCCCGGACCAAAAACTCCCGCTGACCGTGCGGGCGCTTTATTCCGACGGGACCGACCGGGATGTGACATCACTAACAACCTTTTCAACCAGCAATGACAACTCGGTGAAAATTGAACCGGATACAGGTCTGATGACCTCCGCCAAACGTGGTGAGGCGTTTCTCATGGGTCGTTTCCATACCTTTTCCGAAGGCATGCAAACCATCGTCATCCCCTCGAAAATGGATTACCAAAGACCCAAACTCCCCGAGGTCAATTACATCGATGGCCACGTCCACGACAAGCTGCACAAGCTGCGCGTGATCCCCTCGGAGGTCTGCGATGATTCCGTCTTTATCCGCCGCGCCCACCTGGATCTTGTAGGCCGGATTCCCACTCCCGAGGAACGTGACGCGTTTCTCAAGGACACCAACCCCAGGAAAAGGGAAGCCCTCGTCAACCGACTGATCGAGACCAAGGACTTCACCGAAATCTGGGTGATGAAATGGGCCGAACTCCTGCAAATCAGAACCTTCCAGAACCAGGTGAGCTACAAGGCGGCACTGCTCTACCACAACTGGCTACGTGAACGTATCGCCTCTAACACGCCGTTCAATGAAATCATACGCGAGCTGCTGAGGTCGAAAGGAGGAACCTTCTCTACACCACCCACTAACTTCTTCCAGGTTGAGTTGGAAACCAAAAAACTGACCGAGAATATTGCGCAGGTCTTTATGGGGACACGCATCCAGTGTGCCCAGTGCCATAACCACCCGTTCGACCGCTGGACGATGGATGACTACTACAGCTTCGCTTCGTTTTTTGCCCAGGTAAAAAGAAAACGCGCCGAGGACCCGCGCGAGCAGATTGTGTTTGATGGCGGCGGACAGATCCAGCATCCGGTCACCCTTAAAAACGCCGTCCCCAAATTCCTTGGCGGAGCCATTCCAGATACCACCAAAGGTTCACGACGTGAACTCGTGGCCGACTGGTTGGCCGCTCCGGACAACCCATGGTTTGCCCGTAACGTTGCCAACATCGTCTGGGCCCATTTCTTCGGCATGGGAATTGTCGAACCCGTCGACGACGTGCGCGTGTCCAACCCCCCATCGAACCCGGCACTCCTCGATGCGCTGGCAAAACAGTTTGTCGCGTATGACTTCGACTTCAAACGCCTCGTGCGTGACATCTGTCTGTCGAGAACCTATCAGCTGTCCACCCATACCAACCCGACCAATGTCAGCGATACACGCAACTTCTCACACGCCACCGTCAGGCGGCTCCGTGCCGAGGTCCTGCTCGATGTGATTTCTCAAGCGACCCATACCGAAAACAAGTTCAAGGGGCTTCCCAAAGGCTCCAAAGCTGTCCAGATTGCAGACGGTAACACCACCACCTATTTCCTGAAAACCTTTGGCAGGGCCACGCGTGAGACGGTCTGTTCCTGTGAAGTGAAAATGGACCCCAGTCTCTCGCAAGCTCTCCACCTTCTCAATGGCGACACCGTCAATAACCGTATCAAACAAGGTGGTGTTGTTAGGGATTTGGTGAAATCGGGAAAAGCGCCCGGCGATGTCATCGACTACCTCTATCTGCGTTGCCTGACCCGTCCTGCCACCGAGACGGAAAAACAGAAACTCATGACCCACATCGATGCGGCCAAGGACGACAAGGCCAAAACCGAGATCTACGAAGACATCTTCTGGGCCCTCCTCAACTCGAAGGAATTCATCTTCAACCACTAGCCGTGAATTCAACATTCAACATTCAACATTCACTATTCCTGATCACGTCAGCGGTCATGGCGACCGCGGCTCCGCCCAATTACGACGACCACATCCGCCCTATCTTCGAGAACTCCTGCACCAACTGCCACAATCCGGATAAACAAAAAGGCGACCTCGACCTCACCTCCTACTCAGCCGCGATGCGCGGTGGCTCGGGTGGAAAATTCGCCGAGCCGGGCGAAGGTGGCGACTCGAAGATGTATGGCGTTATCACCCACACCCTCAAACCCATCATGCCCCCGAAGGGCGATAAGCTGGAGAAAAAGCAAGCCGACCTCATCCGCGAATGGATCGATGGCGGCTTGCTGGAAAACAAATCAGGCAAACCCCAGAAAAAGAAAAAGCCTGCCTTTGCACTGAGTGCCGCTCCCTCTGCTGGTAAGCCCGACAAGATATCACTGCCCCGGCACCTTCTGCTGGAACCCGTCGTGACCACCACGCGCGCCTCGGCTGTCGCTGATATGGCCACCAGCCCGTGGGCTCCCGTGCTCGCCATCACGGGCCAGCGCCAGGTTTTGCTCTATCATACGGACACCCTCGAACTCATCGGTGTCCTACCCTTCGATGACGGCCAGCCTGAAAGCCTGTCATTCCATCCCTCTGGAAAATACCTGTTAGCCGGCGGCGGCATCGGTGGAAAATCCGGCACGACCGTCACCTGGGATATCGAAACAGGCAACGCCGTCCTGCACGCGGGCAAGGATTTTGACTCGGTCATCGCCGCCTCACTGCGGCCCGACCTCGGTGGTGTCAGCCTCGGGGGGCCCGGTAAACGGGTCAAGCTCTGGGACACCGCCAGCGATGAACAGGTGACATCGATCAAAAAACACACCGACTGGGTAACGCAACTTGCCTACTCGCCCGATGGTGTCCTGTTAGCCTCTGGCGGTCGCGGCGGCGGCGTCTACATCTGGGAGGCCGATACCGGTAACGAATTTCACAACCTCCGTGGTCACCAAGCCGGTATCAGCGACCTTGCCTGGAGATCGGATTCCAACCTGCTCGCCTCAGCCTCAGAAGATGGCAGCATCCTTGTTTGGGAAATGAACAACGGCAACCAGGTGAAAAAAATACCTGCGCACGGTGGTGGCGTGTTATCGCTCGACTGGAATCAGAACGGTCATCTCGTGTCCAGCGGCAGGGATAAAAAAGTCAAAATCTGGAAACCCGACTTTAACCTGCTGAAGGAGCTGCCCGCATTTTCCAACATGATCACAGAGGTCGCCTTCAGCCACGATGGCAAACGGGTTTTTGCAGCCGACTGGAATGGCGCGATCACCGTCTGGGATGTAGCCACAGCCAAGCAGGTAGGAACGGTCTCAGCCAACCCGCCGACAATTGCCACAAGGATCCAGTGGTTACAAACGAAATTGAAAAACTGCCCCGAACAACTAGCCGCCGCGGAAAAGCTGGCCGCAGCTGCCACGGCTCAACAGATGGCTGCCCGGACGGCACTGACGAAAGTGGAAACAGACCACCGCAACGCCATCGCCAGATCCAATCAACTGGTGGCCGAACGCACCAGGCTCGACGCTCAGCTGAAAGCACTCTACGCCGATGGTGATACTCTTGGAAAACAACGGCAGCAACTCCAGCAAGCACTCACCCACGCGCGGGATGTATTAAACACCCACAACGCCGCCATGGCCGCGCTGCGCAAGGAGCACCAGCAAGCTGAAAACGAAGCCCGGAAAATGGCCGCAGACGAGAAACAACTTGTGGCAAACGAAGAAAAAGCCCGCCAGGCGGCCGCAGCCAAACCCGGGGACGCCACCCTCAGACAACTTGCCGATCAAGCCAAGGCCGACCTCGATGCCCATCGGCAGCAGCTCAAGGACAAACAAAATCTCAGCGAGCAGAAGAGCACCGCTCTCGCCCGGCTAACAGACCAGCAAAAAGGACCGGGCAACCAACTCGCTGCCGCCGACAATGCCTGGAAAGACATCAACTCCAGGTGGGCTGCCCACCACGCCAATCGCAAAGCACTGCAAGATACACGCAATGCGCTGAACAAGCCGATCACCGAAGCACAGCAACTCTCGAAGTCGTTGGAACCTAAAATCAAACCCGCCCGCGAAGCACTGGCAAACGCTGTCGCTGCCCAGAAAAAAGCGACTGCAGACCTCGATCAGCTCAAAAAACATCAAGGCAATCTCCTCTCTGGCCTCAAGCACTGGCAAGCCGCCGCCATCAACACGGAAGCCATCCGCCTCGCCAGGGAAGCCGCCGTATTGACAGCCAGACAAAACGAGTCCATGGACGCCTTCACCGCGCTCGCCGCCGGAATACAACAACTCAAGGACCCCGCCCAACTCGCCGAACAGTCCCGCGCGCTGCAAAAACTCCGTAAAACCATCGATCTGGCGGCTGCCGATTTGTTAGGCAAGTCCCGTGATGCCACCGCCCGAAAGGCCGCTTACCAAAAGGCTCTGGAGCCCTGACTTCAATACGACATCAATTTCATGTTCCATCTTCTACTAGGTTGGTGTCTGATCAGTTGTTGATTGGTCGCAGATACGGGACTGCCAGGGGATTAGGTAGGAAAAAATAGACACTATCTGATATTGCCAGACAATTTGTGCAACGCGGTCATGTCATGGCAGCCACTTCCTGGAAGCCTTTGCAGGCCATTAGGGCGCGCACCACTGGCTCCCATTCCCAGTCGGGGAGCGTTGTCTGAGTATGTCGGTGATTTTCTCCTGATATTATGAGCGCACTAACATTAAGACTACCTGATTCTCTTCACCGTCACCTCAAGAATGCCGCCGAGACGGATGGTGTCTCCGTTAATCAATTCATTAGTCTGGCTGTGGCAGAGAAGCTATCGGCTTTACAGACCTATGACATCATTGCAAGGCGGGCAGAAAAAAGCTCCAGAGAAGACTTCCTAGCTGCTATGTCAGCAGTCCCTGCTGGAGAAATTATAGAAGGTGACGAAATCCCCAAGGAGTACCAACCCAAAGGATAATAAGGCGCAGCAGACTAACCCCCTACCCGCCGAGCAGTCCAGATTAGCGCTAACTACAACCATGAATCAGTTCATCACAGCCCGCCCTCGGTAGGGGGTTGGCTCGCGGCTTTAGGCATCACGCCTACTGAAGCCATCCGTTTACTGTATCGCCAGATTGCGATGAGAGGGGAGTTTCCCGTCGAGTTGCGAATACCCAATGTGGAGACGGCCGCCGTTCTAGCTAAGGCCGATCGAGGTGAAGACATCGAGACTTCCGATAATACTGCAGATCTTTACGCCTCCTGGGACTGATGAAATTCATTCAGCCATCCTCATTTAAGAAGGATGTCAAACGACAGAAGAAGCGCGGCAAGGATCTGGAGAAGCTGAAAGTAGTTATCGAGATCTTAGCAGCTGGCAAAGATTTGCCGCAGCAGTATCTAGACCGCAGCCTCAGCGGTAACTGGAATGGTTGGAGAGATTGTCACATCGAGCCAGACTGGATATTGATCTACCAGGTGAGTGCAGAGGTTGTGACATTGGGGCGAACTGGAGCGCACTCGGGCCTGTTCTAACAGAATACCAGGCCCAACAAGGTGCTTCATCCGTCGCGATACCGTCCGTGAGCCAGAAACCATTTTGAGCTAAAGCCGTTAAAGATAGGAATCCGTTTTACAGCGCGCGGTTGAGTTCTACGTTGACCAGTGACCCCCGCTTCACCGGTCGTTGTGCGCGGTCGCTGGTGAAATGCTGTTTCTAGGACTTGATGCCGAGGCGCACAGGGAAGGTGAGTTCCGGGTCCGAGCGCTGCATCAGGGTGCGGGCCATGGCTTCGACACTGCGGGTGGCGGTGCCTTTGAAGACTTCCTTGCCATTGCAGTAAATGGTGACCGGCTTGCTGAGGTCGAGCATGGTGTTGTCCAGCATGACCCACAGCTGGCGACCGCTGAGTGGCTTTTCGGCGGCGTCCGTGACTTTGATATCCACGGAGTTCTTGGCGCGGTCCAGCTTGCCGACGATGAGGATCGGCTCCTTGTCGGCCGTTGTACTGTCGAGTCCGAGCCAGTAAAATGCTTCGCGGCGGCGGTTATCGAGCGGCTGGGCTTTCCAGACGACCGTCTCCGGCTTCGGCTTGCGGGTGTGCTGGATCATCCAGGGAGTGCCGGGGCGGTAGTCGATGCCGTGGCCTTTGCCCGGCTGGACTTCGAGGTGGTTGATGTAGCTGCCGCCGAATTTCTTTTTGGCGGCATCCATGCGGGCGTGGAATTTGCGCGCAAGTCCCACGCGGTCGAAGGTGGTGTCGTTTTCCCCGACGTCGGTGCGGAAGGGCAGGTTGCAGACATTTTCCGCGGGCACGTCATCGCCCACTCCGCCGGCCATGGCATTCGCGGCGGCGAATCGGTCGGCCATAAACGGACCGTCGATCTGGGTGCCGTAGCAGCCTTCGGAAATACCCATGAGGTAAACGCGGTCCGGGTCCACATTCCACTCGCGGATGGCGTGACTGATGAGCCAGTCGAAGGCGTCCTGGTTATGCGCGAACCACCATCGGCCGCGGCGGTCATTGGCCATGCGGGGGACGAAGAAAACACCCTCGGCATCGTAAAGATTGGCCGCGAAATGAATCTGGGCCTGCCACTCGCGGGTGTTGACCTCCCAGCCGTGCGGGCTGGGTGCCTGGTCGAATCCGCCGCCGCCGTGCAGGCAGATGTAGAGCGCGCGTCCGCCCGCTGGGACGGGCTTGGTTTCTTTCCGCACCAGCGCAAAGGGCATGACCTCTTTCCCCAGGGTGATACTCCGTGCGTTGAGTTTGCCGCCCTTGGCTTTTGCATCGGCGATCATGTCTTTGAAAAGCGGCGGCAACGGCCCCAGCTCATCGGTGTAGCGGTTCTTCCGTGCGGCTTCGCGGAAAATCGACCACAGCACGGCGCGCATTTTCGCGACCTCGGCAGGGTCTTTGGGTGTCGGCCAGGTGACATCCGCGGGCCAGGCCGCGCCGCCACTGCGGAACCAGCTGGCCAGCGCGCGGCGCTGCTCCACGGAGAACACGCCGCCAGTAGCATCCGGCGCGAGTTCGATTTTCACCGACTCTTCCTTGCCGACCGTAGCTTGCACCGTCTGCGGCAACCATTTCCCGGCAGCATCCTGATACTCCACGGTGAGCTCACCCGGAGGGCAGATGATACGGATGTAGTCGTTAAGATCCTGGGTGGAAGTCGCCGTGCGTCCTTCAAAAATCCGCTTGCCGTCCCGGCTGGCCCTGACGGGTACATCCACGCGCGCGTCCGTGCCTTTTACAAAAGCGCGAACCGTCACGCAGGCCTGGCCCTTGGGGATCGGGATCTTGCGGCCACCTGCCATTGCGATGTATTTCTCCGTGCGGTCCACCGCGTAAACCGGGGTTTTCTGGAATACCCATTTCAACTCGGTGAGCTTGCCGTCCTGGTCGCGCTGCTGGGCGTAGAGCTGGTCATTGCCCACCCTGCCCGCACTGGCAGGCACTTTCCAATCCCAGATCAGCGGATACATCAGTTTGGTCGACCGGTAGCTGGTTGCGAAGATACCGTGGATCGGGCGGGCTGGATCACTGTAGGCGCAGCGCTCGATCGCCCAGCCTTTGTTCCACTCCTTCGGCACGCTGCCGTAGTCAGACATATTCCAACCCGTGCCATCGTGGATCTCGATCCAGGTGTGGTTGCCTTCCAGCGTGCCCCAGAGCGGAATACCGGCCAGGCGGGCGGGGACACCACAGGCGCGGAGAGAGTCCGCCATCAGAATGGATAATCCGGTGCAACTGGCCATGCCCTGGCGAAGGGATTCCGCCGGGCTCTGGCAGGCTTTTTCACGTTTCGTGTCATAGTTGACGCCGGTAAGTTTGACAATCTGCCCGCCGATGACCTCGGACACCTCGCGGATGTCCTTGCAGTCTTTCACCTTCGGCTCGTAGAGCTCGCGCAGTCGCTTGCGCCATGGATCGCGTGTTTCATCGATCAGTGCGTAGGGCAGCACGTCATTAAAAAAGAGCTCCTTCGGCAGCGCCTTCGCCCACGGGTATTGCTCACGGGCGATGTAGGCCTGCTCCAGGTTCTCCCGGAAAAGCTCCAGGGAAAGGGTGCCCCGGTCCTGCTTCGGCATGTATTTCAGCAGGAACTCCCCCGCCTCGCGCTGCTCACCCTCCAGGTTCCCCACGTAGGCTTGCAGCGCCTTCATGGTATCGGTCTCTGCGGGTTTTTCCGCATCGGCAGCGTATAGACTGGAACCGGCAAGCAAGGTGGTGGCGGCGAGCGCGCGTATCAAGGAATACATGTTTCTCATGCTGTTGTATGTATAGCCGCAGGCGGTGCATGCAAGCATAACTTGGGCGGGGTCAGGTCGCGTTGCATATCACCAAACAATCTTCCCTCTGATATTTGATTGCGATACTATGATGCGGGGTGCAACTGTGTCACGCACCCACGAAGCAAAAAGGACTGATATCCCGCATTAAGAAAATATGGGCCAATTTCGCGCCACCCGTGAATACGATTTGCGTTTCGCTGTATAGAAACCACCATTCAAAGTGTTTGCATAAACGTGGATAAGCATTGGACATGTCTTCTTCGGGTTTCGGCGGCGCTGGTGGTGATTGCCGCCGCGCGTTCCGCTGCCCAGGACGTGATCCTGGTGGGCTGGAATGATTTTTCGGCAGGTTACGGCCTATACCAGTCCTCCGGTTCACCCAAAACATCGGTCGGCGACCTCGTTGGCGTTACCGGAAACCTGTATGGCGGCTCCGGCAGTCGGGACACCTGGGGATCGACCGATGGCACTTACGGCCCGACCGTGGCGGTAGGCCATACATCGACCAATGGAGCGACGAGTATCAAGGTGAACAACCCGAACCTCTACATCACGGTGACCAATGGCACGGTGGGAAACCTGCTGCTCAACAGTATCCAGTTCGATTTTGCCAGTGTGGCCGGAAGCTCGCCGAAAAACATGCAGATCTACTACGATAGCGGCGATCTTGCGGTGGCAAACGGCACCCTGGTTCTCAGTATGACATCGATCACAAACGGGCTGGGTGCCGTGTCGGATTACGAGGATGTCACCGCGCCACTGAGTGTCCTGAGTGACCAGATCCTGGCACCCGGGCAGTCCGCGGTGTTCCGTTTTCATGTCGATACCTCGACCAATAATACCCAGGCCCTGGGGCTCGACAACATTGCGATCATAGGTGCATCGAGTGAGTTCCGCATCCTGACTTATAACATCCATGGTGGCAAAGGGCCGGCTGACGAGGGTGATCTAACAACAAATCTGACAACCTTCCGAAACACGCTGATGCAGGGGGAGGACGTACTTTGCCTCCAGGAAGTGGGAGCAGGGAATGCCAGCAATACGACGGCTGACTGGGCCACGGTGAAGTCGATTTTTCCAGACTACCCGTATACCTATCAGACGGTGAATAAACAAACACGATACTGGTGGTCCTCAGGTGTTACATCGATCGCCATCTTGTCGAAATATCCATTCGAGAGCACCCATAGCCAGCTCATTCAGACCGACCCTCAGGGTGACGAATGGGAACGTCATGCCCAGCATGTGCAAATCAGGGTGGGCGGAGAACTGGTCGATATTTTCAATTTCCACAACACTTACAATTTCTTTGAGGATGATTACGCCTCGGAAAAAGAAGGCCTGACAAAATTCAAGAACTACGTGTTAGATCGACTCGGTGTAGCTTCAATAAGCAATGCCAAGCGGCTGTTGATGCTGGGAGATTTCAATGTGAGGCAGGCGAATGTGGATCCTATTCTGGCTCCCCCGTCACGGCAGAGTCATGTCTTGGATCACATTGCAGGAACTCCAGTCTTCAGTGGTGGTGGTAACTACGATACCGTGACTCCCGACCTCTCCGATCACAGGGCGGTCTGGGTATCACTTGATCTGCGGGCACCAGTACCGGATGCGATGACCTGGGCCTCAGCACCTGAGGAGGCTGGCCAGACGTCGATCACGATGACCGCCACCACGGCTTCGGACCCGAATGACGTGGAGTATTATTTTTCCAACACAACCATTGCCGGTACATCACACGACAGTGGATGGCAAAGCAGCCCGGTCTTTGTGGACACCGGCCTGTCGCCTGCCACACAATACAGCTACACGGTGAAGGCGAGGGATAAATCGGCGAATGCCAATGAGACCATTGTTTCCGCAACGGCTTCCACCTACACGGATGACGGTGACAACCTTCCGAATGACTGGGAGCTCAGTTACTTCCCAGACCTCAGCCACACCTCAGGTGCTGCGTCCGACGACTGGGACAAGGATGGCACCAGTGACTATGACGAGTGGGTAGCTGGCACCGACCCCGGCGATCCGGCTTCACGTTTTCATGCCTGGCTGGAAAAGGATGCATCGACGGGGGTCATCGCCGTGAAATGGACGGCATCGACGGGTCGGAGTTACCGGGTATTTTCCTCCGTCATGATGAATTCCGATTGGACTGAGGTGGCCAGCGGGCTTTCTCCTGCCGGGGCGGTGGGGAGTTTTGACATTGATACCTCGGGCGGCGGCAACCGGTTTTACCGGGTCGAGGTTTATCAGTAATTTCCGGGCAATTTCCGATCGTTCGGTTAGAACATGTTTTCGCCGGGGAGCCGGCATGCCTGTTTGATCCAGTTTGCCAACTGCTCCTCGTCAAGTTGATCATCCTCATGGATGTGGAGGTAGCGCACGGCTTCGTGTTTGGCCTCAATGGGAGGCAGGGGCATCAGGGAAGCGCCGTTGAGGAAGGACACCTTGATGTATTTGGTGAAACAATGATAAGCAAGGAACCATCCTTGTCCCTCGATGCCGTAGAACGGCGTGTTCCACCGTATTGCCTTGCGCACACCGGGTGCGGTTTTGACAACAAGTTCATCGAGCCGCCGCCCTACCCCGTGTTTCCAATCCGGCATGGCGGCGATGTAGGCCTGCACGGGTTCGGCGCCATCGCCCTTGGGTATTTGCGGGTTGCCACCGGAGAGAAGTGTTGGTTTGGCACCGCTTTTCCGTGCCGTGGCTTTCTTGTTTGGCTTGGGAGTCTTTGGAGGCATGGTGTGGGATTTTTTTACCCCAGGCGCTGATTGATATTGGCCTAGGATTACGCAGACTAATCTTTCCGCGCTTATCGGGCAAGTTTGGAATCGAATGCGATGCGGGCCGTATTTCAAATCAAACCCTTGTCCAGGAAGAGCTAAGCCCCTATTGTCAAAGCATGAAAATATGGTTGATGGTCCTGATGCTGTGTATTGTTAGTTGTGAAATACTGCTGGCTGACTTCGAAGCTAGGAAATTCATCAGTGCCGATGGCCAGAAGGTGATATCTGCGGTGCCAGTAGGATATGATCAAAATGCGATGGTCGTTTTTCTGAAGATGCCGTCGGGACAGCTACAGCAAGTACAAATATCCAAGTTCAGTATCGAAGACCAGCTATTCATTGAGGACAACAAACAGCAACTCTCTATCATGCTGGCGTTTCTCAAGATGCCCAAAGAGATCCAGTCCAGGTTTTACGATGGTCTTAGGCAGGAATTGGTGCGCACGCATAAAGCTCCTCCCGGATCCAGTGCGGCGCTGGCCAAATTTCTGGCCAGGCTTAAAGCAACTCAGAACCCCGACGGCAGTTGGGTGGAAGGCAAGAAGGTCTCGATGACTGCGATGGCGTTGTTGGTTTATATGGCGGAGGGTGAAACTCCTCTGGACGAGGATTATGGAGATGCGGTGACACGGGCGATTGCATACCTGACTAACGTGGCCGTGAAAAACGGTGGAAAACTGGCTGATGATGTGAAGGACAAACACTGGCCCTACCAGCACGCGATGGCGACTCTGGCTCTTGCCGAGGCATACACCATTTGTACTACCTTGGGTATCAATTTCCCCAAACTGAAAGAAGCGACGAAGATGGCGGGAAACTGGATTTTAAATCACCAGCATACCTCTGGGAGCTGGGACTATGGCTATGACATGTCAGGGGCACGGGGTGGCGACACTTCGTTGGCAATGTGGCACGTACAGGCGATGCGGGTATGTATTATGACGGGGATGTGGAAAATGAGTGAGTTTGTTGGTTCTGTTAGAAAAGCGCTTGCGTATGTCAAAAAAAACCAAAACTCAAATGGGGGGATTGGTTATACTTCACCGAACGCATATGGAGATACTGGTTTCACACTGACGGGTGCCGGGATGTATGCTTTTCAAATGTGGTATAAACCTCATGATCCAGTCGTCCGCAAGAGGGTAAAATACATCAGTAAAAACGCGAGGTTTAAATACAACACTGAGCATGCAGACCTCTACAGGCAATATTACCACGCTCTTGCCATGAAACACCGGGGAGGCAAGGACTGGATGGGTTATAAAAACATGTTAGGAAATCAGTTGATCGAAAACCAGGCAGAGGATGGCTCGTGGAAAAACGTGGGTGGCGGTGCCAAGATTCTAGGAATAGCGTCCACGTATCAGGGGGAGTCGGAATTTGCCACGCATTTCAGAAGTTGTCTGTGCGCCTTTATCCTACAAGTGCCCTATCGCTATGACTGGAATGCTGTCAGGGTGCCGATGGGGTTCGGTGGCTAAGCCGCTTGTTCACGATCAGTTCACCGCCTTGTAGGGGATGCTGAGGCTGTCCTTGCCATCGGTGAGTTCTTCGAGGGTGGGGCGGATAAAGCGGATCGACTTGTAGCCGGGCTCATAGAGCACGCCGATGTGCTGTCTTTGCAGATGGTTAGATCGGAATAGGCGGCTGGGCCGGGGTCGATGGCCTTGCTCCAGGTTTTTCGTTCGTCGCAGCTGATCTTGACGACGAGGTTTCTGCGGCCGCTGGCGGAGTTGACGTGACAGAGCAGGAGCCTTTTTTTTGATATGCTTGGCTGGCGACATGCCATCGGATCAGGAAACGACAAGAATCATGTCAAACTTGTCGGGTGATCCTACCAGTGGGTATCCAGGAGTTTGCCTGTTGCTGGAATGGTTTGGCTTTTGATGGTGGGTCGGTGCCACTGCGCCATGTCCTTCCCGACCAGCAAAATGAAGCCCGTCGAATGAGCAGCTGGCGTTCTCCAGTGGTCGCGCCTGGGTCAACGGGGCAGCGCTTCAGGGAGGATGAAAAGCGGCGAATCTGATCGCCGCACTCCATGGTACAGGCACTCCGACGCAATCTGCTCACAGCGAGCGGAAAGGGTGGTTGGGAAAATCGATCCTCCGGAGAAGTAAATTAATACTTCACGAATCCGTAGCACTAGGGTAACATGCGCCTCCCGCGCGTTGCCGCGTGGCATACTCACGGGAACCACCCCTTACATGAAATACGCGATTATCTCCGACATCCACGCGAATCTCGAGGCGCTGAACAGCGTCCTGGAGGATGCGCGGGCGCGTGGTGTGAAACGCTTTATTTGCCTGGGTGACATCGTAGGCTATAACGCGAACCCGTCGGAGTGTGTCGATATCATCCGCGAGCTGGGCTGCCCGGTGGTGATGGGCAACCACGATGCCTACACGGTGGCGGACCGGATTCCGGAAATTGTCAACGGCCGCGCCCGCGAATCGCTGGAATGGACGCGCAAGCACATCCGCCCGGACCAGCACGAGTGGCTTGCGAACCTGCCGATGCAGCGCCGTGTGGGTGCTTTTGAGATTGTTCACGCCAGCATGCACGAGCCGGATGCATGGAACTATGTGATCAACGCCATCGAAGCGATCCTGCATTTCCATTTTCAAGAAACCCCGCTGTGTTTCTTCGGGCACACACACCACCCGATGTATTTTTCCACCAAGGAAAGAAAGACCAACAAGGATTACCAACGCATCGAGCTGGAGGCGGGCATCAGGTATTTTGTCAACGTCGGCTCGGTCGGACAACCCCGTGGCGACGACAAGCGCGCCCAGTACGCGATCTATGACACCACGGAAAAGGTGGTCGAGATGTGCAGGGTGCATTACGACGTCGGGCTCGCCTGCGCGAAGATCCGTCAGGCGGGATTACCTGAGCACAATGCACTGCGCTTGGAGAAATCGGACATGGAGGCCGCCGCGGCCTTGAAATTGATCAAAGGGGCTGAAAACCTCGTGGCGAGCCTGAAGTAGGGATGCATATGGACAAACACAACCCCGCATTGATCGCCGGTGAATTCCTCGCCAGTAATGCCGAGTTTTTTGCACAGGCATTTTCCCCGCTCAACAGTGTGTTTGATAGCTCCGGGCCGATGAATATCATCAGTGAGGAAGCGGAGATGACCGTGGCCATCGGGGTCAAACAGGCGGACGACCATGGAGCCATGGATGTCGATTGCGTTTTGCTCGATCCCGACCAGGAGAGTCTGCGCGACTGTATCGACACCCTGTTTGCAGAGGAAGCCCCACAGAATTAACGAACCATGGAAGCTATCAGGGCAAGGCTGCAGGCACTTTACGACTCGGGGGATTTACTTGGTTTCTCCATCTGCAGCGATGCCGGGGTGGTGGTGCATAATGAATCGTTTTTCAGTGACGAGGCTGCCTGGCAGGCAACGGCGCCCTTTGTCAACGTGATGAGGAAGATGAAAAAAGCGGGCCGGGACGTGCATCGCCTGACGGTGGAGCTGGACGATGTGACCTTGATCTACGGTTGCCTTGAGCAGGGCCATGCCTTGTTTACCTTGAACAGGCAATGTGACCTCGATGCGGCGGCGGCGGTTTTGACCTGATACGTCCGGTTCAGACACGACGCATGTCAAAAAATCCTGTTCATTCAGTCAAAAAAGCCTCTTTGCTCTCCCAAACTTGGAAACCTGCGGGGTAATCGCGTTATTCGTGGTTGCAATTTCCTCAAAATCAAGGAGTCTCCGCGCCCCCGCGAGCGGGCGTCTCTTTCCTGCCCCCCGACTCCCGACCCCTGACCCCAGACTTCATCATGACGAACAAGATCCGAAACATCGCCATCATCGCCCACGTCGATCACGGCAAGACCACCTTGGTGGATGAGCTTCTCAAGGCCGGCGGAGCGTACGGCGAACACCAGCAAGCCGGTGAACGCGCCATGGACTCGATGGATCTCGAACGCGAGAAGGGCATCACCATCAAGGCCAAAAACACCTCGGTCAAATGGAACGACTACACCATCAATATCGTCGACACCCCGGGCCACGCCGACTTCGGCGGCGAGGTGGAGCGGGTGATGAAAATGGTCGACGGCGTGCTGCTGCTCGTCGATGCCCACGATGGCCCGCAGGCACAGACCCGCTTCGTGCTCAGAAAAGCTCTGCAACAAGGCCTGACTCCGATCGTGGTGGTCAACAAAATCGACCGCGAACACAGCGATCCGCTCGGCGTGCACGACCGGGTGCTGGAACTCTTCCTGGAGCTGGAGGCCAACGAGGAGCAGTTCGAGGCACCCTTCGTCTACGGCTCCGCCAAAAACGGCTTTTTTGTCAAATCCCTCGACGACGAGCAAAAGGATGTTGTGCCGCTGTTGGAAACCATCGTCGAGCACGTTGCCGCCCCGGACTCCGATCCGGACGCCCCATTCAAGATGCTCGCCTCCAATATTTCCTGGGACGACTACGTAGGCCGGGTCGCGCTGGGCAAGGTGCAATCCGGCTCGGTCAAAAAAGGCGACAGTATTTTCCGCCTGACCAAGGATGGCAAGGTGGAGCGCGGCAAGGTGACCAAGGTTTTTGAATACAGCTCCCTTTCCAACCAGGAATCCGCCGAGGGTGAGGCCGGCAACATCGTCGGTGTCGCGGGTTTCACCGACATCGATATTGGTGAAACCCTCTCAGCCGACCCGGAGGCCGAGGCGCTGCCCTTTGTTTCCATCGACCCCCCCACCGTGCAGATGCAGTTCTCCATCAATGACGGCCCCTACGGTGGTCGCGAAGGGAAACACGTCACCTCCCGCGCAATCCGTGACCGGCTGCTGCGCGAGGTGAAGACCAATGTGTCCATTGAAGTGTCCGACACGGAAACCGCTGGCGTCTTTGAAGTCGCCGCCCGGGGTGCGATGCAGATCGCGGTTCTCGTCGAGACCATGCGCCGGGAAGGCTACGAGATGCTGGTTTCCCGCCCGATGGTCATTACCCACAAAGGTGAAAACGGTGGCGTTGAAGAGCCGTTCGAAACCCTCTTTGTGGAGGTGCCCGAGGAATACACCGGCGGGGTGATGAAATCCCTCGCCAACCGCCGTGCCCGCATCGAGGACATGGGCAGCAACGCCCACGGCGCCACCATCGAGGCCACGATTTCCACCCGCGGTCTGATCGGCTTTGAATTCGAACTGCTCAACCTGACCAGTGGTCACGGGGTGATGTCGCACCTGTTCAAGGAATACGCACCGCACTGTGGTGAGATTGTCACCCGCAACACCGGCACCCTGGTCAGTATGAGTACCGGCACCGCGATGGCTTATTCCCTGCTGCCGCTGGAAGAACGTGGCAAGCTCTTTGTCGCTCCCGGCGAGGAGGTTTATGAAGGCCAGATCATCGGCGAGAACCCGCGTAAGGACGACCTTCCGGTCAACCCGGTCAAGGCCAAGAGCCTGACCAACCACCGCTCCGCCACCAAGGGTATCACCGTGGGCCTGGCGCCCCCGATCAAGATGTCCCTGGAGCGCGCCATCGAATACATCGCCAACGACGAGCTGCTGGAAGCGACCCCCAGCCACCTCCGGCTGCGCAAACGCATCCTCGACCCCCACGAGCGCAAACGCGCCGAAAAAGCCCGCAAGGCCGAGGCCGGGATGTAGCGCCAGGCGCCTGCAAGGTGCTGTTGTGGGGAGTAAAATTGACGATTCAATGTAAGATTTGTCTCTGGGGTTGATCGTCTTTTGCGTTAGGTTACCAGCTGTAACTCAACACAATACGATGAAATTAGGCACACTTATCTACAACTCGGCCATAGGAATGGGCCTCTCACTGGCCTCGGCACAGGCAGTCACGGTATTTACCAATGCCGTGGATACGAACTTTCTCAATACCGGCAACTGGGATAACGGACTTCCGGATGGCTCCAACGGTGCAGGCCGGCTTCAGGGGGACGCCCAATTGTCCGCCGATCACGATGCAGGCAGCTCCGCGATTGTCGTGGGCTACGGGGTAGACGCTTCGCTGATCGTGGACTCCGGAGTCACCCTGACAACCACAAACAAGGTGGACGTGGGGCGGACCAGCAGTAGTCCTGCCACCGGCACACTCACACTGAATGGGACGGTGGACACCCCCGTCCTGAACGTGTTGGACGGCACTTTAAACCTCGCGAGCACGGTTGATTTGACAGGAACGACCAAGATCTTCAATGATGGCATCCTTGCCGCCAGCGGCTCGATTGCCATGGTTGCCAATGCAGGTGCCGAACTCTACTTCATGGCGGAAAGTGACTTGACCGGAGGCCCCGGTATTCTTCAGCTACGAAATGGCACGGCACTTGGCTTCCAAATCAATGCCGCAGGAAACCACGCTGTGATTGACGGCAGCTCGATGCAGGTGAGGTTTGCAAACACGGTCGATCTGGTGGTTGATTTTGACACGGCACCTACGATCGGACAGACCTTCGACCTGATGACAGGTGTCGAGAAATTTACCAATTTTAGCGGAGCAGAACCAAGCGGCCGTACTTTTAGCAACGTGACCGTCAACGGCCTGGGTGTTGGCCAGAGTTATAATCTGATCTATAACCAGGATGTAGCTGATGCCGGATACCTGCGCCTGCAGGTGGTCCCCGAGCCGTCCTCCGCAGCCCTGCTCGGTCTCGGCGGCCTCGCCCTGATCCTCCGCCGCAGGAAATAAATCATTTTCACGATTCTATGAGCAACGGGAGGGCTGCGGTCCTCCCGTTTTTTGTCCATGGGGCGTGTGCATGAGCAAAATTGACGATGTGGCAACAAATCATTTCATGGACGGCGCGGACGCGGCTCGATAATATTCGAGAATACCATTTATCAATAAATCGAACAATGAAGACAACACACATACCACACTACCTGTTTGCCGTGTTTTCCCTGTCGCTGGGTTCAGCCCAGGCGATCACGATCTTTACCAACGGCACCACCGATTTCAATACAGCGACCAACTGGGACAACGGCCTGCCGGACAATGACGCGGCCGCAGATGGGGCTGACCGGGACGCGGTCATTGCCGCGGGCCATACAGCGGTGACTTCCGCCAGCTATAATGACTCTGGAAACCAGCATTACAACCTGGATGTGCTCGGCACGCTCACCGTTTCCGCCGGGCATACCGTGCATCTCGGAAAAGGGGTGGGGTATAACACCGACACGGACCTGACCGTGGACGGGGGCACACTCAATATCGATGGAGTCATGACCGTCATCGGCGGTGGCGCGCATACCTACGTCACCAACAACGGCACCATCAACGTACGTTCCGGGGGGCTTCTCGACAGCAGGAAAAACCTCTACCTGACACTGGGCACCCTGAACCTGGCGGCCGACGCGGCATCGACGCTGGGCGTCATCGACCACCTGGACGTGGGCAGCGGCTCGATGATCCACTTTGACATCACCTCCACCAACCTGACCACCATGATCCTGCAAAATGATCTGGATCTGTCCGCCGGGGGAGCGACCCTTGACCTCGACATCACCGGCGCCACAGCCGGTGACTCCTACACCCTGTTTGCTACCGGCGGTGTCATTGACGGCACCTTCACCACCTTCAATTACACGGCGAACGACAGCCTGGTCGCGACCCTGGACTACAGCAGTCCAACAGACCTTGTTGTGCACATCACCAATGTGCCCGAGCCGTCCTCCGCCGCCCTGCTCGGTCTCGGCGGCCTCGCCCTGATCCTCCGCCGCCGTAAAGGCTAAGGTAGCACACGGTCCTGCGCCACAGGAAACAGGGTGTCACCCATTTACTCCACCCTGCCCCGGACTTTCGCGGTTCGTGGTGATCAATGGAAGTAAACCCCTTGGAGTTACCCCCCGGCACCCCAGCCCATTGTTCTTGCCTGTTTCCAACACCACCAGTGGCTGGTATGGCTTTGCATCCACCTGCTCTAAAGTAGGACATGTTTGCAACATGTCGGCAGGATGGGTGAATCCGTCGTGCAGGTGTTAGGTGTTTCATGTGCAGGCGGCGGGAGAGGAGTCAATGAGGCTTCCAGGCTCTTGTCGGTCGTGCCGGCCGCGTAAAAAGCTCTCTTTTCGCGGGTCAAGAGCTTGGCAAACATGGCATGGTGGTGTTTACTGGGATATATGAATGAGCATCCGATTTCCCGCCGCCCCTTTTTGAAGACAGTGATCGGTGCGGGGCTGGCCACTTCGATCGTGACGGGACAGGAAGCCGGAGCCGGCAAGAAAAAGCTCGGTTGGGCCATCGTAGGCCTCGGCGGCCTCAGTGACAGGTCGATCGGACCCGCCCTGTTGAAGACCAGGCACGCCCACATGGCGGGGGTGGTGACCGGCACCCCGGAGAAGGCCGCGCATTGGAAAAAGAAATACGGGTTCAAGGACAGCGGGATTTACAACTATGAAAATTTCGACGAGGTGATCAATAACCCCGACATCGATGTGGTTTACATCGTTTTACCCAATTCCATGCACAAGGAGTTTACCCTCAGGGCGGCGAAGGCTGGTAAGCATGTCTATGTGGAAAAACCCATGGCCATTGCCCCGCAAGACTGCCGCGAGATGATTGCAGCGTGCAACAAGGCGGGGGTGAAACTGGGCGTCGCCTATCGATTGCAGTACGAACCTCACCACCGGGAAATGATCCGCTTTGCCAGCGAGAATACCTTGGGCAAGGTGCGGCACATCGATGCGGGATTTACTTTCCGCATGGGTGGCTCGGACGGTTGGAGGCTGAAGCAGGAGCTGGGTGGCGGCGCGCTGCTTGACCTGGGGGTCTACTTGATCCAGGCCACACGTTATATTTTTGGTGAGGAGCCGGTCACGGTGAGTGCCTTGGAAACCAAGACGGACAAAAGGAAATTTGCCGAGGTGGACGAAACCGTGACCTGGACCATGCAGTTTGCCTCCGGAAGAACAGCCAATCTGATGTGCTCATTCAACTTGTATGGATACAACCAACTCACCGCCTTTGCGGATAGGGGGAGGTTTGGCATGGCTCCCTGTTTTGGCACGGGCGGGCAGAAGGGTTGGTCGACCGATCCAAAAAACCCGTTGAATTTCCCTAAAACCGATCACTTCCAGGTGCAGATGGATCAATTCTCCAAAGACATCATGGCTGGCAAGGAGTCGCGGGTCCACGGGCTCGAGGGATTGAAAGACCACCTCGTCATGGAGGCCGTTTTCAAGTCAATCGCGACCGGAAAAGCGGTGGCAGTGGCGAAAGTGTGAGCGGCAGCCGTTCTGGGATGCGGCCGGTGAATGCCGGAGCTCCATCCCCCTATTTTCTGTGTTTCTTGCGAAACTCGCCCGGGGTTTCTCCGACTTCGCGTTTGAAAAAGACAACGAAGGGGCGGGAGTCGGTGAAGCCGACCTCACGCGCGACTTCATCGACGGTTTTCCGGGTTGTCAGCAGGAGGGTCCGGGCGGCTGATACCCGGATCTCACGGATATCCTGGGCCGGTGATGAGCCGGTGATCGCGCGGTAGCGTTTTTCGAAGGTGCTGCGGGCGAGGGGCAGCGATTGGATGAGTTCATCCACAGTCAGGCCATTGCAGGCGTTCTCCCGGATAAGAGTGCGGGCTTGGAGCACGATGATGTCGGGATCTGACTCGCCCACCGTTGACGCCCGCACCCGGATTTCACGCACCGGGACTTCTTCATGCAGCTTGTCGAGTTCCGTGCCATCAATGAGATCGATCAGCATTTGCATGGCCCGGGTGCCGATTTCCTTGGCCGGCACGACGACACTGGAGAGCTCGGGGGTACTGAGACGGGCGTTGATCGAATCGAATCTTCCGAGAACCCCGATCTCCTCGGGAACCTTAACGCCGAGATCAGTGCAATAATCGACCAGCAGCCGGGCCCGCATGTCGTGGCTGGCATAGATCCCCGTCCTGCCATTGGGCTTGAGCAGTCGTTCCTTCAGTTCTGGAGCCTCATTTTCAAGTCTTGCCCAGGAGCCTGTATTGATGCCGTCGGGGATATTGATGGCCCAAAAAGGAAGGTTCCGGCGATTGCATTCATCTTGGAATAATTGCCGGGAGATACTTGAATGCGGTAGGTTGCATGTGCCGAGAAAACCGATGTTGTCAAACCCGAGCGCGGCAAAGTGATCAATGGCGACCCGGGCCAAGGATTTGAGGTCCGCCGAAACCGCGGCCAGGTTGCTTTTGGTGGTGGGGAAAATATTGACAACGGGAACACCGAGCTCGTGGAGCCACGCCGCCTCGAAGGAATGGTCATCGTATGAGACAAGAATGCCGTCCGGTTGGTAGCCGTGGGGGAAATCAACCGGTTCATTGAAGTCGGTCGAGATGAAGTTTCTGAACCGGCAGTGGATGCGGATGCTGTGGATCGCCAGCACCCCCTCCATGACTTCGTTCAGAAAGGAATACCAATGCGGGAAAATAACGGCAATATGATAACGTTTGGTGGATTCCATCGTGTGATAGCGTGAATAATGATTGGCTGGAAACGAAAATTGTTGATCAAATAATGTAAGTAAAACCAGTCCGTCTGCGTCATCATAGTCGCCTATGACCGCAATCCGTTCAAGCGGCATCCGTCACCGTCGATAAGAGAATGATAAACAAAGAACCAAAGCAATGAGAAATAAAATGACCGCCGTCGCCATCATGTCACTGGGCATGGCCACCTTGTCCATGGCTGCTGACAAACCCAACATCGTCATCCTCTTTTCCGATGATGCCGGATACGCCGATTTCGGCTTTCAGCCGGACTGCGAGCAGGATATGAAAAAACTGACTCCGCACATCGACACGATCGCCCGTGATGGCGTGCGGCTGTCCAACGCCTACATGTCGGGTTGCGTTTGTTCCCCCTCACGTGCGGGTTTGATGACGGGGCGCTACCAGGAACGTTTCGGGTACGATAACAACCTGCCCCCCGGCTTTAAGGGCGGTGTGGATCTCAATGAAACCTTCGGGGTGAAACGCCTCCAGAAGCTCGGTTACAAAACCGGCCTGATCGGCAAATGGCACCTCGGTTATCCGGCGGAGTTCCATCCTAACAAGCGTGGCTATGACTGGTTTTACGGCTTGCTGCAAGGGTCACGCCCGTATTTTTCAATCGCTAAGCCATCGCCACACCGGGTGATTCTGGACAATGACAAGCCCACCAAGGAGGAGGGCTACGTGACCGATCGCCTTGGCGCTGCTGCCTGTCGTTTTATCAGCCGACACAAAGACGAGCCATTTTACTTGTTTGTCTCCTTTACCGCACCCCATGGTCCGCTGCAGCCGAAGCAGGAGGATCTCGCACGGCTGGCGCATATCGGGGAAAAGCGGCGTAAAAACTACGCGGGGCTCATTGTTTCGCTCGACGACAACGTGGGTAAAATACTCAAATCGATCAAGGACAACGGCATCGAGGACAATACCATCGTGATTTTCACCAACGACAACGGTGGCCAGACCAGCACGGGCGCCATGAACACCCCGCTCAAGGGTAAAAAAGGCGGACTGTGGGAAGGTGGTGTCAGGGTCCCCTGGGCGATGCGTTGGCCAGGCAAGATCAAAGCCGGTGGGGTGATTGACGAGCCCATTATCTCCCTCGATATACTGCCAACCTTTGTCGAAGCCACCGGCAACCGGGTGGGCGAGGGCTGGAACCTGGATGGTCGTAGTTTCCTGCCACTGCTCACAGGAGCCGCGCACTCACAACCGACACGCGCCCTGCACTGGCGCCAGCATGGCTCAAAAGGCAGCATCTCCCTCCGCGAGGGCAAGTGGAAGCTGATCCACAACCGTGGTGAAGCGGGCGCGCAGCCCGAACTCTACGACCTATCGCAGGACCCTGGCGAAAGCAAAAACCTCGCAGCACAGCAACCCGAGGTGGTGGCAGGCCTGTTGGTCAAAATGAAGGATTGGGAAAAACAGCTCAAGGAGCCACTATGGGGTGCGGGCGCACCTGGTCGGGAGGCCAAAACCCCCAAAAAGCCCAAAAAGGATAAGAAGAACAAACATCAACCTGCCCAATAACCGGCCCGATCAGTATTGATTATGAGACTAACACCCCTCCTCCTCACCTCTTGTTTATTGCCGCTCAGCCCCATGGCGGCTACAGCGGCAGGAGTGCAAGCTTCTACAGCGGTCGACCGCCCGGGAGTGCAAGCTTCTACGGCGGGCGACCGCCAGGGAGTGCAAGCCTCTACGGCGGGCGACCGCCCGGGAGTGCAAGCTTCTACAGCGGGCGACCCCAAGGGAGTGCAAGCCTCTACGGCGGGCGACCGCCAGGGAGTGCAAGCTTCTACGGCGGGCGACCCCAAGGGAGTGCAAGCCTCTATAAAACCCAACATCCTCTGGATCTATGTCGAGGATCTTTCCCCATGGATGGAGTCGTATGGCTACCCCGTCAACGCGGGCAAAACCCCCACACTGGACCGGCTCTCTGACAGCGGGGTCCGTTTTTCCCGTGCCTACGTCCCCGCCCCGGTCTGTTCGGCATGCCGGTCAGCGATGATCACCGGCGTCTATCAGACGACCACGGGAACACACAACCACCGCTCGTCCCGCACAGCGGCATCGGCGATCCATTTGCCCAAGGGGATCAAAACCCTGCCGCAGATTTTCCGGGAAAACGGCTACGCCACATTCAACCAGGGCAAGGACGACTATAACTTTGCCTACCATCGCAGCGAGCATTATTCGATCGGGAATCCCAAACCCAAAAATGGTTTTTATGGGCAGAAAGGCAGCGGCGACTGGACCAAGCTCCCCGCCGGCAAGCCATGGTTTGGCCAGATCCAGCTGCAGGGGGGGAAAGCGAATACGGGTAGACTTAAGGACAAGGTGGACCCGGCCACGATGAAAGTGCCACCCTACTTTCCGGACGAGGAGATCTTCCGCAAGGACTGGGCGCACCACTATGACACCATGCGGGTCACCGACGGGCATGTGGCGGCCATTATGAAAAAACTCAAGGACACCGGGCAGCTCGGCAACACCATCGTCTTTTTCTTCTCAGACCACGGCAACAATCACTCCCTGCGTCACAAGCAGTTCTGTTACGAAGGCGGGGTGCACGTTCCGCTGATCATCACCGGGCCCGGCATCCCCCAAAAAACGGTGCGCACCGAGCTGATGAGCACGCTGGATATCTGCGCCACCTCGCTCGCCCTGGCTGGTATCCCGCTGCCCGACCACCTCGACGGCCGGGACCTCTTTGCCAAGGACTACCAAAAACGCGATTACGTCATCTCCGCCCGCGACCGCTGCGACTACACCATCGACCGCATCCGCACCGTACGCACGGAGAAGTTCCGCTACATCCGCAATTTTCTAACAGACAGGATTCTGCTCCAGCCCCAATACCGTGATCCCCAGCCACAGACCAGGCGCCTGCGCGAGCTTCACGCCAGCGGCAAACTGGGTGACATCCCCGAGTGGGCATTTTTCGGCAAACGCCCGACGGAGGAACTCTACGACATGGAAAAAGATCCGCACCAGGTCGACAACCTGGCCGATGATCCGAAGTTCGCCGGGGAGCTGAAAAGGCACCGCACCATCCTGGACGACTGGATCAGGGAGACCGGTGACAAAGGCCAGAGTCCGGAATCGGAAGCTGGCCTGAGAGCGGTTTATCAACGATGGGGTAAATTCTGCGTGAACCCCGAGTATGATTTCATCAAGAAAGGCGGTGGTGCAAAAAAGCCAAAGCAGAAGAATACCCCCAAGGCTCCAAAAAACTCTCCGTAAGTGACTATGACGTTCTCCAGCTGAGAGGCTGGACGGTGCACGTTGAGAAGTCGCTGCGAGACCATGCCCGGCTCAAGCCGGCCATCACGCTGCTGGACGGCAAGTTCGCCGAAATTGAGAAACACATCAACCCGGCGATTTTACCCAGACTCAAAACCGTCCCGTTCTGGCTTAATAAAGACCTGCGCAGCGGGGCGTGTTATCACCCGAATCCCGAATGGCTGGCGGCCAACGACCGTATGCCGGAGAAAGTCCGCAGTATCGAGATACAGAACATTCACCATTTTATCGATTGGGAAAAAACACAGCCGATGATGGTGTTGCACGAACTGGCCCACGCTTTCCACCACCAGGTACATGGTTTTCAAAATCCAGTGATTACGGCGGCGTATAAAAACATGCTTGCCAGCGGAAAATATGAAAAGGTGAGGCATGTCAACGGCAAGACCCAGAGGCATTATGGCCTCAATAACGAAAAAGAATACTTCGCCGAGTGTACGGAGGCCTACTTTGGTAAAAACGATTTTTTCCCCTTCACCCGTGCGGACTTAAAGCAGTTTGATCCACAAGGCTACGCGATGGTGGAGTCGCTCTGGAAAACAAGGTCAAAAGAACAACCAACCAACAACAAAGCTGTTCCAGCCCGCCCCTGATGAAATACACCGTAGCCGCAGGTTTCGCCATTCTCGCCATCCTCGCATGGCTGCTTCCCCGGCAGTCCGGCGGTGACCGGGCCAAGGATGAGGCAGCGGCGGTGTCGGCGGATGCCTATCAAACCGTCTGCTCTGCCTGCCATGGCGACCGCGGACAGGGAAACATGGACATCGGTGCTCCCTCGATCGCCTCCCTGCCAAGGTGGTATGTCGAAAAGCAGGTCGATAATTTCCGTAAGGGCCTGCGCGGGGACCACCCGGCCGATCATACGGGTCAGGCAATGCGCGCAGCGATCCTCGCTCTAACAGACAAGCGGATCGACGAGGCCCTCGACACGCTGGAGGCATTTCCCGTGGTGGAACATGAGCCGACCATCACTGCCGACCTTGAACGGGGTGCCCATCTCTACCGCGAGAACTGCATGGAGTGCCACCGCTTTAATGGTCGGGGTGAAATCTCCTTTGGCAGCTCACACCTCGCCGGTTTGCAGGACTGGTATCTACTCGCCCAATGGAATAAATTCAAGGCGGGCACACGCGGTTACCACCCGGAAGACGAGGATGGCGCAAAGATGCGCAAGGCGGCCGGCTATCTGTCCAACGACGACGAGGCCCGCGATGTCATCCTCTACATCTCCACCTTGTCAAAACAATATCCAGAGGATAAAAACACAAAAATCCAAACTCCAAAAACCAAAGAATAGACTGATGAAAACTTTACTGACCCTGTTTCTATCTTGCAGTGCATCCCTTGTTATCGGTGCGAATATCAAGCAGCCTAACATCATTCTCGTCATGTGTGATGACCTGGGTTGGGGGGATGTGGGGTTTAATGGCGGCACCACGATCAAGACGCCCCACCTCGATACCATGGCCAGTCAGTCGTTGGTATTTGACCGTTTCTACTCGGCCTCAGCCGTGTGCTCACCCACGCGTGGCAGTGTGGTCACCGGCAGGAATCCCTATCGTTACGGAATAGTCACCGCCAACAAAGGCCACATGAAGCCGGAGGAATTCACCATTTATGAAGCGTTAAAAACAGTGGGTTACCGCACTGGACACTTCGGGAAATGGCACCTCGGCACGCTTACCAAGACCGTCAAGGAATCCAACCGTGGTGGCCCGAAGGGAGTGAAGGATTATTCGCCACCGTGGGACAACGGTGTGGATGTCACCTTTGCCACCGAAGCCAAGGTCCCGACCTACGACCCGATGGACAAACCTGGTCCGAAAACACAGGGGGATTTTCGTAAGCCGTCAAAGCAAGGATGGTGGCCGGTCGGCGAAGATGCCGAACACGATGCCTATGGCACCCACTACTGGACCGGCCCCGGACAAATGGTTGATCCCAAGACACTCAAGGGCGACGACTCGAAAATCATCGTCGATCACGCCATTCCCTTCATCAAGGAAAATGCCCAAAACAAAAACCCCTTCCTCGCCGTCATCTGGCTGCACGCACCGCATCTTCCCGTTGTCGCTGGTAAAGAACACACCGACCTCTACCCGGATGCCGACGGCTTCCATGCAAACTACTACGGCTGTGTTTCCGCCATCGATGACCAGGTCGGCCGACTGCGTAAGACACTGCGTGATCTGGGTATCGCCGACAACACCCTGTTAGCCTTTACCAGTGACAACGGGCCGGAGGGTGATGCCAAATCGCCAGGCTCGGCTGCCGATTTCTCTGGCCGCAAACGCAGCCTCCATGAAGGTGGTATCCGGGTGCCCGGCCTGATCGAGTGGCCGGCTAAAATGAAAACTCCTACCCGCACTGATGTTCCAGCCGGAACGATGGACTACTTTTCCACCATCATGGCGATCACGGGATTCAAGATGCCCGATGCACGGCCACTCGACGGTATCAACCTTCTTCCGCTTCTCGATGGAACGATGAAAAAACGACCAGCACCCATCGGTTTCCTCTTTGGTAGCCAGTCCGCCTGGACCGATAACCAATACAAAATTTACAAAGGCAAAAAAGGCAAGGGTTGGGAACTTTATGACATCACCAAGGACCCGTCTGAAAAAAGCGACTTTGCCAAGACCAAGCCTGAAGTCCTTGCACAAATGACCAAGGCGTTTGGGGTGTGGAGTAAATCCGTCGACCACAGCGCCAGTGGCGGCGACTACAACAAGTAGGACAACTTGCGAAGTGGTCCTACTTTTTCCTGAAATCCATATCCATCAGCGATGGTTTGTCAGTCGGCTTGGGTGTGGGTTTCACAAATGTGGGAAAGGGTGCCTTCCTAACAGAAGGCATCACCGCGATACCCCAGATGATGCTGACAACCACCCAGCAAGCGGCGGCGTAGATGTGGTGGCTGACTCTGAGGGTGCTGTTGATGTGCACCATAAAGTCGGCCGATACCCGGGTGGCCATGCCAAACAGTAACAAGCCGACACACCAGATGACCGGTTTGACCCATTTCTGGAATTTGTCGCCCTGGCCACTGTGCCCGTAGATGACACGCGTCGCCACCATCATGGTAATCAGTCCGAAGCCACCGATGTAGAGCATGTGGTCGAGGGCGATTTTATTTTGCTCCAGGATGCCCGTGGCAACCATACCACCGAGAAGGCAGACGATGCCCGCGCGCAGCGACAGAGGCATGATGCCCTTGGCCTTTTTTCTCAATAACCAACCGCTTTCCTTGGTGATCCACACGCCGCAGAGTGCGACCCTGACCCAGGACATCATTTTTACCCCCCCATGCACTTCCACCCAGTAGGTGAAGATTAGAATCACCCCAAGCAGCGCGCTTTCAGCCGCTTTGGCCCGCCACTCTTTGCGCATCTGCGGATTGCCGAGCCGGGCGTGCCGATTGGTGGTTCCCAGGATCATTGGGAAAATAAAGCCACCCACACCTAACAAAGGAAACAGTATAAACGCCTGGTAGAGCAGCCGTTGCATGAATTGTGTCCAATGCATGTCAGCGGTGAACCCGAAGACCGCCGACCACGCAGCGCCGGCGATGCCGCAGAGCAGCCCCAGACCCGCAAGTGCCATTCCCGGGGGGGGGACCGCGTTGCCTTTCACCAGCCGGACCAGCATCAGCGCCACCGTCAGCGCCATCGTCACCGTAAACAGTCCGTCACCGGTACGGAGATGCCCCAGCGCGTGCGCGGTGCAGAAACTGATGAACAGCACCAGGATCAATAACATTTGCCAGACACGCAGAGGCTTGGCGTTGAGCATCTTCGGAAGTGCCGTGGTGAGAAATCCAATGGCAAAACCACCCACAAAACCCTCGATCATCAGTCGGGCGTGCGAGAACAGCGGGTAGTAGGAAAGCTGGCCCCAGTAAAACAATGGCCAAAGCATGACTCCGGTCACACTTGCCAACAAGGCAACGGGGAAAAAAATCCGGTAGGGCTCGGTCGCCGCCATCCGCAGCGCTCTTGACGTCTTGCTCATCATCTCGGAGGCAGCATAAAGAGAGTCACGCATAATTAAAGAAATTTTTTTCGTTAATTGCGCGGGTCCGGGCGTTCCGAGGGGTAGACCAGCCCCCACTGCGCGCGGCAGCGGTCGAGGGTCCTGATGTTGTCAAGGGTGGTGGCCAAGGGGATGACGGCGGATTCCAACCCACCGTTGCGCAGGCATTGCGCGACGGCTGCGGCCTCGTAGTTGATACCCCCACCGATGCGGTCGAAGTTGAGCGTTTGTTCGGGTCCGTCACCCACCTTGACGATGATCTGGTCCGGTTGCCAGAACATGTGGGGTATCCTGATGTGGCCCCCGGTGCCAAGGATCATCGCTTCGTGCCGTGGGTTGCCGGTGCGGACCGAGCTGGTCATCATCTCCATGGCACCACCTTCGTAACCGAAGATGGCGGACGACTGCTCATCGACTCCCGTTTCCCCGATGTGTGCCATGCTGCGGATTTGGTCCGGTTGTCGTTGGTAGACCATTCTGGCCAGGGCGACGTTATAGATCCCGACATCGAGCAGGGCGCCACCGCCGAGTTCCGGGGAAAACAGCCTGCCGTCTGGATTGTAGGCGGCCCGGAAGCAGAAGTTCGATTGGAGCAGCCGGATTTCACCGAGCGCACCCGAGGCGATGAGGGAGCGGACTTTCTCCATCGCCGGGAAAAAAAACGACCACACGGCCTCCATGAGAAACAGTCCCTTGGCGCGGGCTGCATGGATCATGCTTGTGGCCTCCGCTGCGTTCATGGCGAAGGGTTTTTCACAAAGCACGGCTTTACCTCCCTCAAGGGCGGTGAGGGTGTTGGCGCAGTGTGCCGTGTTAGGGGTGGCGATATAGACGATGTCGACCTCAGGGTTGGCGGCCAGCGCGGCGATGTCAGTGTGCCGGTGCTTGACTCCAAACTCGTCGCCAAAACGACCAGCTGAAGCCATCGTCCTCGATGCCACGGCAACCAGTTCCGAGTCGTCCAACAGCTTCAAGCCCAGCGCGAACTTATGGGCGATGTTACCCGTTCCGACAATTCCCCAGCGGATGATTTTGTTTTTTTGTCCAGTCATAATGTTCCAGGATGGATCTAGCGGAAAGTGTTGTCGTAGGCTAGGGCAGGCATCGTTGCCATGCGGAAAACAGCAGGCTTCAAGCCGTCGGCCTGCCGCTGATGTTCTGAAACGCGGAGAACACCTTTTCAGAAACGGTGATGGTGGCAAGCTTTGGAGAGCCCACATCGATGCGGACATACTTGTACCACAGGAACTGCTTCACCCGCGGATGGTTGAGTTCCTGCCAGGGGATGAACACCGGTTTGTGGCCCATCCGGAAAATAGGCCAGACCGCAAAATCGATTCCCGCTCCGCTGACGTGGATGGTCAGGCAGTTGTTATAGTTCGCCAGCCCCACCGACCCGCTTTGCATGTCGAACCGTTGCCCGGTCGGGGCAAGCGTCCTGGGAAACCGCGCCGCCATCCGGCCCCAGCCTCCTAATACCGAGATCATCCAGCAAACGAAACACCAGAAGCCGATAAAGGTGAGGATACCTCCCAGGGTGAAAACGAGGACAGAGACGTCTTCCCAGTCGATGGCAGCTGATTGCATAAGTCCATGTTAGCACATCGGCGCGCGCTGACCAGCACGCGATTCCGGAGGCAGTCTGCCCAAAGCCTTGCCCGGGGATTTTCTACGTCGCCACTTCCATCATTGGGCGGGTTCGAACACGGGGAAGCGACTTGCCGCTGGATTCAAGGTGCTCTATCACGTCTTTCACGACCTGGTTTAATTCCTGGAAAACAGTGACCGGATCATCACCATGAATTCCTGTGATCAAGTCTGGGCACTTGCCGATGTAACATTGATCTTCATCAGACCATTCCACCCACATATGGTATTTATCTATAGTCTTCATTGTTTGATTTTTTCAATCGCGTTCTTGACTTCCCTTTCTTGGTAATGCTTGGCATCCGCACCCTCTTTTCCGCTGAGGGTTACAGCTCCAGGAAACCTGTCGTGGACAAATTTACGGTGAGATCCTTTTCCTGCACCTGAAATTTGCTCAAACCCAGCTTTTTTCAGATCTTTGATCAGTTGGCGAATTTTGCGGGGCACACGGCGATAGTATAACCAATTGTTCAGCCGTGCAAGGTCACATTATTGGTCGTCCAGTGCGCCCTGGCATAGCCAATCCATACTGGGGGGCATGAACGAAGATGTTGGGTTTATAAACAATCGACCCAATCTTGGCTGCCTCCGGATGATGAGATCATTGCGATTGATGAAAGAGTATGGCCTGGATCGTGGATGCAAGTGAATGTTAATGACTGACCAGCACGCGATTCCGGAGGCAGTCTGCCCAAAGCCTTGCCCCGCCTCGTGCCTCCCATTGCCGGTTATGACAAGCTGGCTGGATGCGGGCTTGTTATCGGGAGGCTGTTTAGGTATTAAACCCTCCGGATGCTGGAAACGCAGGACAATGCTGTTGTAAGGAATGCCGATATCAGGTGGCGTGTGGGATTGCTTGCGCCCCAGGCATTCCACTTTTATTCCAGTGAGGTGGTATCCGGAATGAGTTCGGTTCGCCTTGAACCGGGGCAAGGTGTGATCCCCGTTGATCTGCTCTATCGGCGCGATGAAGATATTCCCGAGCTGTTAGCCGCTGCTAAACTCGATGGCATGATACTGGGCCTGGATCGGGGGCGCTATGATAAATATCGAAAATACCTACCCGATATTCCGATGGTGAATGTGCATCCGGATAACCTTGGTCCGACAATCCCAACGATCGCCATTGACCCTCAGGCACTGGCCCGGGCGACGGTTCGTTATTTCAAGAGTCTCGGGGTGCGCAATATCGCTACGGTCAGCACGGTGAATACCGAAGCCCAGAAACGGGTACTCCATCATATCAGGGAATGCATGGCGGATGGCGGTGGCGAGTTTGACAGCTTTACGGTGGGTGTCAGTGGCATCACCACCAGTTATCAAAACCGGCATGAATTACCTGTTGTGGAAGGCCTGGACGATTGGTTGTCGCGGCTTGCCCGGCCGACGGGGATACTTTCCAGTGGTGGTTATACGGCGATTACCGTGGTTCAAGCTGCCCGGCGCCTGGGGATCGGGATTCCGGATTCGCTGTCGGTTTTAAGCCGGTCGGATGATAATGTATGCCTGTTTGCAGATCCACCGATCAGCAGTTTTCGCAGTGTTGGCAGTGTGGTGGGCAAACTTGCCATTAAGCTGCTTACCAAGCATTTGAATGGGCATCCACTCCCGCAGGATGAGATTGGCTTGCCGGCGCCCACGGTGGTGGAGCGCTACTCCACAGGGGTTCCCCAAGGGACCGAATCCTCGCTTGCCATGGCCGTGCATTACATCCGCCAAAATGCGTTCAAGGGAATCACCGTCGAAGATGTGCTTGATGCCAGTCCGGGCCTTTCCCGGAGTCGGCTTTACCGCGGTTTTGAGGAGCAATTTGGCAACAGCCCTGCGCATGAAATCCTGCGTCTGCGGATCGAGGAGGCGAAGTACCTTCTTCGTTTTAGTGGAAAATCCCTCACCGAGATTTCCGAGCAATGTTCATTTAAGAACGTGGCCCATTTTTCCACAGTCTTTACCCGGGAAGAAGGGATGTCTCCCGGAAAGTGGAGAAAAAAGTCAGTGTAGCGCGTGCTGGGCTCGGGATGTCCGCCGTTGGGACAAATCGACAATAGAATGGAATGGTCATCATTCCATGTTTCAGCGAGTTTCTAGCCGCAGACGTTCCATGGCTTTTTACTCACGAAGAGGGTAGGTAGGCAGGTCTCGATGCATCCCTTTCCATGTATTACTTAAACAAACACTGTCGCACCCACTCGGATCAAGCATCAGCCGGGAGTTTTGCCATCCGGTCCCTCGTCCGGTCCCGTAACGATCGGTTGGCCGTAAAAGGCATATATGGTTTACTCCTCTGCGCCGCTCTCATGCAGGGTGCTTTTCCCGTTTACGGAGAGATACTCCCCTTGACCAACCAGAGCTTCGAGGATGACGCCATCGGCGGTAACGAATTCCTCAACACCACACCCTCCGGATGGCAGCGCAAGATGCCCGATGGCCGTATCGTCGGGTTGATCGGCGAGAACCGCACTCTGGTGGCCAACACTGCGGCCGGAACCACATGGGCCCACCTACAGACCACCTCGGGTGCTCCGGCGGACCCACCTGGTATTGGCCAGGCCATTGGCGCTTTGGCGGATGGAGTATTCAGCGATCCGTCTCAGTCGAAGCTGTGGATACACTGTCTGGCAAGTCGACGCCTCAACGAAACCACCGAAATCCATGTGACGGCCTCCGTTTACGCCGCACCCGCAGGAGCCACTGACTGGACCAGTGGCACCCTGATTGACTCGGTTACCGTAGCAACGAACCTGACCAATTTGACCGATGGTGATCCCGGGTCGGTCGCGGCCCTGGCATTCAAGCTGGATCTCGATCACGCCTCAGCCCAGGCGGCGCACCCTGGCGGAAACTACTGGATTGTCCTCAGCAATACGATGCACAGTGCCGGGCAGCTTCAGCTCGACTGGATAAACGCCCAGACGGGTGACACCACCGATCCTGGCCCGATTGATTTTCCTCCCGATCCTCCCATCTCGGCGGCTGACCTTGTTCACGGGAATCTGATCCTTCTGAACGACAACGGCGGCTGGTGTTGGTACCAGGACGAACGGGCACTGGTCGACCGCGATAGCGGCGACCTCGTGATCGCCTCTGTTGCGAATTACCTTGGCTATGGAGGCGAGCCACGCGACGGAGACATGGATGTCACCACCTTTTCACAGACGACCGGCAAACGCACGCTGGTGACACTGGGGACCGTTCCGACGCTCAACAAGGGCGACGATCACAATGTGGCCGCTCTCTGGCAGCGCCCCGACGGAAGGTATCTGGCCAAGCACACCGGCCACAACTACGGAGCAGGTTACAACGATACCGTGGACTGGGGCGACGACAACGTGCCCAGAAGTTTCTGGAGGATCACCACCAACCCGAATGATGGTAGTTCCTGGGAGGCTGAACAGGCGTTCACCTGGCCGGAGAATGGCTCGGGTGATGATGACGTCACCTACACCAACATGCACTTCATGTCCGCTGAGGGCACTGGCCAGGGACGGTTGTACAATATCGCCCGAGCCGACGACCGCACCCCGCACATCGCTTACTCGGACGACCAGGGTGCCACTTGGACCTATGGTGGTAAACTCTCGACCACCACGACAGGAAACAGCTACTCGAATGGTTACTTCGTATTCTCGGGCAATGGGGTCGACCGCATCGACTTCATGTGTACCGAGCACCACCCGTACGACTACAACAACAGCATCTATCACGGCTACATTCAGGGAGGGAAGTCATACGATTCCTTCGGCAACGTCGTCGACGCCAACATCTTCGACCAGAGCGCGCCGGCCCCGCAGAATTTCACGCCGGTCTGGACGACGTCAGCGGTAAGTTCCACCTCCCTCCATCACGCCTGGACGATGGAGCTCGAGTGGATCAACGGCACCCCGTATGGGCTCTTCACCACGCGCTACGGCACGGCGGCCACTGGCGGGCAATCCGGTGACGCCGACCACCGCTTGTTCTACGCCCGCTTCGACGGGGTGGCCTGGCAAACCACCCAGCTATGCAAAATGGGCGACGGCCTGCATGCCGGCCAGAACGACTACACGGGGCTCGGCTCGATCCACCCGAACGATCCATCGACCATCTACATCTCCTCTGAATTTGATCCCCGCGATGATACGGCGCTGCCGAAACATGAGATTTTCAAAGGTGTCACCAACGACCAGGGTGCGAGCTGGTCGTGGACCCCGGTCACCGAAAACTCAACCGTCGAGAACCTGCGCCCGATTGTTCCAAGATGGCAGGACGGGTATACCGCCGTGCTCTGGCTGCGCGGCCGCTATCCTCACCAGCGCGACTATGACGAGTCACCGGTCGGTATCATCGATCGGCCGGACCAAGAAGTCGGAATGGTCACCTACCACGATGCCAGTCAAACTAACACCACCCTCGCCAACGGCTCGCCCCTGACTTTCACCGGCCCGGATAGCAACGATGGCTCCGCCGACGGTCAATGGCACCTGCACACGGGCCTCGGCAATGGCACCACCGCCTACACGGCCAATGAAAGCGGCAGCGAAAACGCACCCGCCATCAAGACCACCCTCACCGGTCTGGCAGACGGCAGCTATGATGTTTTTGCCTACTTCTGGTCGATGCCGGGTGACGACTGGCGAACCCGGGCCGGGTTTTCGACCTCCGACATGCTCGTGTTCCGTCGCTACTCGTGCCAGCAAGCCGAGACATCGCAGTTTGATGCCCCGGTCACGGTGCGCGACGACCAACAAGCCCTCTACCGCGCCTACATCGGCCGCCGGGTGGTCAGTGCAGGCAGTGCGATCACCGTGTATGTCGATGATTTTGATGGTGCTGCCGCAGCGGGCACCGAGCGCAGTGTTTATGATGGTCTCGGTGTGGCTCCTGTGCTTCCCGTGCTCCATGTCGCGGCGGGGGAGACCGTCACCTTGTCGTCCGCTGACGGCCCTTTTGCCTCCATCCATAACGAAGGCACACTCATCGTCAAGGGAAGCGCCGATCTGTCCGTGTCGGGTTCATTCACCAATGACGGCCTGCTTGATCTGTTGGTTTACAATGGCGCCGTGCCATCAGGTCTGGTGAACCATGGCAGTGTGCTGGATGCAACCAATGCCGATCTGACCGTTGCCATTACCCTGCAAGAGGAAGGGCATACCGTCACCCTGGGCGGTTATGCCGGACACAGCTACCAACTTCAGTCGTCGACGTCCCTTATGCCCGGCAGCTGGGAGGATGTGGGTGATCCGGTGGCGGGCACCGGAGTCAATGGCCATGCCGAGCCCATCGAGATCCCGCAACCGAATCCTGCAACAGCGTTGTTTTACCGCTTTGTCATCGATTAGCGGATATCCGATCCTCCGACCTGCCTTGTGAATATGAATCTGTTTTTCCAAACTCAATCTTCCGCACTGATCATGATTGCCACATTGACCATGGGGGGCATTAGCCCGGCCGGTGAACCGTTGACTCCATCACCCCAGGTCATCGGCAAAAAGCTGGTTGATAATTTTCTCGCCAGGGATCTTTGGTACATGGGTAGGCATGGGCTGGCCTATCCAGAGGCTTGCACCGCCCTCGGAGCCCTGGATTATGCACAGCTGACCAAGGATGATTCGCTCACGAAAAAGATCAAAAACCGATACCGCGCGTTTCTAACAGGAGATGATCCTCAAATCCTTCCGCGCCACCAGCATGTGGATATTTCTGTGAGTGGCGCCTTGCTTCTGCGCATCTACAGAAATACGGGCGACAAGGCCTACTTGCAGGCCGGACTCGTTGAGTTTGCGGATAAAACCTGGGCAAAGCCAAATGCAGAGGGTCTAACGCCGATCCGGCGCTGGTGGATTGATGATATGTACATGCTCACCATACTTCAGGCGGAGGCGTTCCGGGTGACGAACAATGCCAGGTATGCGGATCGCACAGCGCGTCTGATGTCGAGCTACATCGTCAAGCTGGCGCAAGCGGATGGTCTCTATTTTCATGCCGACAATGTCCCGATCCGTTGGGGGAGAGGAAACGGGTGGACGGCCGCAGGCATGGCCGAAGCCCTGGATGTGATCCCGCCGGAGGACCCGAACTACCAGACCGTGCTCACCGGTTATCAGCGGATGATGAAGAGCTTGCTCGATTGCCAGGCCGAAAGCGGCTTGTGGAGGCAGGTGTTGGATAAACCCGGGTTTTGGGAGGAAACTTCTGGCAGCGCGATGTTTGCTTTTGCCATGGCACGCGGAATCCGCCGTGGCTGGCTCAATGAAGCCGAGTATCAGCCCGCCGTAAACAAGGCTTGGAAAGCTCTCGTTGGCCAGATGGACGACAAGGCGAACCTTCAACTCGTTTGTGAGGGGACCAACAAAGAAAATGCGCTCGATCACTATATGAAACGGAAAAAAATCACCGGTGACCTCCACGGTCAGGCCCCCATGCTTTGGTTGGTGGCAGAGCTGATGCTCACGCAAAACAACCATGATGGAGGCCAGGGTGAGCCGTGATGGATTTTGAGTGCGATCCGGGACTCGGGTGATAAAATGGCTGGAGTGAAACAAATCGACAATAGAATAAGATCGCGGAAAGTTAGAATTTCAGCGAGAAGTGGGTTGGAATAGTTCCAACACGAACTGAGCCGGAGGCTGATCGAACGCATGAAAGCACTTACTATTTTCCTGAGAAGCATAGGTTGTATCCTGTTATGGCAGTGTCTAGCGACCTCTGCCGCCCAGGCGGTGGATTTATTTGTAGACCCCACCCGTGGTGACGACAAGCAATCGGGGGAAAGTGTGCAGCAGGCATTCAGAACCATCGAGGGTGCCCGTGACCACATCCGCAGGCATCAGCTGAATCAGCATTTGCAGGAGGACCTGGTGGTGCATCTGCGTGGTGGCCGGTATGCGCTTGCGAAAACGCTCGAGTTTACCGAGCAGGATTCCGGCTCCAACGGACACCGCGTTGTCTATCAGAATTATCAAAATGAAACACCCGTGCTCTGTGGCGGCGAGCCGATCACGGGGTGGAAAAAAGTGCCCGGCAAACCCTACTACGAGGCAGACGCAACCAAGGCATTGGCTCGCGCAGGATACTTCCGCCAGCTCTATGTGGATGGTGTCCGTGCCCAACGCGCGCGGTCGCATACCTATCTACAGAACACCCGCAAGCAGTGGTGGGACGATCCATCCACACCCGAGCCGTATGACGGGTTTTATATCAAGGCGAAGGACTACGCGCAGGTGAAGGACATGCGTGTGCTATACACCAAGGTGTTCAAGGTCGGCTATATGCCGGTTGACTCGATTCTTCCGTCGGACCAGGAGGGTGAGATGATTGTCAAGATGCAGCAGCCGGATTTTGGAATCTGGATGACCTGGGGCGATGTGAAGCGGAACCCGAAGTTTGAGTACATGATACTCAACGCCATGGAGGAACTCGATGAGCCGGGGGAGTGGTATGTGAACCGGAGCACAAAGAAAATCTACTACTACCCGGCAACAGCCCGGCAGGATATGGCTAAGGCTGTTAGTTTTGTGCCGGCGACTGAATTTTTACTGACCATCCGCGGTAAGAAGGGCGCGAAGGTGCACGATATCGAGTTCAAGGGTCTGAGTTTTCAATACGGCAACTGGAAGGCTCCGGAAAAACGTTTCCTCGGCCGGACCCAGGCGGAGATCGATGAGATGTACAAGAGCGAGATTCCCGGCCAGATCATCATTGATCATGCCGACCGCATTGTCATCCGTGACAGTCGGATTACCCATATGGCCTCCGTCGGTATCCAGCCCTACGAGGCCTGCAATGACATCCTCATCGAGGGGAACGTGTTTTACGATCTCACCGCCGCCGGTGTGAGTGTCGGGCGGTGGTATCTGAACAAGAAGGACTGTCCACCCGAGACAATCTGTCGCAACACCATGGTAAGAAACAACATCGTGCGCAACACCGGCCGCGATTATGAACAGGCCACGGGGCTGAATGTGTTCACTGCCTACGCCTGTAAATTTCACCACAACGATGTCTCCGACACCTCGTACACGGGTATCCACGCCCGCATCGGCGACTCTGGCTCGGTCCGTAAGGACATCGGCGCCATCGAATACAAATTCAACAAGGTGTCACGCTCCCAGACAGCGGGGCGCTATGGGATGGACGACGGTGGTCACCTCTACCTTCACGGCGTCTACCCCGGCAGCGTGGTCGAGGGAAACTACTCGCTCTACCACAGCACCAAGGGGCACGGCTGGGAGTTTTACAGCGACAACTGGTCGCATACCATCCACTGGCTCAACAATGTCAGTCGATACAGCATCCACCCTAAGCCGGTCTGCTGGAACTGGCACGGTGGCTCCAAGGGGGTTGTCTATGAGAACACCTGGGCCGAAAAGGGGAACCTGGTCGGCAAGACCACCGCTGGCCGCGCCAAGCTCATCAACTACGTGCAGGTGAAAGACGACAAGTGGCCCGAGGCGGCCGTCGCCGTCATGGAGAATGCCGGGCTGCAGCCGCCCTACCGTCACCTGCTCGACACGATATACGGACACAAGAGCCTCACTGAAGGTCGGCCTGTTAGATCATCATCCTCGCTCGATGCGCAGCATGGGCCGGAGGCTGCGGTTGACCGCAACTGGGACAGCTTCTGGCACACAAGGATCGGTGGCGACGGCGAGGGCTGGTTGTCCGTTGACCTGGGTGAGCCATTCATGATCCAGCGACTGGAGATTCTGCCGCGCCAGGACATGTTCCAGATCCACGCCCGCAAGGACTTTGAGATCCAGGGCTCCAACGATCGCGATTTCAAAACCTACACAGTGCTCGCCGAGGTCAATGAGCTGCATTGGTATCACGGCGTGCAGAGACACCCTTCCAACTTATGGGAGCGATACCTCGATCCTGTGGAGGGGTATCGTTATCTGCGTGTGAAGGCCGGAAACACAATGGGTGCCTTTAATCTGGCCGAGTTTAACGCGTTTGGCTACCCGGCCACCAAGAAAAATTAGAAATCATGCCTGCAACAAATCATCACTGTCAGCTCGGGTTGAGACTCGATTATGTGCATCATAATCCGGGTGAAGAGCGCGCCGAAAGCCAGTACCTTGATCCGGCCTATCTTGATGCACTCGGATACACCGGCCAGGTCTCTGACCGTCATGTCCAGGCAGCTGTTAGCCTGGAGTCTTACTTACCCGATCTCTGGAAGGATGATCCGGAAACCCGGGATTGGATCACGTCGTACGCCGATCGTATCCGCACGGAATTCCAGCGGACCAAGAAGGCCGGTCTGGCTTGTTTTGCGTGGACGGATTTTGTCGTGCTTCCCAAGAGCCTGCTGGAGCGTTTTGCGGATGAACTCACCCTGGATGTGGAGATTGATGACCCCTTCGATGTCAAGGGCAAGGTGAGGCCCAATATCAAAAGCACCTTCACCCAGGAGGTGCTGAGGGCCCAGATCCGCGAAATCTTTGCCACCTTTCCCGAGTTGGACGGCCTGGTCGTCAGGGTGGGGGAGACCTACCTGCACAACCTGCCGCACCACACAGGCGGGGACCCGATCGTCCATGGTCCGGAAAGCCATGTCGATCTGCTCACATTGATGCGCGAGGAAATTTGTGAGAAACTTGGAAAAACACTGGTCTACCGCACCTGGATGAGCGGCATCGACGAGCTCGCGGAGCCGTATTTGGAGGCGACCAACCAGGTGAAACCCCACCCCAATCTCTACTTCGTCATCAAACACTGTATTGGTGATTTCCATCGGACCCACCGGTTCAGCCCTCCATTGGGAACAGGCAAACACCAGCAGCTGATAGAAATCCAGTGCCAGCGTGAATACGAAGGCAAAGGGGCGTTTCCCAACTTCATCGCCGCTGGAGTGATCGATGGGTTTGAAGAATATGATAACCTCATGCCAGCCGGGGAAATACGCAGTGTCAGGGAGCTCGTCGGTCTTCCCCAGACGGCAGGCATATTGACCTGGTCGCGGGGCGGTGGCTGGCAAGGTCCCTACATCAAGGATGAGTTGTGGTGTGATATCAACGCCCGCGTCCTGACCATGTGGGCGCAGAATCCAGAGCTGCCGACAGATGATATCGTCGACCGGGTGCTGCGCGACCTCAAGTTTTCTGATCGGGACCGGCCGAAAATGAAAGAGATCCTGGATCTCTCTGCCAAAGCAATTGTTAGAGGTGTCACTGGGACTCGTGGTGACATCGATACGCTCTGGACCCGCGATGAGTATTTCGGTGGTTTTGAGGCGGGGTCGCCATTTATGACGCGTGCGGTGGAGTCTGTGCTGGCAGGAAACCAGGTGCAGGCAACATTGGCGGAAATGGCCGAGGCAGTGGCAATTTGGAAACAGATCGAAACTCTGTCGATGACACTTGAGCATGCGGACGCGCAGCGCCTGGCATTCATCCGGACATCCTGCTCATACGGTCGGATCTATCAGGAGATTGTATACGCAGGGTGGACGGTGATATTGTTAGGCGAGCAGGGTGTGCGCTCCGGGGAGTTTGATGTATCGGGTATGCGTCAAGCGATTGAAAGCTACCAGCGTGGTTGGGAAAACTGGAACAAGCTTTCACAGAGGCCTGAATGCTCGACACTTTACCAGGATACCTACTGCCACTACGTAGCCGACAAGGGCATGATCCCAGCCGACGGTATGGGCACTTCGGTGTCGCGGTATGCGAAACTCATCCCTCAACGAGTCGATCGGCCATCCCTTGGCCACCGTTCCTAGCCATCAATCCGCACGATCAATCAATGCCATATTCATACATAGCCGTTCTAGGTCTTTCCCCTCTCGATCTCATTGTTATTATCGCTTATTTCGTCGCGATGATTGGCATTGGGATCTGGTCCATGCGACGGATCAAGAGCCAGGAGGATTTCTTTCTCGGTGGTCGCCGGTTTGGCAGGCTGATCCAGGTGTTTGCCAACTTTGGCCAGGCAACGTCATCGGATACGGGGCCGACTGTGGCGACCACCACCTATAACAATGGTGGCGCCGGTGTGTGGTCGGCGTTGATGATGTTGTTTGCCACCCCCTTCTTCTGGTTTACCTCGGTGTGGTACCGGCGCATGCGGACGGTGACGCTGGGTGATTATTATGCCGAGCGTTTCAACTCCAAGGTGATCGGCGGTATTTATGCCCTGCTCATGGGCGTGGGGCTCTGCGTTCTGTTATCGTTGGCATTCATCATGATGAACAAAACGGTGCAGGCGATGACACCGAAGGATCAGGCGGATCTAACATCCTCCGAAAAAGTGGAATACGCCCAGGCCGTGCGGATGAACGACCTGCAAAGCCGCGACTACCATTCGCTGACACCGGTGGAGGTGGATGAGTTGAGGCAGTTGCAAATTGAAAAACCAAGGTTGCAGTTTTCCTACATCAATTCATCGCTACTGATCTGGTCGATCGTTATTGTCGTCTGTCTCTACGCCGTCACCGGAGGCTTGGAGGCGGCGTTTATCAGTGACATGATCCAGGGGGTATTCATCCTGATCCTATCAGTGATGCTCATTCCGTTTGCTGTGAATATGGTGAATGACCGCTTTGGTGGTTCGGGCGTGATGGATGCATTCAGGACCCTGCACGTACAAAAATCCGAGTCGTTTTTCGAGATTTTCGGCTCTCCCGCAGCGGCGGATTTCACCTGGTATTACATCGCGGCCATCGCGGTGATGGGATTGATCAACTCGGGGGCGCAGGCCAATACCTTTGTGACACCCAGTTCGTCGAAAGATGAATACTCCGCCCGTTTCGGCATGACCTTTGGGATTTACCTGAAACGTGGAACCACGGTGCTCTGGGGCGTCACCTCCCTGTTCGCCGTTCTCTTGTTTGCCAGTGATATCACCGATCCCGATTTGCTCTGGGGCTACGCATCGCTGAAGCTTCTGGCTCCTGTGGGCATGGGCCTGGTCGGTCTGATGATCGCGGCACTGATGGCCGCACTGATGTCGACGGCGGATATGTTTATGATCACCGCCTCGAGCCTCTTTACCCACAATATTTACAGACCCTTGTTTCCTGCCAGATCGAGCAAGCATTACGTCAATGCCGGTCGGGTTTTCGGTGTGCTGGTGCTGATTGGCGCCGCGTTTTTTTCCCTCCTCAATGACAGTGTGTTAGGGATGCTGAAACTTTGGTGGGAGTTTGGCGGGCTCTTTGCCGCCGCCATGTGGTTGGGTATCCTGTGGAAGAAGACGAGTCGGCGCGCCGTGTATTTTCAAATTGGCACCTGCCTGTTACTCTATTTCTTGATCCCGATGCTGCTGCCGGCGCTCGCACCAGGTGTGCGCAGCCACCCGGAGATGCTGAAAACGACAGAGGCCAGGGTCATCACTTCCGACTACAAACGTGCGACCCAGGAGGATGTGGATGCCCGTAACCAGGAAATTGAATCGTTCCGGTCACTGACACCGACCGAGCGGGCCGGCCGCGTTGCCCCGGTTCCCGTCGAGCTCGGCCAGCCATGGTCGAAGACCACCGTGCTGCCTGCAAAATCCATTTTCTGGACCAAGGGGCTGGTGGTGATGAAGGATGAAAACGGGGAAGTGCTCAAAGACGTCGGTGGCAAGGTGCGCTACCAGGGGCAGGGCATGTTGAACGTCTTTTTGTACGCGGTCGATGCTCTGGGATTTGACCTTTCCAAAAATACCTACTCGGAAAACGAAACCATCCGCGTCGCGATCCGGGTGGTTTTCCCGTTTTTGATCCTGGTGGGGGTGAGCCTGCTAACCCGCCGCTCCAAGGAGGAGATTCAAGCCGCCGACCGTCTGGCTGCGCGGATGTTAACCCCTCTGGCCCAAACCCCCGAGGAGGACGAAAAAGAAGTCGAACTCTCCCATGCCCGTCCTGGCCGGTTTGATCACACCAAGGTCTTCGGGCCGGAGTCGTCCTGGCAGTGGGCAAAGTGGAACCGACAGGACACCGTCGGTTTCATCCTCAATATCTTGACAGTGATCGCCATCATCTGGGCACTGACATTCTGTTTTGGCCTGGGTGGGTGATGATCATGTTTGCCTCAGGCCCCATCCGCAGGGACGTAAAAACAGCATGGTGACGATCGAGCTGCACGATGTGCGGGACAAATAGACAATACTTTGAAATGGTGGGTAATGCTGCGACCTGCCAGTCTTCCCCTTGGGTAGATTCCGAGCCCATCGGGCTGAGGGGATCTGCCTTCACATTGACAATACATACCACACCTGGAAAATGAAACAAATACTCACACTCATCACGTCAGCTCTCGCCGTCGGCGGGGCTCAGGCCGCCATCATCGCCACTGACAACGCATCGACCGCGCCAACGCTCGGGGGCAACGTCATCGGCTACAACGGTGCAGCAAGCGCACGCTTCGGTTGGGATGCCAGCGAGTCATTCACCCAGTCATTCACAGTTTCGGGCGCTGGCACACTTGACACTATCTATTTAGGCTACAATGCCTTCGATAATGGCGAAACCCTGACATTTGATTTGTCGGTCAACGGCAACCTGGTGGAAACCGGTATCATTCTCGATGGTGACAACTTCAGTGGCTCCTCCGGCACCGATGGAGGAAGCACTCCGGTCTACTGGATGAAGTTGGATCTTTCCGCTGAGAATATCCCGGTGAGCGCGGGCTCAAACAACTTCACGATGGCTGCGACGAGCGACACCGGTGCGGGTTATGCCCTGGCGCCGCTCTATAACAGCAATACCAGCTCTTACACTGGCGGTGCTATGAACCTATCCTTCTCCGTCACCACTGGAGATCTCCTTTTCGCCGTAGCGACCACTCCTGTCCCCGAGCCTTCATCATCAGCCCTTCTCGGCCTTGGCGGTCTGGCGCTCATCCTGCGCCGCCGCAAGGGTTAAGGAGGACAGCTCCATCATCGCAGGCAATCAATCATCTTCTGTAGAATCAGAACCACTCTTAACCAACCCCGCACCGGAGCCAGCTTCGGAGCGGGGTTGCTTTTTAGGGCCGCTGTGGGAATTGTCTACCCATCGGGCGATGCGCGTGACTACATAGCGGCATGCAGCCTCGTTTTGAAGAAATCGACTACCAGCAGACTCCTCTCGGCGAAGTGATCCTGCGCAGGCGGACGATGGCAACGCTCGGTGGCCGCGAGGTTTACGAAATCATGCTCGGCCAGGACTTCCTGATGTCGTCGCTGTTCACTGTGGTGGAAGAGGCCCTGTCGACCCTGGGCATGGCTGCTGCCGGGAAGGCATTTCCAGAATGTGACGCGCTCAATGTCGTGGTCGGTGGTCTGGGGCTTGGTTACACTGCGAAGGTGGCACTCGAGCACCCGGCGGTCGGTGAACTCATCGTCGTCGATTACCTGCAAGCGGTGATCGACTGGCATGAAAAGGGGCTGGTGCCACTGGGCGCCGGGCTGGTTGCCGACCCGCGATGCCGTTTCGAGCATGGTGACTTTTTTAAACGAGCTGTGAGTGAGGGTGGCGTAGGATTTGATCCGGTGGACGCGGAGAAAAAATTCCACGCCATCCTGCTCGATATCGACCACTCACCGGACCACCTGCTCAACGAACGCCATGCGGGTTTTTACCGGGCGGACGGCCTGCGTCACATGAGCCGGCAGCTTTACCCTGGCGGGGTTTTTGCGCTGTGGTCCGATGATCCGCCTGAGGAGAAGTTTATCCACGCCCTCAACGAGGTGTTTGCCTGCTGTGAGACGCATGTGGTTCCTTTCGAAAACCCGATCCTTGGCCGTGACTCGGAGAGCACGGTTTATGTGGCAAGGGCCCATCGGTAATCAAACAACCCGCCGACCGGTGAAAATCTCCTACCGCATACTTCCCCTCGCTGTACTCGTCTGTGCGCTGCTGTGGGGGAGTGCGTTTCCGGCGATCAAGGCAATTTATGCCGAGTGGGCAGTGCTGGGTATTGAGCCGGACATGCCGAACCGTCTCGTGCTGGCGGGTGTCCGGTTTATGCTGGGTGGGGCGGTGTTGCTTGTTTTGGCCAGGCATCCTCTCAGGGAATTGAAACAGACCTCGAAGTGGCGTTTGCTTGGTTTCGCCTGTGCCCAAACGTATATCCAATACATCATGTTTTATACCGCGCTGGTGGTATCGAGCGCGGTGTTAGGTGGACTGCTGGTTGGCTCCGGAAGTATCTGGTGGCTACTGCTGGCACCGTTGTTGTTAAAATCCCCCTGGCCATCACGTTGGCAGTGGGGCTTTATCGGACTCGGGGTGATTGGTGTCGTGATTGCAGTCTATCGCCCCGGGGCGGGTAGTGGTCAGCCGGTTTTGGGTGCTGTCCTCTTTTGCCTCTGCACACTCAGTGGCTCGCTGGGATTGATCGTTCTTCAGAAAATCCTCAAGACAATGGGTGCCAGGGCGGCAACAGGTTACGGTTTATTGTTAGGAGGTGTGATGTTTATGTTGTCGGGGGTGTCGGCCTGGTCAGATTTAGCGGTGCTCTTTAGTCCCCGGGTAATGTTGATCACCGCCTACCTGGCATTTGTTTCTGCGCTTGGCTTTGGCTTGTGGAACCACCTGACAAGTTTGTTCCCGGTAAACCTTCTAGCAGGTTACCGCTTCCTGGTGCCCGTATGTGCGGTGGTGGAGTCGTCGCTGTTAGTATCCGGGGAGTCGCCGGGTGCGGGGATCTGGATTGGCGGGTCGCTCGTTGTTGCCGCCTTGATTGGGCTACAGAGGGCAAGGTAGGACAGCTTTGCAAGCTGTCGATAGGATAGGTGCCAAGGTTGCCGACAGCTTGCAAAGCTGTCCTACTTGACGGACCTGATGCCGTCTTTGCCGATGGTGATCACACGTTTTCTAAACAGCGCGCCGGTTGCCTTTTTAAAGGCTTTTTTGCTGACCCCGAGGGCTTGGTAAATATCCTCCGGCGGACTGGAGTCGGATAACTCCCAGTAACCATCCCGGCGGTCCAGTTCCGCTATGATACGGGTTTCAAGATCATCGGCCTTTTCCTTCCCCGAGAGGCCGGGTGGTTGCAGGGAGAGGTCTATCTTTCCATCTCGGCGCAGCTTGGCGATGTAGCCTATCAGCTGTTCGCCGGGTGCCGGTTTTTTGAACACTTCATTGGCAAACAGCACGCCACTGTGCCGACCGTTGATGATGGCTTTGTAACCAAGGTCGGTTTTGGCATAGATCATCAGGTCGACTTGCTGGCCGGTTTCATAGTCGGGTGCCTCTTTACTCAGATAGCGGTTGATGCGCCGACTGGCGACGATGCGGTCGCTGTTAGGGTCGACATACACATACACTACATAGGTTTTACCCACGTCAAGCGGGCTGGTTTGCTCACGGAACGGGACGAAGAGATCCTTGAGCAGTCCCCAGTCCATAAACGATCCGACGCCTGTGACGGCGATGCATTCCAACGCCGCAAAATTCCCGGGTATCACCTTGGGTTGTCTCATCGTGGCGATCGGACGGTCTTCGGAGTCGCAGTAGATAAAGACATCCACCGTATCCCCCGGCTTGCAGTTACCGATGGTTTCATTGCGCGGGAGTAAGATTTCACCGAGCTCACCTTCGGAATCGAGAAAAAATCCAGGAGGGCTGTCCCTCAGGACAGTCAGTTGTGCTTGCTCGCCGATGTTTGCCATGGGCTGACCATAGGTTTTAAGTTGCAAACTCCAAACTCCAAATACCAAAAGGCCGAAGAAACCGTCGGGCGCAGGCAGAATGAAAGAAATAAAGAAAAAAAAGTAGTCAATATGGGAAATGGGTGTATAGTCCCCGTATATGAATGAAGCACACGTTCACGATATCATGCAGATGATGATGGAAACAGGTGAGGTTTACACCCGCGAGAGCCTGAAGAAGGCGATCATCAACCAGTTTGGCATCACCACTACTTTTTGCAGTTGTTCCGAAAACGGCATGACTCCGGCCGAGGCGGTGACCTTCCTTGAAAACCGTGGTAAGTTCATCCCCACGGAGGAGGGTTTTTACACGGACGAGAGTATGAAGTGCAGCCACTAGGGGCGGCACTTGGGTTTACCCGGGATTGGGTAGCTCCATGTTAGGGTTACCAATTTGCGCTGGCGTGTGGGACATGCCGGTACGATTTACACGTACCCTGGAAAACATCGGTGGGATGTCTGGTGCATGAACTTCAGGGCAATGAGAGGCGTTGCCTGAACTCATCATTGAAGTTAGCGCGGGCGGGAATTCAATCCGCATTTTCTTCGCTTGCTCGCCGACTTCTCCCTTGATAGGCTTTGACGAGTGCGTTTCCGTGAAAGTAAATTACGTCTACTGGAGTAGGGGTTAAAGAACTCGTCCCATAGATATGTCGGCGAACTGGCTCGAAAAATGCACCTCGGCTACCCGGTATAACTTTCACACCCCATTGCTCCTTGCCCCATTCCATGTCAGGAAACCTGTTTTTGAGGTCGCGTTATTGCCGTGTTCCTTTGTGTATACTGGGATTCCTGCTTCAGATGGTGGGTTTGGTGGATGGCTTGGCTAAGTCACCGGAAAGCGATGGGTTCACAAAGATCAGGGATTTATGCGTGGTGCCGAAGTCGAAAATCAAGGCCTTGTCGCCATTTCGGGTCAAGGGAGTGATCACCTGGATCAACAGTAAAAGGAATGCCCGGCGAACACACGCGGTGTTCACCATTCATGATGGCTCGGCTGGTATTTTCGTCCGGGCGAACCCCAGCTCCAAGGAGGTCGAGTGGCAGGGCGATAGCAAGGTGATCGCCACCCTGACTCCAGGAGCCGAAATCGAGATGGAGGGAATTCTTGAGCAGGGGTCGTTCAAACCGACCATTTTGGCAATCTCTATCAGAGTGTTGAAACAAAGCCGGCTGCCGGCTCCGAAAGCAGTGTCGGTGGAGCGGCTGCTGTCCGGCGCGGAAGTCACGGAACGAGTGGCTGCCACCGGCGTCGTCCAGTCATGCGTCCCTTTCTCCAGTGATAGCTGGCTCATGCGCATCAACAGCCACGCCGGCCATTTCATGGCCCGCATCAGGCGCAGAGACATGGATGCCCGCCGCTTGATCGATGCCAGGGTGACCGTTCGAGGTCTCGTCGGCACCGCAGTCAACGGTCGTTCGGAATTCTTGCTGCCCAGCATCCAGATCGACAACTCTGAGGATTTGATCGTCTTGAAACCCGCTCCGGATGATGCGTTCGCCGTCCCCAAGGTGGCTCTCGACGATCTTGATGGTTTCTCAATCACTGGCCGCACACTGCACCGTCGCCGGGTCGAGGGTACGGTGACCTATTGCGAACCTGGCGAATTTCTTTACATCCAGCAGGGCACCAGGGCGATCAAAGTCGAATTGGCGTCGAAAGAAGAGCTCCATCTCTGGGATCGGATCGAAGTCTCCGGTTTCCTGGATATCTCCAGCTCGGTCGCTGGATTGCACGGTGCCGTGGTCCGCAAGCTGGGCACTCACGAAGCGATTTCGCCACTGCCCACTTCGCTCACTGAGATCAGACAAGCTTTTGAACCTGTGCTGCAGGGGCGCCCCTCAGACCCACATGATTTCGACGGCTTGCTCGTCGAGTTTACCGGCCGACTTTTGAGCGTTCAACAATTTACCAAACGAGGCAAGGTTCACCTGACCCTGGGTAACGGAGAGCAACTGACCACTGCTGATCTCGACGTCTCCTCCCTTGACCACTTCGGAGAACTGCGTGTTGGCTCACTGATCAAGGTAGTCGGCGTGGCTGAAGTCGAATACACCGCTTCTCGGCAGATGCAGGAACTGAGCCTGCCAATCGGCCTTAACTTGTTGCTGCGTGATGCCAGTGACATCACGGTGCTCGACGCGTCTTCATGGTGGACTCCCCAGCGGATCAGCTGGACGGCTATCACACTCGGAGTAGTGCTGATCGCGGTGATGGGATGGAGTATTACCTTGCAGCGGCAACTGCGCAGGCGTACCCGTCGCTTGGAGGCTGTGATGTTGGCGCATCGCGATCTGGAGTTGGAGTTCCGGGGTGCCCTGCACGAGCGCCAGCGCTTGGCAGCGGATATGCACGACGGAGTTCAGCAGCTGATCGCGGGCGCGGCATTTCGATTGGAAGCCGCAGTAAACCACCTCACGGAAATACCCCCCATCGTCGATGCCCAGCTGACTGCTGCCCGGAGCACTCTTGTGCGTGCCCAGGATGGCTTGCGCGATTGCCTGACAGGCATGCTGTATGTCGATGAGGGCCCCACCGAGTTTCCGGCACTTTTGCAGTATGCAGCAGCGGCGATGGATCACTGGCCTGAAGATTTGGTCGATGTGCGCGTGGAAGGCGGGCGTCCCTATCCGCTCTCCCGCCATGTCAAGGGTAGCTTGCAACTGCTCATGCAAGAGGCGGTGGGCAATGCCCTGAAGCACGGAGCCGCGCGCCATGTTAAGATCACCCTCGGTTACCATGACGAGGTATTCGAGATGAATCTTGAGGATAACGGCAGCGGCTTTGACCCGCTCCAAGTGCCGGGTCACGAAACCGGTCATTTTGGCCTGGAATCCATGCGTCACCGCATGAGCTGGCTTGACGGCTCCGTGGAAATCCTGACTGCTGCCGGTGGCGGAGTCCGCGTCAGGACTCGCATGCCGCGTAGTGTAGCGGAAGAATCCAAACCGGTTGAAGAGCCTCAACCCACCAACGAAACAAGTGCACCATGAGTTCCTCCAAACCCAATTCCGAAAATGCCAATTCTGAAAACGCAAGATCAGAAGCTGGTATCCGTCTGCTGATCATCGACGATCACCTGGTGGTCCGCGAGGGCTTGGAGGCGATGCTTGCCACCGCTCCCGCCATCGGCAGGATCGCCACCTCCGGCACTGCGCTGGAAGCGCTGGAGCTTTGCGGCAGTTTCGCGCCCGATGTCGTGTTGCTCGATGTGCGTATGCCGGGAAACGACGGCTATCATGTCCTCGATGAAATCCACTGCCGCTGGCCTGAGATGCGGGTGCTCATGTTTTCATCCAGTGCCACCTCTGCTGAGGTCCATCTCGCCCGGCAGCGCGGTGCCTCCGGTTACCTTTCCAAATCAATGGACCGGAATACCATCCTTGCTGCCATTGAGAAGGTCTCTGTCGGCGGCACTCTCTTCCAGTCCGATGCCACCGGATCCGTTGAGGTGAACTTGAGTCCCCGGGAGTTAGACGTTCTGCGCCATCTCGGCAGAGGTCTTGGAAATGAAGAGCTCGGCCTCGCTCTCGGAGTCAGCGCGGAGACCATTAAAAGCCACCTCAAGTCGATTTTTCAAAAGCTCGGCGTCTCCGTCCGTGCCGAAGCCGTTTCCCGTGGCTACGAACTTGGCTTGCTCAACGCTCAGCCCTGACCCCCCCCTTGTCTCTTGTCCACTCGGGAAATATCCCCCGTACGGGGGATAGGCAACATCACGAATCCCGGACAGTATGGTGGGCACTTCCGCTTCCGGGAGCCGCCCGAGTTAGCTATATCACAACACAAAATCCACCGGAGGGCAGCTCTAAGAACCTTGAGGCTCGTATCTAACAAATAAAACCACTAAAAACAACATGAAAAAAATACGCAATCATCTCATCCCGCTCTCTCTGGGTCTTTTAACTCTACCAACTCAAGCAGCAGTGCTGTTGTATGAGCCATTTGACTACACCGCGACTGAAACCATCGCCGGTAAAGGCGGCAGCGAATCTGGATTCGACGGCAGCTCCTCTTGGGCTGAGAACGCCCTGGGCACCACTGAGATCACAGCCGGTTCATCGAGCTTTGGAACCCTTGCCACCACAGGAAACAAGTTTCATTACAACAACTCATTCGGTTCGGTAAATTACGATAAACTTGCATACGCATCGCGAGCCATGAATGTTTCCGCCAGCTCCGGCGAGCTCTACATCACCTTCCTGATGCAGGGTCCCAGCGGATTCAGATTGAACGGTGGAGTCTATATCAATGGCAGCATCAAAGAATTCGGTGCTACCCGCACTGAGTATTTCAATGCAGATCGTGGCGCTAGCCCGGATCGCCCCCATCTTTACTATGCTGACCAGTTAGCCACGGCAGTCGACAACCCCGTCACTGCCACCACTTACATGTATGTGCAGAAATACACAGGTCTCGGCACGGGATCGGGCGGCACAGCCCAGCTCTGGCTGATCGACTCGGGCGACTACGACACCATCGCAGCAGATGGTAACGTCACCACCGCCGAACTTGATGCCAACAGCCTTACCTCCACCTCGGTCCTTACACTGGCGGGGGCGGCTCCGACCCTTGATGGCAGCGAGGAGCTCCGCATACTGCTCCATGACTTTGGCGGCGGACATACCGACTACACACTCGACGAAATCCGCGTCGCCACCACATTGAACGAAGCCATGGACATCGTTCCCGAGCCATCCTCATCAGCCCTTCTCGGCCTTGCCGGGCTCGCCCTGATCTTGCGACGTCGCAAGTAGTCGGAGACAATAGAAATAATTATAAAACAAGCTCCCCTATTTCCCTGTAGGGGTGCTCTTGACCACCTCCTCCCCCAAAAAAATTTTTCTTGGTTGCTAAGAGTCGGACGGTTGCCTCTGTCAATGACCTGAGGCAAATTGGCATTGCTGCAGAGGGACTTTCAAAGGGTGATAAGGGGGGGAAGGAGATCCTCGGCTAAGCAGTCTGTGAATCGTGTGAAAGAACGCATTTATGGAATTCACAGACAAACCTACTCGGGCTGTCAGACGGTGTTCATTTTAAATGCAAAAATGCTTATGGAACTTCAGAAACCAAGGGGAATCAAACCCGCAAACAATGGCTTTGCTCTGATCGCTACTATTTCCGTCATGGTTCTGTTAGTGATGATCGCGCTGGCGATGCTGAGCCTGAGTACCATTGAGACGAGGCAGACAACAAACGGCGGAGCCATCGAGCAGGCACAAGCCAATGCCCGCATGGCACTCATGTTGGCCATCGGCGAGTTGCAGAAACAGGTCGGCCCCGATCAGCGTGTGACCATCACAGCCGACCAGCTTGCGGAGTCGGCCGACGGGAAAAAGTCCGCTGCTTATGAAACGAGCGCGCATTGGACCGGGGTCTATAAGTCCTGGTCGCCGACCGAGACCTCCCGTCCGACACCCGAGTTTCTGTCGTGGCTGGTGTCGGCTCCTCCCTCTGACACCGGAATGGTCGATTTTGCAAAAGCGTCGACCACGCCGCATTCCGTCACCATGGTCAACACAGGAACCTTGGGGCCAAGCGGGGTTGGCAAGGTTGAGGTTCCAACCATTGCTTACAGTCATGCCGGAAAATCCAGTGGTCGATATGGCTGGTGGGTCGGCGACCAGGGTGTGAAGGCTGCCATCGGAACCCAGCCCGCTGCACCACCGGTGGATCTAGCATCGACGCGCAACAGCCTTCAATCGGTGCCACGGCCGCAGTTTGAACTCTCCACCAACCCTTCTCAGGATAAACCCTTTGCCACGGTGGCACAAGACACCTCGGCCATCAGCAAGATCACCAGTTGGAAACAAGCGGAATTGGTGGCCTCAAATACAGAAGCCGCGCGCCCTCTTTTCCATGATCTCGCGGGACATACGGCGGGACTTCTCACCAACGTTCGCGCCGGTGGTTTCCGCAAGGATCTCTCGATCCTTTTGGAGCAACCTCTGTCTGCGGCCATGAAGTCAACGCGACTCTATTCTGTTGGGGGCAAAGCAGGCATCAACCAGGGTGAACTCTGGCTTTACTACAATCTTTGGCGCGAGCTCAAAACCGGAGGGGACTATACCTTTACCACCGGCGGCACCCTGGACCTCTCCACACCCTACCTTCAAGTCGAAAGCACCAAGGCCGGTATGGAGGGCGATCCAACTTCCATTTACAAGCATCCGGCCTTTATCAGCATGAAGACGATATTTTCGCTCTACGGGAAGACGGTGGGCTCCGGTCCAACCGCGAAAATCCGTCCCTATCTTGTGATTGATCCGGTGGTGACCTACTGGAACCCGTTTGATGTCCCCCTGGTGATCACGCCGGCCTATCACTCGGTCAAATATTGGAAACCCCCATACGATCTGCATATCAAACGTGCCAATGGCACCATCGACGTGTACAATACGAACTACACTGTCGGCGCGGGGAATGACCAGTATATCACCCTGCGCATCGGCCTGACGATGCCGATTGTGCTCAAACCTGGCGAGGTATTCATGGCATCACAAGCTGCTGGAGGGCCGATGCTAGAGTATGATCGCGGCGGGCGAAAAGTTCTGGAAACCGGAGCCGGTTGGAATTTCGGATCGGGTGTGGCGTATGCCCTCAACTCTGGCGCGCCCAATGCGAAGGATCTCGCTCCCGATGAGACGATCCGCTATGAGTTTGCTCCGAACGACACGAATAGTAAGTATTTCCTCACCGCGAACCCCGCTTATTTTCTTAATACCTATTTTGACGAAGGCGGAGCAAATGAATACTCAGCCATCGGTACCGGAGTTTTCGTCAACCTTCAAATCGCAGCGAACGACCCCACTTACTCCAGGGTGTTCGCCAATCAATTGACATTCCAGGACAGCAGACCCCTTACATCCACCCAATTGCTCGGGCGCAAGGAGCCCGTCCTGATCATGGCTTTTTCTGTGAAAACAGAGGAAGACTCGGATCGTCCCGGACGCTACTTTGCCCGCTTCAACCCTCAAACCGGCATTGATTTCCAGACGCTTCTCGACGATGAGTTTGAGACATTTCCATGGGAGATCCACATTTCCTTGCTGAACTCATGGAAGAACCGTGACCTCGAGGTGTCCCCCAATGGCCAGGCATTTTTTGGTGGTGGTCACACCGCCCAGAGCGGCAGCAGCTTGATTACGACCCATTCCATTCCCCGGGAACCGTTGATTTCGCTGGCGGCATTTCAGAATTCCTTGGCCAATGGTTTCGCTTGGAGTGGTTCACGCTTATCACAAGGCAACTATCTGCTTCCGCAAATTGGTCACGCCATTGGGAACTCCGCTGCTCCGTCGATCATGCCGTCCGGTGTGACCGAGTCTACCCTGGGGGGCTCCCGTCCGCTTGCGGATCATTCCTATCTCGCTAACAAAGCCCTCTGGGACGACTGGTTTCTTTCGGGAATCGCTCCGCAAACCGCGCCATCGTACTACTCGCAACGGTCACAGCGTCAGGTGGCCGGTGATTTCATCGAGGGGAAAAAACCGACTGGAAATTCACATTATATCTTTGCTCCCACCGTCGGTGGCGAGACTCCGCAAGAATTACTTTCGCGTTGGTTTGACGGTGATAAACCACGGGAAATCGCCATCACGGAAACGGCGGCCCATATTTCCGTCGCCGGGATGTTCAATATCAATTCCACCTCCGTCCAGGCGTGGAAGACCTTGCTGGCTGGCCTCAATAAACAACAGATCGCGACGAGGGATGGCGGCGGCAAGGAGAGTATGACCGCGACCGAAGGAATACCGATCGCCGCACTCCGGACCCCAAACAATGAAGTCGCCGAAAAAGCAGGTTTGGGAAGAGTGATGTCCACTCCCCAGTGGACGGGATACCGGGTCCTGACGGAAGGGGAAATTGAGTTGCTTGCAGAGAGGATCGTCGTGGAAGTGCGTAAACGCGGCCCGTTTCTGTGTCTCGCGGACTTCGTGAACCGCAGACCTGGATACGATAAGGAACTCGCCCGGGCCGGAGCCATTCAGAACGCTCTGGATTCCAGCGAGGTTACCATCAACGACTCCTACAATACGGGGCTTCGTGCGGCCTCGACTGACGGCCCTGACCGGGGGTTTGCTTTCCCTGAAGCCGAGGCGGGTCCCGCAGCATACGGAATCCCCGGCGTGGTGAAACAAGGCGATATCCTCACTCCGCTCGCCCCCTATCTTTCCGCCCGCTCCGATACATTTGTCATTCGCGCCTACGGTGAAACCCTCGATGAATCGGGCAAGGTGATCGCGCAGGCTTGGTGCGAAGCGGAAGTCATCCGCGAGGCGCGTTTTGTGGATCCTGGAAACGAGCCGACTGCCGACATCTCTGCGCTCAACCCAGCTAATCGCCTTTTCGGGCGCCACTACAAAATCACTTCGTTCCGCTGGCTGAACCCTTCTGAAGTTTGAAATAAAAATCCATGCAACGTTTAACTCTATTTTTCGTCCTGATCCTCAGCGGCTTCGCGTCAGGAGCCGAAAAAAAACAGCCCCAGATTCGCTTTCTGGCGGAGCGAGTGCCAAAGGATCTCGGTGAAGTTTGCCTCGTCGCGGCCGATAAACAGTCGGAGCCATTCAAGCTGCCCACGAACTACCTGTCGGAACGGTTGAAAGCACCTTCCAGGAGCTTCCGGGTCATGACTCGTTCCGGGGGTGGAGTTTGCCTGGCAACCATCCAGCTGCCAGAAAACGGAGCTGATTTTATCGCAATCCTCGTGCCCAGCACTACCGGTTACCGGGCGATTCTGATGCCATCGGCCAATCCCACCTTCAAGGGAGGAGACGTCTATTTTTACAACCACTGTCCCAACACCGTCGTAGGTTATGTGGGAACCGCTAAATTTGGGATCGAGCCCGCAAGTGGCAAAGTCATTCAACCTGCGGGTGCGCGGGTAGAGAAGTTCTACGACGTGGCTTTCGGTGTCCGCGAGGATCGAGAAAACCGTGTGTTGAGCAGGACGCGCTGGCCGGTTGACGATCGATCCCGTTCTTATGTTTTCTTCTTTGTCAATCCGACCACTGGCCGGATTGATTACCGCGCGGTCGATGAATTCACGCCACCTTCCGATGTCGTAAAATCGGCAAACTCCAACTGAGATCAAACGGTAACAGTCCACTCCGCGCCGAAGCCGTTTCCCGCGGCATTACTCGGCTTGGGTGGGCTTGCCTTGATCTTGCGACGTCGCAAGTAGTCAACAAGGAGGTGATATTGAAAAAGCATATTGGTGGGACCACTTAGGTTTGTATTGCAACGGCGCAGTGCAAATTATCATAGACCCAACCATCGAAAAGGTGGCGCCGGCTATGGCGGACATCGAGCCTTAGCCTGTATTTCCGAAAACGGCATGACTCCGGCCGAGGCGGTGACCTTCCTTGAAAACCGTGGTAAGTTCATCCCCACGGACGAGAGTATGAAGTGCAGCCACTAGGGGCTGTAAAACCGGCCGTCAAACGCGTCTGCCTGGTTTTACTGACTGGGCGGGTGGCCAATACCTGTTTGCGCACGCCGGTTTGATTGCCGTCGGCGGGTTAGCTGTCGGGATGCGACGGCTTGGTCAACCCTGTCAGGACGTCTTTATAAATTTTTACTGCCCATAACCACGCCAGCCCAACTGGAGCATTTGGTCTGGATAGCGTATCGGCGACCCTAACAGCTCGAAAGTTTTTAAAAACCCGGGTGGTCCGATTTTTGCACCTAACAGCGCGCGATTTTTTTGAGCGCAACGCACCTGTTGCACGCCACCAGCCAAGGCGGTTAGATTAGCTTCTAAACGTCCGTTTTTCTAGGGTTGCCAAGACCTCAAGAAAAAAGAGCTCCTGGGTGTAAATAGTTGAAACCACCACATGTGGTATTGTTAATAATTTGTGGATACTATATGAGCAAAATGAGATTGACCATCATGGAGGTTTTCGGGCATGTTCCTAAAGCTGCTCGGGTGCACCTGTATCATGGACGACCCATGGTCCCCCACACGGTCCAAGCCCTATCGAGCCGCTATCGAGCCGCCTTTCCAGCCCCTGCACGCACACCACTCTTTCTACATTCCTTATCGATTCGTTTCCCTCAATTTACACCCTTACAGAACATGGCAGATACTATCAACATCACACTCGGCGAACGTACTTTTGAGCTGGACCGTGAAAAAGCCGAGGAGGCATACGCTTCCAAAAAGGTGATCAATGGTCGCAATTCGATGTTTTTCAACATCCTGCCCCTCAAATACAACTGGGCCTACGAGCTCTACAAGCAGATGAAAAACTCCCACTGGGAGCCCGGTGAAACATCACTCCAGACCGATATCGTCCAATGGAGCCAGCTTGGCGCGCCTTGCCAGACCCTATACAAAACCGCCCTCGGCGCCTTCGCCAAGTCCCAGGAAATTTTCCACTCCGGCGGCATCTACACCATCCGCGACCTGGTCACCGCGCCGGAGCTGAAGCTTGTTTTCGGTCGATTCGTCCACGAGGAAAACACCCGCAGCGACATTCTGGTCTACCTGCACGGCTCGCTCTCAATCAATCCGATGGAATGCGCCGCGCTCGTCGCCAGCCCGGCGATGGCGGCCAAGGAGCAGTTTGTCTCCGAAAACCTCAGCCCGCTCAGCCGGAACACGGACACGACGACCACCGAAAACAAGCAGGCCGTCGCCCGCAACATCTTCCTGATGAACCAGTGTATGGAAGGTACCCAGTTTTTCGCTTTATGGGCCCCGCTGTTCTCCCTCGCCGCCCAGAACAAACTCCCCGGCACCGGAAAAATCCTCAGCAAGCTGCTCGGTGATGTTTCCTACCGCATCAGCCTCTTCGACAAGCTCCTCAAGGAAATGATCGTGGAAAACCCGGACGTCTGGACTTCGGTATTCCAGCAGCAGCTCATCGGCTACATGCTGACGGCTGTAAAAAACGAGCAGAATCTCGTCGACGCCCTCCCGGTTGCCGATGCCGGGCTCGATCCCGATTCGCTCAAGGTCTACATCGAATACCTCGCCGACGCCCGCCTGGCAGCCTGCGGACTCGCCCGCCAATACCACCACGCCGCCAGCCCGTTCCCATGGCTCGACGAGCAAATCCACCTCACCGCCGGCACCGTAGCCCACGCCACCACCACCACCCTCGATACCACCTTCGACGACGACGATCTGTAGCGCTTCGCTAAAGTTCCAAGTTTCAAGTTTCAAGTTTCAAGTTTCAAATACCAATTTCCGCCGCCGCCCCAGCGGCGCACCTTTTCCCCAATAACCCATAACGGATAACCATGAACCAATCACCATGAACGCAACACTCGACGATCTCACCATCCCTCTCGACGAGGAAAAGGCCAAGCAACTCCTTGACTCCAAACGCGTCATCGGGGGCAAAAAGACCAGTGGTTTCAGCCTCGTCCCGCTTAAATACCCCTGGGCATGGAAAATCTACACCGACATGCGCTCAAACCATTGGGAGCCAGAGGACATCCCGATGCAGAAAGACGTCGAGCAATGGCGCTCGGATGAAATCAACGACGTCGAACGCTGGATCATCAAGATGGCCATCGGCTACTTCTCCGCCGCCGAGGGCATCGTCGGCGACAACATCATCCACGTCATCCGCGACCAGGTCACCGCACCCGAGCTCGAGCTGGTATTCCGTCGTCACGCGCACGAGGAAAACATCCACGCCGACTCACTCGTCTACATGGTTTCCTCCCTCGGCCTCAACCCGCACGAGTGCGAAGCGATCTTTGAGAGTGTCCTGACCGTGCGCGAGAAAACCGACTTCGTGGTATCCAACTCCCGCTCGCTGCGCCGTGACATGGACATGTCCCTGGCGGAAAACAAACAAGCGCTCGCACGCAACGCCTTTCTCTTTGGCCAGTGTATGGAAGGCACCCAGTTCTACGGCCTCTTCGGTATGGTGCTCAGCCTCTACCGGCAGAACAAGTTCCCCGGCATCGGCCAGATGTTCCGCTACACCCTGCGCGACGAGTCGAACCACATCGAACTCCTCCGCAATCTGCTCATGGATCTCGTTGATGAAAACCCTGAGATCTGGACGGATGATTTCAAAGAGGAACTCCGCCAGACCATGGCCGAGGCCATCAAGCTGGAGAAGAACTTCATCCGCGACTGCCTGCCCGTCACCTCCGTCGGCCTCAACATCGAGGACTTCCACCAATACATCGATTACATCGCCGACCGCCGACTCGAAACCTGTGGCCTTGATCCTCTCAAGGGGGAAATCAAAAACCCCTTCCCATGGCTCGCCGAAATGATCGACATCAAGAAGGAGCAGAACTTCTTCGAAGGCCGCGTCACCGAATACCAGAAATCCACCGCCCTCGGAAACATCGACGACGATGATCTCTAACGTGGCGGCGGTTTTCAACCGCCTAGCCCCTTAAACTCCCAGTTTTAAATTCCAAATACCAAAGTAGGGCAAGTTCGCAACTTGCCGACAACCCAAGAAAAATTCGCCAAATTAGCCAGATCCGTGGTCAACACCGCAGGCCAACGCAAAATCTCCAATCCATAAACACACCGATCACCGATCACTGCAAACTAACAAACTCCACTCTAATGTACCGCTCCATATCCCTCGAAGAAGACCTCGCGCTGAAAAAAGTCATCACCGACCGCGCCTCTAACGTAAATAAAGAAGGCCGCTTTGACTGGCGTGCCGTCCTCGGTGAACAAACCACGGATCGCGTCCCCCAGATCTTCATCACCCGTGGCACCGACGAGGAGGAGCTCTCGCTCGCCAAGGTCGCCGACACCATCGGCAGCGCACTGACCGATCTGTTGGTCTCCCGCCAGCAAAAAGATGATGTCATCTTTAACGACGAGAACCGCACCTTCGTCTCCAACGTCGCACAGAGTGTCGCCGAATCCCTGACCTCGCAGGTGCAGGGCGGCGGTCAGCTTCGCCTCACCCGCAACGATCTCTATCTCCTGATCGAAAAGGCGCTGATCGAAAACGATGCCCACGATGTCGCCAAGTCACTCATCTTTTCCCGCTCGTTGGAGAAAAACGGCGAGGTCATCGTCTCCGAGGAGCCACAAACCATGCCGGTGCGCCTGATCCGCCGCAACGGTAACGTCGTGCCATGGAGCCAGACCAAGATCGAGATCGCGGTCCGCAAGGCCTTTCTCTCCATCAAGGAGGACCCCGAGGCCGCCGTCCGCGTTGCCAACGCCGTCACCGAAACCATCCGTAATGGCGACTCCGCTTTCGCCCACATCGAAAACGTCCAGGACCTCGTCCAGGAGGAACTCATGCGCCAGGGGTATTTCAAAGCCGCCGAGGCCTACATCCTCTACCGCGCCCGTCGCGCCCAGATGCGCCTTGACGAGCTTCCTCCCGAGGACCCGAACCAGGAGTCGATGGTCGTGGTCACCGATGAAGACGGCTCCACCGAATTCTGGGATGGCACCGAGCTGAAAAAGCGTATCACCTTCGCCTCTATCGGCCTCGATCTCTGCCTCAACGACCAGGAAATCGAACAGGAACTACGCCGCTCCATCGGTGCGGAAATCACCCGCGACGCCCTCAAGTCCACCGTCATCCTCAACGCCAAGTCGCTGATCGAAAAGGACGCCGACTTCGCCAAGTTCGCCGGCCGCATCCTGCTCTCCTACATCTACGAGGAGGTGCTCGACTGGAATATCCTCAACGACGGCATCCGCCGATTGAAAACCGCCCACAAGGAGCGCTTCAAGCACTACCTCGCCCACGGCATCAAGATCAAACGCATCTCCCCGGAGGTGGTCGCGCAGTACGACATCAAGAAACTCGCCGACGCCCTCGATCCCACCGCCGACCTCGACTTCGATTACCTCGGCGTCCAGACGCTCTACGACCGTTACCTGATCGTCGATAAAACAGGCGACAAGCCACGCCGCCTGGAGACTCCGCAGTTCTTCTGGATGCGTGTCGCCATGGGTCTCTTCAGGGCCGAGAAAAAAGAGCGCGAGGATTGGGCCATCCGCCTCTACTCGCTCTACAAAGGCCGCCGCTTCTGCTCGTCCACACCCACCCTCTTCAACTCCGGCACCCTCCACTCCCAGCTCTCCTCCTGCTACCTCTACAAGGTCGACGACTCCATCGAGTCGATCATGCAGCGCGGCATCGCCGAAAACGCCTACCTCAGTAAATGGGCCGGCGGTCTCGGTGGCTCATGGACCGCTGTCCGGGGAACAGGCGGCTACATCCAGGGCACCAACGGCGAGTCCCAGGGTATCATCCCCTTCCTCAAGCTGCACAACGACCAGCTGGTCGCCGTCAACCAGGGCGGCAAACGCCGCGGCTCCGGCTGCGCCTACCTCGAGTCCTGGCACAACGACATCGAGGACTTCCTCGAACTCCGTAAAAACACCGGCGACGAACGCCGCCGCTGCCACGACATGAACACCGCCAACTGGATTCCAGACCTGTTCATGAAACGCATGGAGGCCCGCCAGGACTGGTCGCTTTTCCGCACCAACGAAACCCCCGACCTCCACGATCTCTACGGCAAGGCCTTCGAGCTGCGCTACCAGGAATATGAGAAAATGGCCGAGGAAGGAAAAATCTGGACCCGCAAGCTACCCGCCATCGAGCTCTGGAAAGGTATGCTCAAGATGATCTTTGAAACCGGCCACCCGTGGATCACCTTCAAAGACCCCTGCAACCTGCGCTCGCCCCAGGACCACTGCGGCGTCATCCACAGCTCCAACCTCTGCACCGAGATCACGCTCAACACCTCCGATGAAGAGACCGCCGTCTGTAACCTCGGCTCGGTGGTGCTGGATACCCACATCACCCAGGACGGCTCGCTCGACCACGAGATGCTCAAGGAGACCATCACCGTCGCCATCCGCGCCCTCGACAACGTCATCGACATCAATTTCTACCCGACCGAAGCCGCCAAGACCGCCAACAGCCGCCACCGCCCGATCGGTATGGGTGTCATGGGACTGCAGAACGCGCTCTATAAAAAAGGCCTGTCCTTCGCCTCCGATGCCGCCGTCGAGTTCAACGATGAGTTCATGGAGGCCATCGCCTACTACGCCTACAACGCCAGTAGCGATCTCGCCGCCGAAAACGGCACCTACTCCAGCTACAAAGGCTCGAAGTGGGACCGCGGCATCCTGCCCCAGGACACCGTCGACAGCCTCGAGGACGAACGCGGTGTCAAAATCGACGTGCCACGCGGCGCCAAGATGGACTGGACCCACCTGCGCGAGAAAATCGCCGAGCACGGCATGCGCAACTCCAATGTGTTGGCCATCGCCCCGACCGCGACCATCTCCAACATCATGGGCACCACCCCCTGCATCGAGCCGAACTACAAGAACCTCTACGTCAAGTCCAACCTCTCCGGCGACTTCATCGTACTCAACCGCCAACTCGTCCGCGACCTGAAAAAAGAAGGTCTCTGGAACCAAAACATGCTCGACCAGCTCAAGTACTTCGACGGCGAACTCACCGACATCGACGACATCCCGGACGCCATCAAGGAGAAACACAAAACCGTCTTCGGAGTCGGCTACGACGCCATCATCGACGCCGCCGCCCGCCGCCAGAAGTGGATCGACCAGTCCCAATCCGTCAACCTCTTCCTAGCCGAGCCCGACATGAAGACCCTCTCCCACATGTACCGCCGCGCCTGGCACACCGGCCTCAAGACCACCTACTACCTCCGCACCCTGCAAGCCTCCAACATCGAGAAATCCACCATCGATATTAAGAAGGAAGTCCGAGGCCACGCCGGTAAAAAGGAGTATTCGGCTTCCGAAAAGCAAGCGTGTAGTATTGATGCCATGATCAACGGCGGCGAATGCGAGGCTTGTCAGTAAAATCAAAAAACAGCTTGATAGTGTCTATATGAACACTATTATAAGCCTGTTATGTTACTCGAAACAGAAAAACAGCTTAATTTGATCAATCTAAACACAGCACCAGTTGAGGCTAGGACATCAGACCTTGCGGCAGGAGAATTGCCAATTTTCTCCTTCTTCACGGGGGCTGGATTCTTGGATTTTGGTTTTGAAAAGTCAGGCTTCTGCACTCTTTCTGCAAACGAGGTTCATCTCCCCTTTATGCATGCCTACGAACACGGGCGCGATAAACTCAAAAGCAAGGGAACCAGCAGCAACTTTGTTTGCTCCATTGATGAGTTCGTAAGTGGCTCTCAAAAGCTCCCCAGAATGCCCAAAGACGGTTTACCCTTGGGTTTTATCGGCGGCCCCCCATGCCCCGATTTTTCCGTAGCGGGTAAACAAAAGGGGAAATCCGGAGACAACGGAAAACTAACCGGATCCTATGCCCGACTCATATGCGAGCAATCACCTGATTGGTTCATGTTCGAAAATGTCAAAGGCCTCTGGCGTACAAAAAAACACCGCGCCTTCTATGACGAAATCTGCAAGCTGTTTATAGAAAATGGTTACTGTCTCACCAATCGCCTTATCAACTCGATCGAGTATGGAGTTCCTCAAGATCGTGACCGTATTATATTAATCGGGTTCAAGCCGGGTCTTATTGGCCAACGGAAAGCAGGGTTTTTACCAGATGGAGAGTTCCCGTGGGATCACGGGGTCAAATACAGCAGTGCGGACATATTTTCACGCCCATGGCCACAAAGATCCCCGTATCAATCAGATCCTCTTCCAAGCCCGAACTGCCCCATTGAACTCACGGTCGAACACTGGTTCAGAAAAAACAAGGTAACAGAACACCCCAATGCACATCACGGCTTTGTCGCACGGGCTGCCCTCAAAAAATTTAAGACCATTGATGAGGGGGATGATTCCGGGAAATCATGCAAAAGACTCCATCGGTGGCGGTACTCACCCACTGCTGCCTATGGGAATAATGAGGTGCATATCCACCCATACAAGCCACGGCGCATCAGTGCGGCAGAAGCACTCGCATTGCAATCGCTGCCCAAGCAGTATTCACTTCCGCCGGAAATGACCCTATCTAACATGTTCAAGACAATAGGAAACGGCGTCCCCTTCCTCGCAGGCAAGGGGTTGGCGTCCGCTATCCAAACATACATAAAACGTCATAACTAGAGATAATGGAAACCAAAGTAACGGCATCCAACTTGGTAAAGGCTCTCAGATCCCTTCCGAAAAATCGATGGTATGAATACCCTACCCCTGCCACGAAGACACGGGTTAAGATTGTGCGCTTTGACGGCACAGAGGGACCAGTCATCGTTGAACGTTACAATCCAGCATCGGGAGGCACCCCAATAAAGGCAAAGAAGGCGTCCATGTCTGCAAACATGCTGTGGCGTGTTGCTCAGAACATTCAAGAGGGTGTCCCGCTTAATTTTGATAGGGTTCTTGGTGCTAGTTACAACATGCGCTCAACTTTAGAAGCCCTGCTAGCGCATACGCCGGAATACTACATGTGCTATCCTGGGCGAATTGAAGTCAATGCTTCCAGTAGCCAGGTAAAGCAAGGTCACAAGCATCTGATATGGATGCCTAATGAGCCGCATCCAGTGGGGGAACTCCACACCACGGAAGTGGAGATGGTCATTTCCGAAATCCCATCTGTTGTAAATATCTATGATGCCATTGATATCCCTTCAACACTTGTTGCTGGACATCAAATCGACATTCAAACCAAACGCCGTCATATCCAGATACAACTGGCCCTCGTCGCGATAGGTGAGCAACTTGGCTTTCGAACCTACGTTGCGAAGAATGATCAGGGCGTCATTTACGACGGCAAACGCATCGGTGAGCTGCCGGGTGTCATTGCGGATTTAGGCGATGAAAAAATCGTATCGGCACATGCAGATGCCATCCAGGAAGGGCGGCTGATTGATTGTGTATGGTTCAAGAACGGCAGGCTCATGCCGGCCGTTTTGGAGGTGGAGCACAGCACGGGAATAACATCCGGTCTGACAAGAATGAAGAATTTCCACTCCTTCCTTCCCCCGTTCCCAACGAGATGGACGATTGTCGCACCCGATGAAGACCGTAACAAAGTCATCGAAAAGTGCAACAAACCCCAGTTCAAGGGACTCAAAGCTCGCTATTTTCCATATTCAGCAGTTGAGGAGCTGTATTCTCTGTGCATGAGAAGAAAAATCAAGGGAGTTGACGATACCTTCCTTGATTGCTTCATGGAGAATACGGTTCTGAATCCAAACTGAAACCGCCCGATTTAATCGGTGGTAAAGAATAGGATGAAAAAACCACGGCGCGCACAATAATCGATACAGGCGCTTACCCTCGCACTGAAGTGCTCATCATTATGAATGCCCCCAACACATCAGTCTGGAACCACCGAGTCATCCGTAAGCTGCGGGGAGATAGACTGTACTTCGAGATCCACGAAGTCTATTATGATGCCGACGGGAAGCCGGATGCGTGGACAGAAGACGCGGTCGCTCCATTCGGCGAGTCCTTGGATGAACTCCGCAGAGATTGCCAGATTCAACGACTAGCTTTCAGCAAGCCTGTGCTTTTTGTTGACCGTGTTGGTGACAAAGAAATCTTACGAGAGTGCGAACCTGAAATCATCATGCAGGATCGATGGCTCGAACACGAAGCCATGGACAGGTCTTCCCAGTTCGTAGAGATGTTTTACAATCAAGTGGCATCGCATCCAGCCGTGTCCCAAAATGAAAAACTCAAAAAACAGGCCAAGGTGATTACAGCTGCGTTGTGCGAACTCTATCAGATGACATCGAATCCACATCAAGACACAGGCAAACAACTATCATAAGCGATTGAACCGCCTTCAAATTTAAGTAATCCGGATGGCAACTTCCCAATTTCCAAAAGAGTTTAAAGTCACGCAAGACCGCCTGGACAAGGTGCCTAAGGAAGACCTGCAGGAATTGATAGAGAACCTTTGGCTGCGGTTCAACGTTGAGAAAGTGGATGATGATGTCTTTGAATACAATCCCGAAAAAGAGGTGGGCGGAGGAGATCTTGTCGAGTTCGTTGGAGAGCTACTGGAAGGCATTGGGATATAAATCAGGTAAAGGCTGCGGACAAAGAAGAATAAAAGGACACACAAATAGATGAGCAAATTTAGAAATTTAGAGAGAGTCAGCAAGCAGCTTCAGCAAACTAGAAGGCTACAGAAAAAGGGCTCATGAAAAGGGAGGCTCCATAGAAATGGATCATTGCATTCAGAATCCCAACGGGATTGCGCATCATAGCCCAGGGTTGTCCCAACCCTAGGTTTGTGGTTGGTTTTTGCCTGAACGCTGAAGGCGTTATGCAGTTGCATGCTTGGTCTGAGCATGCGCCTGCACAAGCCCTTCAGGCTTGGCCTTATCCTGGGTCTTTGACCTGGGGGTGTGCCAACCCCAGGCTGGGATGCTGAATCCCGTTGGGATGGTTGAGTGAGTAGGGGTAGCCTTCAGATGGGTGATGACCGGTGTGGGGCAGTGAGTGGAGCCGCTTTGATGTTGTGTGCTGAACCGCGAACCACCTTCGCTAGACCCATTGCCAAAACCCATTTCCGAAACGGGGGTGACTAAAAAGCGTGAGTGACAAAATGAATGAAATCAGAGAGTTAGTTGTTCCGGCCAGAAATACCCGATGCCTGCGTTGCTCGTCGGTCGAGGTGCTCGCACTACTCCCTCCTCACGCCTTGGTCTCGGGCATTTCTGGCTCGGCCGTTTTAGGCAATTATTTTTGGCAACAGGTCTAAGCCACGGCAGGTCAAGATGGACGCAAATAAACGCAAATAAACGCGAATGAGTGCCATGTTTCTCTGAACCTGGTTTGGTTGGATGGGGGGCGGGCGAAAAACATAAGGCCGTTCGATGCCTAGTGACTATTTCTGATTCTGTGTGAGAAATCTACGAAGAGCCCAAATTTATTCATTTAGCTTGTAACTGCTCGATATTTTCCGCGAATAATATGGTGAAAGGTGTTAGTTGTAAATTTCGCAGCTACCCTAGAAAACAATTAAACGAAAAAATGAATATGAAAAAGTACCAAGGAATTAAAACAGAACTGTTAAGCGTTATTACACGGCCTGCAAATACAAAAATCTATGTAATTAAGGTGATGATTATGTTGTTGATGCTCTGCTCAAACAGTTCAGCGGCAACATTCATTGTAATGTGGGGAAATAGAGCTAATGATGGCACCAAAGTTTTTAACGAATACAAATTAATAGACGCAGTTAGCCACAAAAGTGCATTGGCTGCGGCTAGGATTCATCGGAATTCAGAATTTATAAAGGCGCATCAAATGCATGCAGATTACCCTACTGTTTTTATTCTTAGGGATAGGAGAGGTAGTTACTGTCTTCAACCTGTTTGGAGAGAAGAGAGCAGTAAGGGCATCAACGGCAGGAGAGATGGATTCAAGAAGAGCAAATATTTTACTTATATAGCAACCGTAAGATACTAATATAAAAAAGGAGTTAATAACAGACTGTCGATAAACCCCGTCAATTTGGCGGGGTTTATAGGTTAAAATAGAGGATTACACAAATTGATCCGCTCAATTGCGGCGATGGCTGAAGAGGGTGAGGAAAGCTAGGGTGAGGAGGGTGGTTGAGCTGGGCTCGGGGACTAAGTTGAGGGTGAGTCTGGGGGCTTGAGCTGCGGTGAGGTTGTAGGTGTTGGCGAAGACGGCACCTTTGATGGTGGCTCCTTCCGGTTCGATGGTGGTGGGGTAGTCGTGAGCTCCGATGTGAGTGATGAATCTGAGGGTGGAGCCTCCTGCTGTGACGGTGTTGCGCAGGTAGTCGAGGCCCGTGGTGTTAAATACAAAATCGATGGTGGTACCCAGGTCGCTGCTGAGGACTGTGGCTTCTGCTACGATAGGGAGGTCGTCGTAGCTAGGTGGGTAGCTGTCGGGGTAAGAGACTTGCGCGCTATCCGGATTATAGCTGGTCTGGCGGAGGTGTATGAGCTGCGTGCTGGCTGTAGTGGCGCTATCGGTGAGTCCGTTGTTGGGAAGATAGAGCTGGAACGTGGCTGTGGTGATGGTGGAAGGTATGGTAGCTGTGCTGAATTCAAAGTATCCGTGCTCGTTGGTAGCTTTGGAGTTAAAAACAAAACCTCCCAGCGGACCTGTGCTAACAAGTGAGCGTGAGTGGACACCAGTGGTGTGTTGGTTGGCTTGGTAGGAGACAGAACCACTGAGCTGATTAGGCTGCGAGTTTATAGGGATGCTCTCGTTGACGATCGTGACTTGTCCGTATCGGGTGGTGGTGACGGTGGTGGCTGCCTGGGTGACGAGAGCGCTTAAGAGTAAGAAATTTAGCGGGAATAGAATGGAAATGATATGATTCATTGAAAATGAGTGCAGAATGTTATATGGGTATATTGGCAGAATGGTAGGTTGATTCAGAGTCTCGATCAAGGCTAAAGCCCGGCGGTGAGGTAGAGAGAGGAAAATGGCTTCAGTGAGTTGGCAGAAAATCTCAAATAACAGGTCACATATTGCGGATGAAGGGCATCAGTTTGCTATAGAGCGGAACTTGTCGTCTAGGTAGTTGCGGACGAGGTTTTCGAGTGGTCCGTGTTCTGCGCGCTTGAGGACCTGGACGCAGACGTCTCTTTATCACCCCATAAAAAACAACTCCTGTAAGACAGATCATATAAAGCATATAAAGGGGCAGGCCTTTTATAAAGAAACACTTGATCCCTTCTCTTGACCCCTTCTGCCTTCTGCTAGAGGGGTTTCCCAGCAGGGTATGAATAAAAGCCGACAGCTCCGTCTGAGATCCCGTCAGGTATGCGACGATCTCATTGTCCTTGCTGCTGCTGGAAAGCCAGCACATCTCTAATGAAACACGGCAGGATACCGGAAAAGGTAAACAGAAAATCACGCAAATTGGCAATTATCTCGTTTTGTGTGCTTAGTGTGTTGATTATTCGCAGAAAAATAAAGAGGTTCGCAGGAAAACAAGAGGGATAATAATTGTTAACGTTTGCGGCATTAGTCGGATACATAGTTTGAGAGCATAGAACGAGCATGTCTGAATTGAACCAAACCGCGGATTTTATCAAACTGTTGACCAGTCACCAGTTGGCGTTGCGAGGGTTCATCATTTCCATGCTGCCTGGCAGCCAAGACGTCAATGATGTGCTGCAGGACACCAACGTCGTTCTCTGGGAAAAAATGAAGAGTTTCAAGCCTGGGACTAATTTTCAAGCTTGGTCTTTCGCCATCGCGCGCAACAAGGTAATGCAATACTGGGGTCATCAACGCAAGCTCCATAGACTGGTTCTTGGGGAGGAGACACTGCTAGCAGTAGCTGAGGCGAAGCAAGCTGCACCGCCCGAAACCATCGAGCGAAAGCTCACCGCACTGGGTAAATGCCTGGAACGGCTCAGCCCGTCTGAGCGCGACTTGGTGGACGCTCGCTACCGCAGGGGATCCAGTCTTGAAAAATACTCGGATGAGGCTGGGCGGAGTGCCGCCTCCTTGCGCGTGACACTCTACCGAGTGCGAAACAAGCTCAGGCAGTGCATCGAGAAGACCCTTGTCTGGGAAGGAGGCAGGGCATGAATCCAGACCAATTGGACGAAATGATCCAGGATCTGCTCGGCGGCGTGATTTCGCAGGAAAAGCTCGAGATTCTCGAACATGAGCTGACATCCAACTCTCTGGCGATGGCGCGTTATTTGGAACACACCGATCTAGAGAATGCCCTTTGCTCCCATGCTGAAATTAATAGCTACAGCAAAATTCCGGTTGTGCCGATTGAGCGCATCAGGCACCGCCAAAGGCAAAAAACGTTCAAAATAGCGGTGCTGGCCGCCGCGGCGTCGGTGATTTTTCTACTCATCGCAATGCGCCTGTTCCAGGTTACGGAGCGGGTTCCGGTGCTGGCCTTCGAGGTAGCTCCCGGCACTCAGTATGAACTGGTGCATGAAGGCAGTGGCAAACCTCCCGAAGAAAACGTAATGGAAAGTGGCTCCAGAGTGCGCGTGTTGCAGGGAACAATGGAGCTGAAGTTCACATCGGGCGTCCGAGCAATCGTGTCGGCACCAGCGGATATAACCCTGCACGATGATGACTTCTTATTTATCAGCGAGGGAATGGCATGGTTTCAGGTGCCACCCCAAGCCGTCGGCTTTACCGTCAAGACGAGAGATTTTACCGTGGTCGATCTGGGAACAGAATTTGGTGTCTGTGCCAGCCCTAGTAACCACGATGCAGTCCATGTATTCAAGGGTAAGGTGCAGGTGTCTGCACTCAAGCTCAGGCAAGAGTCCATGGTGCTGAGTGCCGGGCAGTCCCGCCGCATTGACCACATCGGCAGACTGGTGGACATCCCAGTGGCGAAGGGCTTGTTCCTAACATCACTCCCTGAAGGCCTGCTGTTCATGCACTGGAGCTTTGATCGTGCGGTGGAGGGTGCGTTTCTTGCCGCTGGTAACCACCCACTTCTCGAGCGCGGCACAGCCCGTCCTGAGACAGTGGACGCCGAGTCCCTGCTGACTAGTGGTCGGTATGGCAAAGCACTTCAATTTACCGGAGCGACAGGCGAAGGGGTGTTAACACGCTGGGCGGGGATTTCAGGAACCCGACCGCGCACTGTGGCCTGCTGGATCAAGGTGGATCAAGAGGCCGAATATCAGGAAACGGACAACCTCGTTAGTTGGGGGTTAAACAAGCCGGGCTTCCCTGGTTGGCACGGCAAGTGGAAGCTGACTTTGTCCGATAGATTAGTGCACTCATCTGGTTACGATGGCAGGCGCACAGCAATAAAGGATGTCGTTGATGGCGACTGGCATCATGTGGCGTGTACGTATGCCGTCAACGCCAATGGAGAACCCGATGTTAAAATTTTCATCGATGGCGAGGCCGTGCCTAACCAGTGGCAGCCGGAACTCGAAAGCGGGATCCGGACTTCGGAGACGATCGTTGACTACCCGCTATCAGACCCAGTCATTTTCGGAGCTGACTTGTTCACTCCTGGCTACGGACACCTGTATCGTTTCCGCGGTTTGTTAGACGAAGTTTATATTTTTGAAGGCGTCTTGGACGCACCGACGATCCGCCGTCTCTCCACCGAGAACCAATATCAACCAAGCCATCAGCCCCAAACCCTCTTGAGTGAGTGAAAGCTCATTCGCCTTAAAAGAAACAAAAAAAAAGAAAACAACCAAAAACAACATGAAACTCAAATACACAATGCTCGCAGCCTCATTCATCGGCATGGCCGGGGCTAACGCCGCTCTCGTGACTCTCCTCGACGAGGAGTTTACAGGTGGTGTCGGTCCCACCAACACCGCAACGGCAACATGGACACAAACCGATCCCGCAGGCTTTGAAGTTTACGACAACGGCGGATTTAGTGTCCGGGGTATTAACACCAACGTCCCTTCCTCTCCACTGGGAGGGCTTGAAGTGCTGGCAAATGCCACATCCAACACCATCACGATTTCCATCACCCTACCGTCACTCCTCGATCACACCGTTGACGGAGTCTTTACGTTCCTGGGAGGCCAGCGCATCGGGGGTGGTGGTTCCGGCGGATTTGAGGGTGATCTGGAAATTGTCAACATCACGGATGCACGGACCCTTCGCGCGAACGCGGCCGTCAACAAACCTAACTACGCCATGGCCGCGAATTCCATCAACCTTGACTTCCTTGCCGCCGATGCGGGCGACACGCTTGAACTCCGTTTCAAAGAAAGCGGTGGCGCCTCCGACCGCGGTCTGCAACTGGCGGATCTTAAGCTCGATGTGACCACGGTGGTTCCCGAGCCATCCTCCGCCGCCCTGCTCGGCCTTGGAGGCATTGCGCTGATCCTGCGTCGCCGCAAGTAACGGCTGTCTAGTCTCAAGAGCCTCCGGTTCTTGCCTGCTGGCGAGCGGAGGCTCTTATGACGATCCGCAAACCTATTTAATAAATCACACCATGCAGGCTCGCTATCAAATCCACCCGCTCGTTTCGCCCGGAAATGGATCTCGGCGCGGCTTTGCTTTGATTGCGACAATCTCCGTCATGGTTCTGCTGGTGATGGTGGCGCTGGCGATGCTTTCACTGAGCGCGCTGGAGCTGCGATCCGCATCCCGGGGGCAGGCTATGGCTGACGCCCGGGCGAACGCGCGCATGAGTCTGATGTTGGCGATCGGAGAGCTACAAAAATACACGGGCGACGATCGCCGTGTGACCGTGCCGGCTACCCAATGGGATCAACAGCCTAATACTGAGGTCGTGGATGGCGTCAAGCACCCTCATCTAATCGCGGCATACAGCAGCCGCTCGCTGGAGGATGAGTTACAAAACATCTTACCAAGCAATTATTATGACCGCGGCACCCATTTTCTAACCTGGCTGGCATCCCAGCAAACCCAGCAACAACTAGAGTCGGAAAACTTTGCCCGCAGCGGCAGTTTCACCGATGAGGTGGTGCTCGGTGCACCTGCTACCGCAAGCACCCCCGCCGTGACGGCTGGCAGGATCGGCGTTAAAGACGGCAACCGCATTTCTGGGAAGTATGCCTGGGCAGTGGCCTCGGACGAAAGCCTGCGCGGGCGGCTGCCGCAATGGCCGGTCTCCAAGAGGCGGACGGATCTTGCCTCTGTGATGACGCAGTCCGGGCTGCCTGGCAATGATGGCCACCGCATCATTGGCGACCTTAAAAACCTCGATGCCGATGCCGCTGAAACCCAAGCTTACATAAGCAGCGGCCAGCTCCCCTTGGTGGTGGCGGTGGACAGTGAGGGCCAGTTGGCGCACCAGCTGACGCCTTATTCGCTTTCCTTACTCACCGATACCAAGCGCGGTGGATTCCGCAACTGCCTCAATATGCTGTTAGGTAGGCAGGAACTTCCCGCCCGGTTTCGGCGCATGGAGTCCTTTACCCCTCGCTGGGGCGGACCGCGCATGCTCAACGGCATGAAAATGAGCGATAGAGCACTCACTGGTATGGTCGGTGACTACGATACCCTGCCGCTGGCTTTACTGGGAAGCTATTACGCCAGCGCGAAGGCCGGTAGTGCAAGCCGTGTGGTGACACCGAACTCCAATGACGCCAGCAGTGTGGTCATCAAATCCAGGCGGCCACAGCAGCAAATTATTGAACTGACGCGTGACATCCAAGCGGACCGCTACTGGCGCGGTTACGGGCACAGTTTGAGAATCGCACCTGTGGTGCCCCGTACCCGTGACATTGTCTGGGCGATGAGCAAGAAAGTGGGCGACACGGAATACGAGCTGGTGTTCCTCAGCTTCCCAGTGGTCACCGTGTGGAATCCTTACAACGTGGATGTTCAGTTTGACAATGCCTGGATGAATAACCGCGGGCATGTGGCGGAAGCGATGGTGCTGACGGGAGCCACTACGCGAATCGTCAGCCTCGGCGGCGTGGTGAACCCTAAAATCGGCCAGTGGGCAGGCGAACCCCAGGTGCTTCTCGGACCGGGGGAAACGCGGGTGTTTTTCCCGAATTTCATGACCGGGTCGACGGGAGACGCCAAGATGCACAGCAAGTGGCCGGCCAACTTCAACCTCCTCACCCGCTACACCTCGAACTCCTCCACCGGCATCAAGGGCTCCGCGACCACGCGGGTGCAGATCGGTGTCAGGCCCTCCTCCAGGGACCAATCGGGAGGCTACGGTGTTTCCCACTACAGTGACGGCTGGTTCGGCGGCAACACCGGTGTCTGGCAGGGCACCAAATTCCACAACTGGAACTTCAACCTCATCAAATACGTCAGCGACGGAGTGCTTCCGGGTAACGACAATGCGCTCAGCATGACACTGGGCGACTTGCTGAACCGCCCCGTGCCGGTGGCCATTGTGAACTTCAGCCTGAAGGCGATGGACCAGAAGCAGACAGGCATGCCGTTTCTCTTCGATGCGCCTCATCGCATGAACCTGACGCCGCATTACCCTTCTGCAAATAAGGACATCAAAGCGGGGCGCGAGGCCTCGCCGATGGAAGTGGACGTCATCCCGCTGCGTGGCGACACCGATCTGGCGAGGCATATGAACACCATGGAGGACGATGGCGTGGTGCGTGATTTTCTGGGCTACAGCTACACGCCCACCCGCGGATCCACCCACCTGACGATGTGTGAGCTGCCGCTGGTGCCGCTGCACTCGCTGGGCCAGCTCCAGCACCTGCCGCTGCAGGATGAGCAGTGGGGGCACGATCAGATTGTGCCCAATTCTCCGACCTGGGCTTTTGGCATCGGAAACTCCTGGGCGCACCCGTGGCTCAAAGCGGCTCCCCTACTGGAAGAACGCCGAGTCGCCCTGATGGCCAAGGCTGGGAACACACCTGAAGAAAAAACCATCCCCGTCATCGACCGCTTATGGGTGGCGAATTCCCTGCTTTTTGACAGTTACTACTTCACCACCATGGCAGCCCAAGACAATAGCTGGTATCAAGCCGCCGGCACCAGCCGCTCTCTAGCTACCGTGATGGCCGATTTTCTCGCTGGTGACCAATCCTTGCCACACCAGCGGCTTATCCCCCTGCATGGTGGGAAAACCGATGCCGAACTCGCCGATGAATTGTTAGACGGCGATGAGCCCTCGGAAGACGCCTACCGCCTGATTGCGTCTCACCTGGCGCTGGTGGGCGGATTCAACATCAACTCCACCTCGGTGACAGCGTGGAAGATGCTGCTGGCAGCCAACTTTAAAAAACAAATGCCGGAGCATCCGCAAGATCTCGCGAAACCCGTCAAGGTGGGAAAAACATCGGACCTTCACGTGATCTCGCGTTTTACGGTGCCGACCGGGAATTCCATCGACCGCAGCGGCGACCCCTACACGGACGGCTTCAGCGGCTATCGCGAGGTCACGTCAGGGCAGATTGAGCAACTCGCCGGGTCGGTGGTGAGGCAGGTCAAGGAGCGCGGCCCGTTTCGCTCCCTCTCCGAGTTTGTCAACCGCAGGCGCACGAACGCGGCGGACGGCATGAACCTTGCCGGCGTCCTGCAAGCCGCTTTAGAGGACCCGGAAGTGACCATCAACAGCATCTACGACAATGAGAACTTCTCGCCCTCGGATTTTCCATCCGTCACGTTTCCCAATCCCGATGCCGTGTCCGGCTCCAGGGCCAGGGGGATGCCGGGTTTTGTCTCGCAAGCGGACGTGTTGACCCCGATCGCGCCGGTTATTACAGCCCGTGGCGACACCTTTGTGCTGCGCGCCTACGGAGAATCTCTTGATGCCAGCGGCAAGGTAGCGGCCCGCGCCTGGTGTGAGGCGGTGGTGCAGCGCTCGCCCGAATTCATCGACCCCGCCGATGAGCCTGCAACCGCCATTGGCGACCTGACGTCCGGGGTGAACGAAAAGTTTGGACGCCGCTACAAAATCGTGTCGTTCCGCTGGGTGGACAAATCCTAACTCTCCGAAATGTAATGCGTTTCCAACCCTTCCAGCTATTGATTGCTTTTGCACTGATCCTGGGCGCGCAGACCCAGGGGCAAAGCCCGGCAAAGCCCGGCAACGCGCGGGTGCGTTTCGTCTCCCTCGCCAGGATGCCGCTAAAAGAATACAGCATCCTCCAGGGAAAAGATAAAACGGCAGTAAAAACAGCGGTAAGCATCTCGGACTGGAACATTTCCCCGCCGGTAAGGCTTGCCACTGACATTCCATGCAAGCTGCCCAACGAGTCGGGAGAGGGCAACCTCGCGAGCTTCCGCCTGCTTCCCGGGCCGAGGGAGCAGCTCGTGGTGCTCACGCCAGCGGCGAAGGACGCGGCAGGTGAGTACACCGTCACCGTACTCGATATTTCGCCCGCTAAGTTTATGGGGGGCGAACGTTATGCCATCAACCTGTCTTTACTGCCGGTGGTCGTCCGCTTTGGCGACACAAACACTAGGATCGAGTCGGGTGCCATCGGCAAAATCAAGACCCCCCGGGGCAAGGACGGTGACTTTTTACCGGTACACGCCGCATTCTACAACGACAAACGAAGCAAGCTGTTTATGAGTTCCCGCTGGGTGCGTGACAGCCGTGCCCGAACGCTGCTTTTTATTTACCCGGACGCCGATAAGAAATCGCTCTCGTGGCATGGGCTGGAGGTGCCTCCGTTAGCCGAGAAGGAGGATGTCCCGGAGCCATGAGTTTCTCTTGCATTCCTTCGGAAGAATTACACGACACGGAAAAATAGTTTTGTGGCGGCAGCTCTCAGCCGTCAAGCCATGCGTTAAGTTCGGGTCGGGCGACCAGAGGTCTCCGCCACGTCCGTGTTCTGCGCGCTTGATGACCTGGACGCAGACGTCTCCTTATCACCCCATAAAAAACAACTCCTGCAAGACAGATGACTCACAGGAGTTGCCGTTGTATGACCTGGCCTGATTGCCAGTGATAACGCTAATTGTTAGGGGTTGAGTGCTTTAACCATTTTTTTCCAGATCTCGACGGTCTCTTCGACGAGTTTTTCCCGCTCACGATCAGTCACCTTGTCGTCATCCTTAGCGCGGTCTTCTTTGCTTTCGAGGGACGACATGTAACGACGCAGCGTAGCAGCCTGACCTGCACTGAGGGCTTTGCTGTCCACGCCGAAAAGGAAGGCTTCCTCGAGTGTTGCCTGCCGTTCATTGACGCGTGGTGTTAGAGCATCAGCGGGGACTTTGTTTCCCCTTTCCTTGCCAACACGTTCGGCCAGTGTTCTGATTTTTCCGTTGATTTTCGTGGCGTCGTCTTGACTGAGGGCGTCGTTGTCACCGCGTAACCTTTTAGCTTCCTTGCCAATGGCCAGTAGCTGTTCGACAGCGTTCCGGCCGGCTTCCTCATCGAGTCTGTCTTCGACCAGGCTGTTACGAATGAGCATGTAGGTTTTGAAGTGTGCTACACGGAGATGGCCATCCTGTTTGGTGTAATAGGCGGCGCCACCGAAGGTGAGACGTTTGTAGGCAGCGAACTTGTCGCGTATTGCCCCGATCTCGCCAAAATCGATGCCGAGGCGTCTTTCGGCGATAGGTCCTCCGCCGCGCTTGGGGATCAAGCCGGGGCCTGGTCTGCGTTGGGCGTCTGCATCAGGGGTTGTCATGCAGAGGGTGGTGATGGCAACACCGGCAGCGACTATCAGTCGAGCAGATTGCGGCACTAGGTGTGGTTTGCTTGTATTTTTCATAGTGGGTTGTGCTTGGTTGCAGGGGGTGAAACCGAGCTTGTAAAAAATAGTTGCGGTCAATCCCCCTTATCATCCCATAAAAACACCTCCGAACACCCCACTCGAAAAGCAAATTCCTAGCAGTAGTAGCGGCAAATAGTAACGATAGTGCACGCTGGAGGCGATCCTGAGACGCTGGACGCTGGAAGGAAGCGTGCGGACGTTGAGGCTTGCAATGTCCGGATCTCTGATGAAAATCGCATCACACCACGTATGAAAATGATGAAATGGAACCACCCTCTGCGCGTTCTCCAGCTTGCCGTGTTCGGCACGGCGGTTGCGGTCGCCAAGACGCCCACTCAAGATCAAAACGCCGGGCGGAACGATGAAAAATCCAAACAGGACCAGTCGCGCCCATTGATTTACCCGGTGAGTTTCGATGATTGCAAAACGCGCGGTGTCGATGTCATTACGCGTAAAGACATCTACCACGATGGTTGGATCGATCTGAACAAGAATGGCAAGAAGGACGTTTATGAGGATCCAACGCAAGCGGTTGAAAAGCGAATCGATGATTTGCTCGGGCAAATGACCGTGGACGAGAAGACGGCGCAGATGGTCACGCTCTATGGCTACAACCGCGTGACGCCCGACTACCTGCCGTCGAAGGCGTGGTTCAAGGAGGTCCAGAAAGACGGAATCGGGAATATCGATGAACACCTCAACGGCTTCAACTACTATGATAACAATAAAATGCCGGGCAATCAGTTTGCCCTCGACCCGGAGCGTCTGGTCTGGGCGTTGAATGAAACGCGTCGGTTCTTTATCGAGGACACCAGGCTGGGGGTGCCGTGTGAGTTTACCAATGAAGGTCTGCGGGGAACGGAAACCGCCGTGTCCACCGGGTTTCCCGTGCCATTGGCGCAGGCGAGCTCGTGGAACCGTGAGCTGATTCGCGGTATTGCCGAGGTCGCCGGCAAGGAGACGTATGCGCTGGGATACGATAGTCTATACGCACCGTTGATCGATGTGGTGCGCGACCCGCGCTGGGGGCGTTGCGAGGAAATGTTCGCGGAGTGTCCGTGGCTGGTCGGTGAGTATGCGACTCTCGCCGTGCAGGCGATTCAAGCACAGGGGGTGACCTCATCTCCGAAGCACTTCGCGGTTTACAGTTCCGCGATGGGGGCACGCCAGGGGTATTCGCGCACCGACCCGCAGAGCACGCCGCGGATGAATGAATACATTCACTTGTGGCCGTGGAGGCGTGTGATGCGCGATGCCAAACCGGAGGGGGTGATGTGCTCGTACAACGACTACGACGGCATCCCCATCGCGGCGAACCATTATTTCCTAACAGAGATATTGCGCAAGCAGATGGGTTTCGAGGGATACGTGGTTTCGGACAGTGAGGCGGTGGAGTATTTGCATCAAAAACATCACGTCGCCAGGGATCAGAAGGAAGCGGTAAGGCAGACGGTGCTGGCAGGGTTGAACGTCCGCACCACCTTCCGCACGCCGGATACCTTCATTGATCCGCTGCGGGAACTCGTCGCGGAAAAGGCATTGCCGATGGAGGTGATCGACGCGCGGGTGCGCGATGTGCTGCGGGTGAAATTCCGTCGCGGACTTTTCGACAAACCCTATCGCTCGATCCAAACCGCGGGCGAAGTGGCGCTGGCGGACGCCCATGTCGCCCTGTCGCGCAAGGCATCGGAGCAGGCCTTGATATTGCTCAAGAACGAGGATCGTTTCCTGCCGCTGGCGGAGGATCGTTACCAAACCATCGCGGTGTGTGGCCCCAATGCCGACAGTGTGGAGTACGCGCGCCAGCACTACGGGCCGCTGACCAATGACACCATCACGGTGAAACGGGCGCTGGAGGAATATCGCAAGAAAGACGGCACCAGCTTCAAGGTGCTGTATGCGCAAGGCTGCGAGTTCACGGATGACCGCTGGCCGGAGTCGGAAATCCTGCCGATGGCCCCTAACGCAGGGGAGCGCAGGATGCTTGATGCCGCGGTGGCAAACGCGAAACAAGCGGATCTGACGGTCGTGGTCGTCGGTGACACCCCCTACGGCAGCAAGGCGAGGCGCACGACCTGTGGCGAGAATAATTCCCGCACCGGGCTTGATCTCGCCGGCCACCAGGATTTGTTGGTGCGTGAGATTGCGGCAACGGGCAAACCGTTTGTCGTTGTGCATTTCTCGGGTCGTCCGAATGCCCTCAACTGGCCGAATGCCGTCGCTCCGGCGATTTTACATTCCTTCCTGCCGGGCCCCTTTGGTGGTGCGGCGGCGGTGGATGCGCTTTTTGGGAAAATCAATCCGTGTGGTAAAACACCGGTGAACTTTGTTAAAACCACGGGCCAGTTGCCGCTGGCGTTTCCTGCGAAACCGGCCGCTAACGCGGAAAGCGAACGCTCGGTGAGCGGCTATCTGTGGCCGTTCGGCTTCGGGCTTTCCTACACCACGTTTAATTACTCCAATCTGAAGCTTTCCCCACCGACGATTCCGGTGGACGGCAAGTGTCGGGTGACCTTTACCGTGGAAAATACCGGCGATCGGGCGGGGGCAGCCATCCCGCAGTTGTATTTCCAGGATGTGGTGAGTTCAGTCACGGTCTATGAAACCCAGTTGCGGGATTTTGCCCGCGTCGAACTCCAGCCCGGTGAAGCGAAAGTAGTCACCCTGGAAATCGATGCGGCGGAGGATTTGTGGTTGATCGACAAGGACATGAACAAGGTGGTGGAACCAGGGGTATTCCGCATCCTGATAGGTGCTTCCAGCCAGGACTTCCGCCTGAAAGCAAAGCTGTTGGTAAAGTAATGCCGCCCCCCCTGGCAGGATGGATACGCGATGCAGACGGTGGCAATGGATCGGGCCAATGCATCGGGTGACCTACAAAGAGGTGTAACCAACGCAGCGTGTCGGTTGTGCGTATTGTGTTTTTCGGGAAAAAAGTAGCGGGTGGTGCTTGACGCATTTCGGGTGAGGTGAATAGAAGGAGCCGCTATGATTTTTCCAGAGACTACAGAATTTGGTGAGGACATTGAAATTTTGTTAAGCGAGCTTGAGGCTGCGAGTGAGGACCGTGAGTTGACGCGGGAGGAACGCGCGGTGATCGATGTGGTGGATACCATTCGTCTGATCGAAGGGGGCGAGGGTTTGCATGAGTTCTGGCAAACCGATCTGGATCATTCCCGGATCATGAACTCGTTTGACCTCGTGGGCGCGGAGAGGATGGTGGATGCCATCAAGGCCGGCCAGTGGTGTGAGACCCGGCTTGAGGACCGGAGTCTCTACACAGAGACTGAAGCCGATTACCTGAGCGAGCTTGAGGAGGAAATGTACGAGGCCATCGCGGAGGTGCCTGAGATCCTGGTGGAGTTTGTCGAGGATGGCCTGGAGTCCGCATGATCCAGCCCACCACGGTCGCAATGGGGACTGGCATGGTCCACGTTGTGCCTGCCTTACTCCCTTGGCGTCGCCAACCAGTCACAGGTTTGGCGTGTCGAGCCGTCTCGGCTTGATGGGCCGCAGACAACGGCAGTATAAGTCTCTGATCTGACTACAACAGGAAAAACTCCCATAGGGGTCATCGGTCCCGGGCGTGGGATTCCGGTGATCAAGCTTGCATCCGTATTCGTGTTTTCGCGACTGCTATCGGGCTATCGGCTTGACATTTCGGGCGTAACGGGCAGTCTCGTATCGCGGGAGTTTGCTGGATATCGATGCCTTGTCACTCCCTGCTCCAGCTAACAAGAACAAGGTGATCGTCTGCACCATCGGTTATTGGATAGGATGAAGTACTCGTTTACATATCGTCTGTTGTGTTTGCTTCAGTGTGTGTTCACATGTGTGGTGCCCGCGCTACCTGTTAGTGCCCAAACGCAGTCGGGATTCTGGGGTAAGCTCACCTGGGACACTGTGATTGCAGGTGAGGGGGAAACCCGGTTTCGTTATGGAAACTGGTATGGTCCTGGCTGGTGGGGCGGCAGCGAATTATCGAACCGCGCGGGGATGCTGCCTCCGGTGGATGCCCTCGATGCGGTCGCCCAGAAGCATGACTTCGCCTACGAGATCGCCGAGAAGCTCGGCAGGGGCAACAAACAGCTGGAAGCACACTACAAAGCGTTGGCGGATGTCATTGCCGTCAAAGATACCCTGGCTCTTCCCTCCGACCCTACAAAATGGAAACCGCCAGCCAAGGACCCGGTAATGGCGGCAAAATACTGGGAACGCATCGCCAAGGGATTTCCCAACTACCAACAGCGACTGAATGAGCTCAAGTCCTTGATTCCAAGCAGGGTGGACCCCAGCCATCCCGAAACCCTCGATTGGTTTATCGACGGCAAACCTCCCCTCAACGAGAAGCAGCTCAGCGAGCTGGTCAATGCACGGCTCAAGGCCTGGAATGCGCAATACGCGAAAATCAAGGCCAGGAAAGACCGCATGAAATACGATTTCATACCCGATAGGTCGGATGACCCGTCCGAGAAAGGCCCGGTGGGCACAAGGGGGAAGGGCAAGCAGTTTGCCTGGATACTCAAACGGGTTGTGGACGATGATGGTAAACAGAAATCGGAACAGGCTAACAGCAAGAGCAAGGTTTGGCGGACCGAGGTGAATTACTCAAGAGGTAGTGCGACGGTGAAGATGATCTATCTGGGAGCGACGAACAAGCACGCGAAGCCACCCCATATCCAGGGTGCGTCTATTGCCATGACGATGCAGTGGAGTGCACCACCGAAAATCATTTATGCGGAGAAGAAAGTGTCGTTGAGTGTCTCGGTTGCGCTTGCCGGCAGGTCGCACCAGTGGCCTGACATGTATGGAAACGTGTTCACACAAATCGTGGCCATCGGCAAGGATGGCAAGACTCCGGGTGGTGAGCTGGGCCGGTTCTACAATGACATCGAGGGCAAACCACGGAAGTACTGGTTTCAGACAAGCGCGGCGAACGATTACAAGGCGCTTCACGAGACCACCTACTCGCAACTACGCATCGGCACCAAGCAAGGCTCGCTCATCGGGATCAGGACCACTGCCACGAACGGGGGTAACGGCAAGGTTAGCACGCTTTACATTTACGAATGGGCAGATGAGAAGACAGCCAGGGATGGGGCAAAGAAGTGAGCCTCAGTGGTAACGGCCCAATAGCATCCTCATCCCCACAGAAGGATGGGGTTTCGGCAACACGATGATGCCATCAATAGGTTGGGTTCTTTAGTCATGGTGCCGCCGAGGGTTGCTGGCTTCACCAAAAAGTCCCGGATGCGTCCAGTATCGTAAATCCCATAGCGCGGTTTGATCAAAAGCCGTGTTTGTTAGGCGAACCTCCCTCTTCTATGGTCCTTTTTGCAAACGCATATCACATATGCAAAGGGGTTCAGATTTTTCATCATCATCAATACAGCTTGCAGAATCCATGTCATGACCCAATCACCCCTCGGAAATCGATAGTTCTTTCCAAAATAGGTATAAAACGGGGTGTAGGTTCTTGTTGTGACGTCGACCAGATCGACTTCGTAGCCAGCATCCTCCAATTGCTTCTTGAACGTTGCAATGGAGACCAGGTTTTCCTTTGGAATTCCCATGAATCCAGCTGATAGAAGGGTTGGAAGGTAGTGCAAAACAGGCCTGGCTTTATCTTTGTTGAGTAAACAAATGTCAGCTACGACGAGGTGTCCATGGTCTTGTAAAACACGGTGGGATTCCTTGAAGAAGGCTGTTCGCGGAAGGTAGTGAAATGCTGATTCCAATGAGACGACACAGTCGAACTCGCCGGATTGGTAGTGCAGGTCAACGGCATTGCCAACTTCTACTGAGAATCTATTTGGATCCACATTTTCGTGTTTGATTCGTTGTTTGATTTTTTCAATCTGTCTCTCACTGATGTCGATCCCGAGAATCCTGGTGTTTTGCGGTAGGGATTTTTCCCAATAAAAATCTTGTTCCCCGTATCCAATTCCAACGTCCAGGATGTTCTTTTTGGAGGCGAGTTGCCCAAAGTTTTGAACGTATTCCACTAGATTGATATTGGCCGACCGCAGGTCTTCGGAGTGGTTGTTTGTGTTCCAGAGACCAAAATTCATAAATCGGGTTTTCCCGTTTACCTGATGAAGAATCTCTCCAAATGATTCATATCCCTGTCCGTAGGTGGCTTTTATCCATCTGCAAAGCAAGTAGAGAAATAGTAGCGTAAACAACAATCCCGCAAGAATACAAAGGAGCGAAAGCTCAAGCCAATTGGGGGTAAATGACAGGGTCTTCATAACTTGTTAGGAAGATAGCAAGGTTGATGTCGGCTTGACTTTTTTCCCGGTCTTGGGCGGGAGTTCTTTCAATCAAAGAAGAATGTCAACGCGTTGGACACGGGGATCGGGGGAGAGTTGGTCAAAGGCACTCATAGAGAGCCTGTATAAGCGGGTTCGCCGGAAATCACGTTTTGGGTACAAATATAGTCTCCCCGCTCATTGTACCAAGGATATTCTACGTGGCAAAGCCCGGTGGCCAGCCATCGAAGCCGGCGCAGGCCGGAAGGGCAACCAATTCCTGTCCCGCACAGGCGGATCCACGATAGGTTGAATGTTTTGGGTGCGGAAGTTTTTGATTCTACATCAAACTTCCCCATACTCACATCGGCCGTGACCTCCTACAGCAGTAGCAATCCTAGCGCGGGCGGATCGCTTCAGTTCACTGTTCCTGCGGATGGAAAATATTCGATCTTGGTTGGATACACCGAAGGTGGTCAGGATTCGGTGAATTATACCTTTGGTACCGTTCCAGAGCCTTCCGGGGTAGCTCTTCTCGGTGTGGGTATTGCGGCTTCACTGCTCGCACGTCGTAGATCGTCATGATTGTCCTACCCGATGTCCTGACCGCGGAGGAGGTGGCCGCTATACGCGACGCCTTGGCGATAGCCACATTTGAAGACGGCAAGCTTACGGCGTTCGGCCCGGCACGAGAGGCGAAGAATAACCCGCAGTTGGAGAGGGAGGGAACTGAAGCAAACGATCTGGATACGGTTCTTCTAACCGCTCTTTCCCTGCATCAGCTTCTGCAAACATGGGCGCAACCTTCCCGCACGACGCTTCCTCTGATAAACAATGATGGTCCCGGAATGGAATACGGGATGCACGTGGATAGTGCGTTTACTCCCTTTGGTGACCCACTGCGGCGTGATATCTTCATTACCTTGTTTCTAAGCGAACTCGATAGCTATGAAGGTGGAGAATTGGTTGTCGAAACACAAGGATGCCCCAAAAAAGTCAAGCTCCAGGCTGGTCAGGCCTTCGCCTATACCACCAACGCGCTGCACTTTGTGAAGCCGGTCAAATCCGGCAACCGTCTCGCGGCGGTATTCTGGCTACAGAGCCTCATTCATGACAATCAGATCCGGCAATCACTTTTTGAACTCACCGCCGCTACCTCAGCATTGCGCGAACAGCTTCCCAAGCATCCCGCTTTTCAAATGCTTGGTAAGGTGCATCAAAATCTGACCAGGAAATTTGCGCAGCCCTGACCCATTTCCCAGGAAGGTTGTTAGCAGTTGCTTACCGTGATTTTTTATCTAGCAGACTAGGTTTGTTTCAGAAGAGACGGGTAGAGTTCCTGTCCCCATGGGGGCAGGAGGTTGGTGGGCAGCGACGCATCACGATGGTTAAAAAATCATGATCCAACCAATATTGCGTGTAATGGTTCGGCTGCTAAAATTTTGACTTTTTGGGTGGATTACTCGTAAGTAGGGCATTGTGAACCGAACATTTCTACGGTTGCACCACTCAAAGCGTTGGTCGATGCTGGACGAGTATGATAAACATCCCGCATGGGACAGCGGGTCCTGGTGAAATTTTATGAAGAATCATAGCTTTGTAAGCAATGTAATGGCAACTGCCCTGGTCGTGTCCACACTGACCGGTATACACCTCGCTCTGGTGGCCTCGGCTGCGGAGCAGAAATCTGATATGATCACCGGCATGCCGGGCAAGGCTCTGCGGATGTGGTACAATGAGCCCGCTCCGGACAGCGATGCTGGCTGGGTCAATGACTCGATCCCAATGGGCAATGGCTACATGGGAGCCAATGTGTTTGGCGGCCCGGTGACCGACCGCATCCAGATCAGCGAGAACAGCCTCTACGACTGGGCGGACAAAAATACCGGATTCAAACGCCGGGGTCTGAACAACTTTGCCGAGGTCTATATCGATTTCGGCCACGACAAACATGCCAAGTACCACCGGGAGCTCAATGTGAACCAAGCCGTCTCACAGGTGAAATACCGGCAGGACGGTGTGGATTACACGAGGGACTACTTCACCAGCTATCCCGACAAGGTGATGGTGATCCGCCTGGGCGCATCGAAGCCGGGATCCCTGTCGTTCACCCTGCGGCCTACCATTCCCTTTATTGGAGAAGGCAAAAAGGGCTCCGTATCGGCAAAGGGCGACACCATCACGCTCTCCGGTGTCATGACTTATTATAACATCCAGTTTGAAGGTCAGTTCAAGGTCATCCCGAAGGGTGGCAAACTGAAAGCGACTAAAAATTCGATCACCGTTTCAGATGCCGACAGCGCACTGATCCTGATCGCGGTAGGCACCAACTACCAGCTCGACCCCAAGGTGTTCCTAACAAATGAGCCGACCAAGAAACTCGCAGGTTTTCCCCACCCCCACGCCAAGGTGAGTGGCTACCTGAACGCTGCGGCTGCAAAGTCCTATGACGAGCTGTTAGCGAACCATCTGGCCGACTACACAGAACTCTACGACCGGGTCAGCCTTGACCTCGGCGCCAAGGAACCGGCGATCCCGACCAATGAATTGGTCGACGCCTATCCCAAAGGAGCCTCGAGCCGCTACCTTGAAGAGCTCGCGTTCCAGTTCGGACGTTACATGCTGATTTGCTCCTCCAGGGCAGGCACGCTTCCGCCCCACCTTCAGGGAATCTGGAACGTCTATGCCAGACCTCCGTGGTCGTCCCAGTACCTGCACGATACCAACGTGCAGATGGCCTACGCACCAGTCTTCTGCGCCAACATGCCGGAACTGTTCGAGTCCTATGCCGACTACTTCAAAGCCTTCGAACCCCGGCAACGTTTGTATGCCACGCAGTACATCAAACAGTATCACCCCTCGCAACTCGACCCGAACGGTGACAACGGTTGGTCCGGCCCGTTTTGGGCAAACCCCTACAACATTCCCGGGAGGTCACCCGTGGCGGGTTTTGGCACCGGTGGCTGGATCGCCCAGATGTTCTGGGACTACTACGACTACACGCGCGATCAGTCGCTACTCGCCGACACCGTCTATCCCGTGATGTACGAGCAGGCGAACTTCGCCTCCCGCTTTGTCCAGGAGATCGATGGTGCCCTGCTCGCCAAGCCGTCGTCATCGCCGGAGCAAAAGATTCGGGACACGGTCGGCACCACCTTCGACCAGCAGATGTTTTACGAGAACCACCACAACACCCTGACGGCTGCCAAGATCCTCGGGCGAACCGACAGCCGGTTGGCATTGTACAAAAAACAGCTTCCGCTCCTTGACCCGATCCAGATTGGCAAGTCAGGGCAAATCAAGGAATTCCGACAGGAGGAATACTATTGCGACTTCACCGGTGCCAAAGGCAAAGGAAAAGGTAAAGGCGGCATCGACCCCCACCACCGACACACCTCCATGCTGTTAGGGTCTTACCCGGGCCAGTTGATCAACGACTCGACCCCGGCATGGCTTGATGCCGTTAAGAAAACCCTGACCTTACGCACTCGCAAAAGCCATATTGGCTGGGCGCGAGCCGAGCGGATCGCCTTCTGGGCACGTGTGCATGATGGTGATGAGGCGTACATTTTCTATCAGGATTTGCTCGGTGGAAACTACCTGCACAACCTGTTTAACGACCACCGCGGCGGCCCGCTGTTCCAGGCCGACGCAAACTACGGCGCCACCGCCGGGGTGGCGGAAATGCTTCTGCAAAGTCAGGACCACGTGGTGGCTCCACTGGCGGCGCTGCCCGCTGCCTGGAACGACGGCAGCTATCGTGGCCTGCTGGCACGAGGAAACTTTGAGGTCTCCGCTCAGTGGTCCAATGGCCAGGCGAGCCGACTGGAAGTAGTTTCCAAAGTAGGCGGTGTCATGAAGCTGAGATATCCCAACGTCGCCAAGGCGGTTATCAAGACTGCCACAGGACAGACCGTGGAATTTGCGGCCCAAGGAACCGATCAGGTCAGCATCAAATCCGCCAAGGGGCAGACCTATGTCGTTACCAATATTCCGGCCCACACTCCCGTTGCCGCGCCTTCGGATCTCAAGGTTGCCAAGGATCTCAAGACCCAGGTCGGACTCACCTGGACCGGTAGTGCGGATGCCGTGTCATACAACGTGTATCGCGCGGTCGGTAATGCACCTGGCTATGAGCAGATCGCCACAGGGGTCAAGGATACCCGTTTAGACTACAAGGCCTCTGGACTGAATCAGATTGAGCAGATCACATTCAAGGTCACCGCCGTCCGTGCCGATGGACGTGAGAGCCGCGAGGGTGCCACGGTCATCCGGTTGCTGCCCTAAAATGTAGTGGTTGGAACAACAATATAGGGGTGCAAATAGAAGTCAGCAACTGTCGTTGGTGGTTTTTTGCGTCGGGCGGTTACACTCTGACTTTTGGTTGCAGTGCTCGTGACTGTTATCTAACCGCTACGCCATTTCTGTGCCCGCTTCCATGTTGTCCGATTTGGCTTAATCTTTGCTTTTTCCTCCATCTGTTGTGGGTAGCTCGCCAAACGGCTGGTTTGCAAGTAATCCATGCACCGTCGGTAGCAATATATGCATAGTCAAATGGATGATTTGCCGAGCCTATTGACGCGCTCATGGTTATGTTTGGATAGGATGAAAACGTATGTTTACAAACATATCCGGGTCCTTGCTACCGTCATCGCATTCGCACCCGCTGTTGGCCTTGCCAATAACTTGCAAATTAGCAACGTATCAATTGTTAACCCATCGGCTGGCCAGGCCGATATCCAGTTTACCCTCAGCTGGGACAACTCCTGGCATGAAACATGGACCGAGGCCGGTGGCACGATCAGTGTTACCAACTGGGACGCGGTTTGGATTTTTGCCAAGTACCGTCAAAATGGCGGACTCTGGAAACATGTACACTTCACCGCGACGGGACACACCGCCACTGGAGGAACTGTTATCGAAGTCCCTCATGATGGTGATGGTGCCCGACCCGGCGCATTTGTCAGGCGTAACGCGACCGGCACGGGCACGGTGACCTGTACCGACATGAAACTGCACGTCGATATTGCCGCGGCGGGTCTCCCGTCTGCCGATGATATTGATATCAGCGTCATGGGTATCGAAATGGTTTACATCCCCACGGGAGCCTTCCACCTGGGCTCGGGAGGGAGCGAACAACAACATTTTCACACAGCTGCAGACACAAACACCACCTATCTTGTGGGCAGCGAAGCGGCTATCACCATGGGGACTGAGACTGGAAACCTCAATGCCACTGGTGCCATCACCCATGGCTCCCTTCCCGTCGACTTTCCCAAAGGCTACAAGGCTTTCTACTGCATGAAGTATGAAATCACCGAAGGTCAATATGTTGATTTTCTGAATTTGTTAGATCCTGGTATTGCGGGGTCTTATTTTCCTGCACAAAGCAACTATCGTCATACCATCACGGCAGCTGCTGGCGGCGGCTATGAATCTGCGGCACCCGACCGTGCCTGTAGCTATATCGGCAGCTTGAACCGGGCACTGACATATCTCGACTGGGCGGGGCTGCGCCCGATGACGGAACTCGAATACGAAAAGGTATGCCGGGGACAAAAACAACCCTGGGTCAATGAATTCCCGTGGGGTAATACCACCGTCACTAACATCACAGGCTTCGACGGCACGGATGGCAGCGGCACTGAAACAGCAATTCCCACCAACACTAACGCACATCTCTCCGAGGGTGTGTCAGGGCCTGTGCGGGCTGGCATCTTTGCAACCGACACAACCACCCGGGAGCAGGCAGGAGCCGGATACTACGGGGTGATGGAACTTGGCGGCAACCTTTGGGAATTTGTTGTCTCTGTAGCCAGATCACAGGGACTCCCGTTTTCGGGGGCGCATGGCGATGGTGATGAATACACTGGCTATGGAAACCAGTGGCCAGACAGCAGTTACGCGTATGCGAGAAGAGGTAGTAGCTTCTATGCCGGCTGGCAAGCTGCCCGCACGTCTCACCGAAACGATGGCAATACGACAGCCGAGAACGCGGAATCCGGTGCCCGTGGTGTTCGCACAGCCCCCAACCCATAACAGTCATGAAAACATCGATGATATTGTGGGCAACCATCGCGGCCCCCTGGATGATCACCGCCGCTCCTGACGACCGATTTTTTGGCGGCTCAGGTGACGGGGTCGATCGCGCGGTTTACACCGCTTACACACAGCCCGTTGGTGGCCAGTATGGACGCTTTGTTGGCAGCGGAGGCTATGATGGTTATGACTCGGCGGACTACTCAGTCTACACACCACCCGTCGGGGGTAGTTCCGGCCGCTTTGTCGGCGGCTCCTACGACGGCCATGCCATGATGGCCCTGCACGGCATTCCCAATCCCCTCGCAGGAGACGATGACGGCGATGGGGTTCCCGACTGGTGGGAGAGCTTCCATTATAAAAGCCTGACCCTTGCCGATGCCGATACGGACATCGATGAAGACGGTCGCGGCAGTTACTTTGAATACGTCTCGGACACCGATCCGAACGACAAGGCCTCCCTATTAACAGTCATCACCTTCCAACACGAGGATACGGTTCTTTTCAGCTTTGGCACCACATCGGCCAACCGACTCTACTGGCTCGAAACCTCGACCACGCTGCAACCCGGCAGCTGGACCCCGCTCACCTCTCCCAGGGTGATTGGTAACGGCGGTATCATGGAGCTCTCCACACCTAACATTTGGACCACCGACCACTTTTTCCGCATTGGTATTGCTGTGGAATAGCAATACCAAACCTCTATGTTGTGCATTCTCATTCCGGGTGTGGTGATGTTTGAACAGTTTTAGGCATCTCTCCCCCCCCGGCGGGATAACATCTGTATCTTCATGTTCACCACGAGGTTTCGCCGTATGTTGTCAGTGGAGGTGATCTAGCTTATTTTTAAAAATGCACTCTGCACATATTGCGTAAAGCTGCGCATATACTGCTGGTTAACAGGGGGAGAATTGTCATGAGTGTATGTTTTAGCCAAGTGGACAGGATTTGATTTTCAGGTGGTGCATTCGTAAGTGTCGTGAGCGTTAGATGCCCGGTTGGTATGGCTTATCACCTTTACGCACCATTTTTGTATGACCCGTTTTTTTTGCATCAACCAATCATACAACAGTCGTCACACCATCAGAAGTGCCAGGCTCGGGCAAATAACTGTGGTAAAAAATTTACTTGGCACGGAATGTTAGGATGCTAAATGTTTAAGCTTGATGAAAAATCAGTCAATATTGACAAAGTGGGTAGCAGCCCGCCCCTTTGCTCTTTCATGGGGCAGTCAATCGCAATTCTGATTTTAGGACTCCTTATTAGCCTCCCGCTATTCCCGCCCGACTCTCGTAACACCCCATGACAGCTCCTCCGCACTTGTCCAAGAAGCAAATTTCCAGCAATTGGAAATGATGATAACCAAGGCCCTGGCGAGATGCCTCAAATCACGCCAATCACCCTAAACAACAACTAACAACATGAATAAAACAATAGCCCATACAATTCTGAGCTTTTTACTCGTTCAGGCTGCCCATTCCCAAAATTACCTGTATTCTTTTGGCGAGTCGCTACAGCCTGGCGGAATCACGCTGGCGAATGGAACGGTAATGCAAGGGTCTGTCATCACTGGTGGCACAGGCAATCCTGGCAACAATCACGGAATTTCCCATCAAAGCTCTCCCGCTCAAGCAGGGGGCGACTTCACGGGGACGGTTTTCTCATCGCCGAATGCTTCCACTCCTGCCACGGCCATGGATCAAGTGTATCTGATGACCCGTATTGAGGCCGATCCACGACAGAGCGTGGAACAGGGGGCGAATCTGGATCACGTCAACTATGTGGGGTTTCACATTTCATTTTCCCAACCCACCATGTTCTATGATTTTTACGGATTGGCTTTGGTGGGCTTGCCTTGCTGACAAGACGTAGTCGATAATCGGGCCAGACGAGAAGCGAACAAGCGTGTGGGCATCGGCCGCCCATACGCGCCGCCGCCGTTGAGGTGGTAGCACGATAGCTAGGGCCGCTCGGGGAAAACCGGCAACGACAGCCCTGGCCTCCCCACCCGCTCATTGCCGGCACCGGTGAGCGCTTTACTGTTTCAACACGGGTATAGGTGCTTGTTTCCCCCGTATAATTTTCCGGCTTTTTTCTTGTCATTTCCGGGCGGCATAAGTCATAGTTCTTGAAGCTAGCTGGGTGGACAGACGGTCAGCCGCCATGGCAACCAAAGCTCGATGACGAGATACAACAGACAATCAGCACACATAAGCATACAATACGAGATGAAAGGAATTAGTATATTATTGGCATTGCCTTTGATGGTGGGAATGGCGCAGGCAAGTGCGGTGATCACTCCCACGGCAGTCATGGCATCATCAAGTTATCCTTTGGCATACCGCCAGGCCGAACTGACCATCTCCGACTCCGGGATGAGTTTCGATGGCTCCACCACAGCAGCCAACTTACATACCTACACGTATACCAGAAGCTTCAATGAATTCTGGCATGCGAACGAAGCACCGGCAGGCGTCTATATCGAGTTTGACCTCGGTGGTGATTATACCTTGGAAACCATGGTCGTATGGAATTACCAGCCCCTCGCCTCATATCCAGGTGAGGTGTCACGCGGCTTCAAGCAGTTTGACATGGTGCTTCTCGATAGTGGTGGTGGTACGATTGCAACCTTCAACGACATTATCATTGCGCAGGCGGTGGCTCAAAATTTCATGCCCGGCGAGATCGTTGACTTTGCAGACACCGCTGGCGTCCGGAAAGTGAGGCTTGAGCTTGACAGCAACTACGACGGAAGTAACTACGCCGGATTGACGAGAGTGCGTTTCACCGGTGTTCCCGAGCCTGGCAGCATGGTTCTTCTTGGACTCGGTGGCATGATGGCACTCGGCCGCCGCCGGCGCTAATACGCGCTAAAGAACTCTTCCCAGAATGATTTAAACGGCCCCGCGAAACCGGGGTCGTTTGCTTTGGTAGTGGAGTGTTTTCAGTATGATGACCTACACCAGCCCAATCATAGACGATGGTTCCATTGTATGATTGATGCGAATGGGTCAATCATCCCGTGCTTGGTCGGCCAGTCACCCATACTGGGCGATCAAGCTCGGGGTTTTTTACCGCGAAATACCAAACACGCGAAAAAGAGGATGTTTTCAGGTGCATTTCTACAGACCTTACCGAAACCCTCATTGAGAGTTGCTCTGTGTAAGGTATCAGGATATGCAAATTTCGCGTATTTCGCGGTCTCATCAAAACTCTCTTTGTTAATTTCTCCCGAGCTTGATCGCCCAGGTCACCCATACTGAAATTTGCACTTGACGAGTGCGCCTGGGTTGCCTTTAAACTTAGATGATATGTCCTTGAAATTCTTCGCACTTTTACCCCTGTTGCCATTTGCAATCGGCTCCGCCCATGCCGCTACCATCATTGATTTTGATTTCTCCGGCGTCGATGGCTCTTCCTCTCATACTAAATCCAGTTTCGAGATCACAACCACAGACACCATCGACCCCAATCTGACCTTGGTCGAGGGCATCAATGTGAAAAACGACTCGGTCTTAAACTTCACCGTTAGTGGAGGCGCCGCCACCAACGATCTGAATCTCAGCAACTGGGGAGGCGGCAGCCCTGGCAACCTCACGAACGCCATCAATGGCAACCGCTATTTCTCTTTTTTCATCCAGGCTGCTAGTGGATATCAGCTGAACCTCAACGGTGCCACCCTCTCCACAACGCTGCGCCGTAATGGCAGTGCGGCGCCACAAGACTACGCCTTCACGGCCGTTGTCGCCCCGGCCAATGACAACGACCTTTCTGCCTCCGACCAGATTGGCTCTGCGGGCAACTACACAAACACAAGTACACACACATACTCCGTTACCTTCTCCGGCAGCCAGTGGGACGGCATCACAGATGAAGTCGAGGTTCGCCTTTATGGCTACACGGCAACAACCGGTAACACCCATTTCAGCGATCTGGTGATCGACAACGGTTCCGTCACACTTATCCCGGAACCAACATCCACCCTGCTCCTCGGACTCGGTGGCGTGCTTACCCTGCTCCGCCGCAAACGTTAACTGGAGCCAAACCCGTCGTCTGGAACCCTGTTCCGTGGCATGGTATGGGCGGGTTCATGAAGTTAACGGGGAGGCGCGAGTGTGACTGCGCCATATTGCACCAATCATCACAGGGTTGTTCCGCTAAGAGGGATTCTGCTGGTTTTTGAGATATGTATACAGCGGAGCTCTCCCAATATCACAGCTCGGTCCCTTTATGGCACCTTCCCCCGAATGCGCCCATTCGGTTGTACGTAAAAAATCTGCTTTCGACGAAGTATCAAAAGCAGATGTAATGAGGTGGTGGGTGGATTAATCCCTACGGCGTCTGAGCATGATGCATAAGGCCGCCAATCCAAGAAGACTCGAACTAGACGGTTCAGGGACAACGTCACCATTGATGCTGAAGGTGTCGACATCCACGTAGTAGCCACCAATATTAGCCAGGGGAGAGGCTGTGAAGCTGAAATCATAGGTGGTGTTGGCGTTGAGTGTAGTGCCGGCAAGGGAAAGGACACTGTCCACACCAGCCGCTGCCGTGGGACCATCAGTGGAAATACTTTGACTGACCGCAGATCCTAGAATGGAAGAACCTCCGGTTTTAATATCGAATATTGCCGTGAATAAGTTAGTGTGGTCGCCATTGCCGCTCTGGAGCGCTCTGCCACTGTTGGTGCGGTAGCTATCGAAGCTGAAGTCGCTGACGTTGAGATCCGAGGAGCCTGTGGTAAGAGACCAGGTGATCGTCCAAGGACCTGTGTTGTCGACATTGATATTGGGGCTTAATGCCCGTGATGTGTTATCGATAGTACCTCCATCAGCGTTAGTGATTCTATAGTTAACGGTGCTGGTGAACACCCCGTCCCCAGTGAAGCTGCCGCCGGTGAATGTCCAGGCTGAATGCGCGCCAGTGGTGCCCGTATGTCCGTCCAAATTGGTCGCGGAAGCATCGCGAACAGTGGTAAAACTATTCGTGGCCAATACGACCCCGTAACTGGACGCCAGGGCAATCGCCTGAACAGAAAGGAAGGCAGTCATTTTGCGGTGGTTTATCAACCATCGGGACATATTATTAAAAACCCGTCCCAGGTCAAATATAAAACCCCAACAAAATGACCCAGATAGGGTGGCGGCATGGAAAGAGTGCATCTGCTCCATTTTCCTCCACATTCGCTGAACCTGCGCTTATCAACAATCAAACGGATAACCAGGCTGGCTGGAGCACAAGTCCGAGCCAGGTGACGTTTTTGGAATCTATCAAATGGCCGCCCGGTCCATGCCGGGCGGCTATTGCAGGAATGCCTGGAAAACGGCGACGCCGTTAGCGACGGCGACGCAAGGTCATTGCAAGCCCCGCAAGCCCGAGCAGTGCGGCACTGGAAGGCTCGGGAACCGTACTGACGACGAGATTGTCGATGAGCATACCGGTTTGATTGGTTTCCAATTCGAAATTAACCTCTCCGGCATCGTTGTTGTTCCATTGAAACGAGGTGTCCGCCACCGTGATACCATCGACCGTAGCCAGGAAGTCAACCGTCGATCCATCAGCCCAGCTTGTGAAGCCGTAGGTCAGCACGACCTTGCGGGGGCCGGCGGTGGCTGTGACGCTGCCACCGGAAGTGCTCGATCCACTGTCAAAGATTTGCGTGCCGCCATTGCAACGGTGCAGCATGGCAGAATCGGTGTCCCCATCGGTTAAACGCGCACCAGGCTCTCCAACTGGAGCCCCGTTGTAGAATCCGGCAGCAAAAGCCACCCAGGTGGACGCCGTCGTGTTGACGGGGGTGAAGTCGAACTCCACCCTGAAGCCGCCGGCCGTGATGATATCGGTGCCTGCGCTTCCCGCCGACCAGTCAAACCAACCCGAAGAGCCGTCATTATTAAAACGGACCCTGCCGTTACCACTGGCAGCGTCAACCATACTGAGTTGATTACCGGCGATGTTTTGCTGTACTTTGGCTGAGCTAAGCTTGATGGAGCTTGCCAGGGTGCCTCCCCGGCGCCCGGTAAGGTCGGCATCATTCAAGGTGTCATCGGCTGCGTTAAAATTATCGGAGAAAAGCACGGCACCATGTGCGGTGGCGCACAGTCCCAGCGCATTCAGCGACAGGACGACAATACGGTATTTTGTTTTCATAGTCATGGGTTTGTTTTTAGTGGTGAAGCGCATGTTTCGTCGCGGGAAATACGGCATCAAAGGAATGCGTCCAGTAACGCACGGTATTCCCATGGCGAGTATCATGTGAATCGTTTCTTATATAGGTTGAGCTTGGCCCCATGCCAAGGATATTCTCAAATGATTTTCTTCAGGGTCTTTGCGGCAGGATCGAGAAGCAGATCAAAGGCAGTCGTACCATAGCCGTCATGAAGAGGTCAGCAGCGTGGATCCGCGTTGTTTCCAAGGTGATAGAACACGCTGATCCTCTGCGTCTTTAGCCCATCGACACTCCCTGAAAGTCAGTCAAGCCCATGCATCGCACCGACCAAGTGGCTTGTATTGCTCGTTAGAAATCGATTGAGAGTTGTAGAGAGAATTTTTGGGTTGACGCAGTGTTTGTCGCTTCATAGATAGCCATGAAACGTTCTATAGATCAAAAACTAGAATGAAAAACCCAACGAATATGAACAAGTTTATGCATATCGCATGCGTGGCTGCCGGCAGCATTCTGCTCGGTGCCGGTGAATCACAGGCTGTCACGATCATCCCGGTCATCAATGGTGACTTTGAAGCCCAAACAGGGGACATCGGCGATCCCACGGGATGGTCTGGCGTGGGTAGTTACCGGGTTTACAATGACACTGGCAGCCGGGTTCCCGGGAGTAGGTATGTGAAAGTTCGCACTATAGGCGATGGCGATCTGCTTCAAAAGGGAGCGATCAGCTTCACCGAGAATACTCTCCAGCTTGATGGCTACTTCGCAGGCGATGGTTCTGATATCGCAAAGGTCACACTCTCCCTCCTGGATGCCTCGGACGCCGAGGTTTTTTCAGTCACCGACTCGACAAGCTCCTCAGCGTGGCCAGCATTTCAATTGGTCATTAACGATGTGCATACGACCCATGCCACGGCTACCCAATGGCAGATTCGTCTGGACTACGATAACGTGACCTCAAGTTATGCAGCATCAAAGTTTGATGACATCACGCTGACTGCCGTGCCTGAACCCTCGGCCATGGCCCTCCTGGGCCTCGGTGCCGTGGCCTTCATACTGCGCCGCAGAAAATAACGGTGCGACCAGGGAAAACATCCGCCGCATCGGCAATCCGTTGCATCGGCAATCCGCCGCAGAGACGGGTTGTCGGTCTGCGGCGCGGAGTCGTCGCTTTTTTAGCCTGACAACACAAGCTCCGTCAGGCAGCTTCACCAGGCATGGACATCCCCGCATCCACCTGGCCCGGGCAGCTCCGCTACTGGAGTATCCACTGCGGCCTGACCGCCCTGCCCAGCTTCTGCATCGCCCTGACGTATTTCAACACCCTGGCCAGCATCGCCGCCATGCTGGCGGGTGTCGCCACCTTCGTCATGGCCTACACCGCCGTCACCGCCAGTCCTCTCTACGGAAAAATACACGGCGGCCTGGTCGGCAGGTCCGTCAGGCTGGGCACCCGCATCCGCATGATCATCTCCCTGGTCGGCCTGCCCCTGCTCATCCCGCTCATCGGGCTGGACATCGATACGGCGGAGCCCGCGCCCACGATGGTCTTCACCGCGGACTTCTGGTTCGGCTACGCGGCACTCCTCATCACCGCCATCGGAGGCCAGTTCGTCGGCCTGGATTTCAACTCTGTCGTCAGAGACAGCGCCCCTCCGGGTTTTCTCTTCACCTACCTCACCACCATCGTCGAGGGTCTGCTTATCTCCGTCTCCCTGGTGCTGATCGCGTTCTTCTCCCTGATCATCCTCAACGCCCGCCAGAAACGCCGCGTCTGGCAGCCGATGGACTAAACCGGGGCCTCCGCTCTGGAGTGCGTGTGGCTTGCCCTCGTCCACTCACGCCATGCTGGACAGCAGCCCTCCTCCTCCGTCGGGCTGGCCAGTCGATCGTGCATTGCCACCGCTTTTTCCTGAGTCGGCTTGCCGACTATTCTTTCGGCGCCAGCCGCACTTTATCTTGGCTTCCGGGACGATGAAACCCTGCACGATGAAACCCCGCCGCGCCCCGACAAGTCGGGGCCAGCCGCAGAGCGGAGGCAAGCCGTCCGCACTCCAGGGGCGGTTCTAACTGCAGCCGCAGGCGCGGGAGGATGCAGCCAATGGGAAAACGCCTGCAATGCAGGCTGTTAGTGTCTGGTGTCTTCCCTCTGGATGGTCTGGTTGAAATGGGTTTCCCAATTGCGGAGGGTTGTCAAAATGTCGTCCAGCTGTGGAGGCACGCCAAAAAACATTTCCCGCATTGAACCAAGATCGGATTCGAGTTCTGCCAGGTGGTCATCGGTGGGGATGAGGCGGAGTGCCCCTCGGTTGGCTGTTTCGTAGCTGGCCCAGGCTGAGCGGTAGAAGGAGGTTTTGTGATCCACGACGGCTTGGAGCAGGCCATCGTGCCCGGCAGCTTCCTCACCGATACCGGCTTTAATCATGGCGGCTAGATCGGAGTAATGGCGGGAATAACGCACTGGGAACGATTTGCCATCCGGTAGATGTGCCATCTGATGCAGGATCGTGGCCTTTTCCCAGAAGGTGCGTGTGGCTTTCATTGATTTAACCTCTACGTGAGCTTGCTCAAGGGCATCGGGAATCGCCTCGCTGAGGTATGGCTGGAGGGTTCTGGTTTCCGAGGGCCAGTGGTCTGAGCGTGCGCCAAACTCAATTTTTACGGAAGGACGGAGATAGGAGTTTGCTCCGAGTGTGATGCTTGTGGAGGGATAGAAAAAGGCAAGTGATTGCCCGTCAGGGTCCGTTTCATCTGGTATCAGTGAGTATTCAGCGTTTCCCAGCAGGTTGTGCATTAATTTTTCTAACTCCTCTCTAATATCTCCCTGAACCAAATCTCTTGCAGCCAGAGTCAGTGCCACGTTTTGACGTTTTCTGGCATTGTTGGAGAGTTCAGTGTTTGCAGGATCGGTGTCTCCCTCGAATCCGAGGCTTGCCCGATGAATTGAAAGATCGATATCCTCGGAAAACCTATGGATCAGTCCATAAACTTTGGAGAGAGAGGTTCCGCCCTTAAACAGCAGATTACCCCTTACGCATTCCAGAACGAAGAGGTGTTTGAGTGTCCAGCACACCCAGAAATCTTTCTCGACGACATGAGGTGGCAGGCTCAACTTTGCTGCAGCTTCTTGAAAATAGGCACGACGTTCTTCTGCGGATTGTTGAGCGAGTTTGTCCATGAAGGCTATGAGCTTATGTCTTGGGTGATAGAAAACAGATGAGGATGCATCCATGTGGGGGCATGAATGTGGTCTCTTCTGAGACGTTGCTTGTCTTCATCTGACAACGTTTTCCTGAGGATGGTGAGGGCTTGTTCAGATACCTTATCTTTTCCCATGTAGCGTAGGGCTTGGATTACCAGTCCAGAGATGGTTCCAGCCGTTGTCATCATCCTTGGGCTGCTACGAACCAAGTGGATTTTTTGATTTCCGACTTGGACCGTACGGGTGATGGCGTCTGTGAGATAGACGATATGGGCGGGTACTTGTTGAGAGAGTCCGAGTAGATTCATCGCGTAGGCTCCGGATGGCTGTAGGCGGATTTCATCACGCTCGATCAGGGCCTTGGCAATGGCATCTGGACTGGGGCTAAGTAGGCCGAGCTTGGGGTGTTTTTTAGGGTAGTCGTAGAGTCCTCTAGCCAAACGGCGTATCGTACCAGCCGAGGTAAGTCGAGACAGGGCCATATCGACGGATTTGCGAGGACCTAGGTCCAAAAATCGTTTTGGAGTGAATACCCAACCCCTGCCTTTTCCGTATATTCTCGAAAGTGATTTATTTTGAATGGATTGACGGGGCATTGTCGAGTTTTGTTTGTGGGAAAAAATACTATCTTTTTCCCACAAAACAAGAGCTAATTCATGGAGATTGGTGGGTCGTAAAGTGGCAATATAATAGCATTTAAGAGAGGATAAATCTACAGTGTCTCTGGATGATGTTTAGCACCAGAACCCATCCTCCTCCCCCGGAAGGATGGGTATTCTGACCACAACAATGATCCCTCGATGAGGGGCGGTTCTAACTGCAGCCCTGGCTGGTGCCGCACTCGGTGCAGCAGCCGCAGGCGCCGGCGCGGATGACTTTGTCGCTGCCGCAGTTGGAGCAGGGGGTTTCCATGTAGGCGTTGCCGAGGGCGATGGCGACCCGGTCGTGGTCCCCGACCGGCTGTTTGGCGGGTTCACTTTGACGGGTGAGCTCGGGCACGGGGCGGTTGACCGCTTTCTTTTCCATGTCCTCAATCTCGGGCATGGGGAGTTCCACCTGGTTGTGGTTGGGCGAGGTGCTTTCGCGGTAGCCGGGGATGAAGGTGCAGCCCATCCAGCGGAAGACGTAGTCGGTGAGCGAGTAGGCCTGCCTGATGTCCGGGTTCTTGGTGAAGCCGCTGGGTTCGAAACGCTGGTAGGCGAATTTCTGCACCAACTGCTCTAACGGCATGCCGTATTGCAGCGCCATCGAGGTCAGGGTGGCGGTGGTGTCCATGAGGCCGCCGATGGTGCTGCCCTCCTTGGCCATCTGGATGAAGAGTTCACCGGGGGTGCCGTCGGGGTAGAGGCCCACGGTGATGTATCCCTCGTGGCCGGCGACGTCAAACTTGTGGGTCTTGGAGTCGCGCGTCTCCGGCATACCCCTCCGGACAGGCTGGTCGGCCTGGTGCTTGAGTTTTTCATTCTCCATGGCGAGCTGGGCAAGGCCCTGCTCGAGCTTGGCGATGTGTTCGGCATCGACGCTGACGGTGGAGGTTTTGCCGCCCATGCCGTCGGTTTTCTTGGTATTGAGCGGGGCGGAGCGTTTCGAGCCGTCGCGGTAGATGGCGATCGCCTTGAGGCCGAGTTTCCATCCTTCCACGTAAGTTTCCATGATGTCTTCAACCGTTGCGTTCTCGGGCATGTTGACGGTTTTGGAAATGGCGCCGGAGAGGAAGGGCTGGACGGCGGCCATCATGCGGATGTGGCCGCGGTAGTGCAGGCTGCGCTGGCCGAGGTTGGCCTTGAAGGCGCAGTCGAATACATCCAGATGCTCGGGCTTGAGGCCGCTGTAAACGGTCGTGCCGGTCTGTTCGTCGACGACGTCCTCGATGGTGTCGACTTTTTCAATGTGGGCGAGGATGGATTTGATTTCCTGTTCATCGTAGCCGAGGTGTTTCAGGGCCGGGGCGACGGTTTGGTTGACGATTTTCAACATGCCGCCGCCGGCTAACAGCTTGTATTTCACCAACGCGATGTCGGGTTCAATACCGGTGGTGTCGCAGTCCATCAGGAAGCCGATGGTGCTTAGGTGGGGGCGAGCACGGTGACTGGGGCATTGCGGTAGCCGTAGCGACGACCTTTCGAGCTGGCGGCATCCCAGGATGCTTTGGCGGCTTTCTGGATGTTGGCAAAGCGCTCCGATGGCTCGATGTGTTCAAGCATCGACTTGTGCCGATCGATGACTTCTAACATCGGCTTCTGGTGGAGGCTTCCTCCGGGTGCATGTTACCGCCGTAGCGGGCATCGTGGTAGCCGGGGAAGGGGGCGGTGGCGGCGGCGAGCTCGGCGCTTTGCTCGTAGGCGGTGCCACACATGACGGCGGTGATCGAGGCTGCCAGAGTGCGGGCCTCATCGGGTCGTAGGGCAGGCCGTAGCTCATCAGCAGGGCGCCGAGGTTGGCGTAGCCGAGGCCGAGGGTGCGGAAGGCGTGCGAGTTTTCCGCGATCGGTTTGATGGGATAGCTGGCGCGGTCGACGAGGATCTCCTGGGCGACGATGAAGAGTCGCACGGCCGCCTGGAAACGCTCGGTGTCGAAGCCGCCGTCGGCTTTCCGGAAGCGGACGAGGTTGAGCGAGGCGAGATTGCAGGCGGTGTCGTTGAGGAAAAGATATTCCGAGCAGGGATTCGTCGAGTGTTGGCGTCCGCTGCCCTTGCAGGTGTGCCATGTGTGGATGGTGGTGTCGAACTGCATGCCGGGGTCGCCGCAGGTCCATGTGCCCTCGGCGATCTTGCGGAGCAGCGCGCGGGCGCTCTTCTTCTCGCACGGCTGGCCATCACTGACATTGCGGGTCCAGTAGTCTTTGCCATCGACCGCGGCGCGCATGAACTCGTCACTGGTGCGGATCGAGAGGTTCTCGTTCTGGAACATGACGGAACCGTAGGCATCGCCGTTGTAGGAACCGTCGTAGCCCTGCTCGATGAGCGCCCAGGCTTTCTTCTCCTCGATGGTCTTGGCCTCGATGAACTCCTCGATGTCCGGATGCCAGTCCTTGAGCGTGTTCATCTTGGCGGCGCGGCGGGTTTTGCCGCCGGATTTCACCACATTGGCGACACGGTCGTAAACGCGGAGGAAGGAAAGGGGACCTGAGGGGCGCGCCGCCGCCTGAGAGTTTCTCGCGGGTGGAGCGCAGGGGTGGAGAGATCCGGCTTATGCCGGAGCCGCATTTCTGAACAGCATCGCCTCAGAGCTGGCGAGCTGCATGATGTCCTCCATGTTGTCCTCGACCCCCTGGATGAAACAGGCACTCCCTTGCGGGTATTCATACTGGGTCTTGGCACGCACGGCTTCGCCCGCGGTTTCACTCCAGTGCCAGGTGCCTTGGCCGGCGTCCTTGCCGATGCCGTATTGCTGATAGAGACCGACGTTAAACCACACCGGCGAGTTGAATGCGCCGTGCTGGTTCAGGCAGAGCCAGGTCAGGTCGTTGTAGAAGGTTTCGGCGGATTGATCGTCGGCAAAATAGCCGTCCTGCATGCCCCAGTCGGTGATGGTGCGGGTAACACGGTGGATCATCTGTCGAACCGAGTTTTCACGTCCCCCCTGGTGGGGGTCGGTGCCCTGGGTGATGTCACCGTAGAAATACTTGGAGACAGCAATCTTGGTGGACAGCTCGGACCAGGAGGCGGGGACCTCGACGTTTTCCTGGCGGAACATGATGCCACCCGAGTCGTCGGTGATTTCCGCGGTGCGGTTGGACCACTCGATTTCATCAAAGGGAGAAACGCCTGGTGTGGCGAATGATGCACTGAAAACAAGACCCTTGTTAGGTGTCGAAGCGGGCTGCGGCATGCTCTTGGTGGATGGATTTTTTGTTGCTTGTAAGGCGGTTTGAGGCGCGGGGGCGGTGATGGGAGGAACGGACATTTTAATACGGGTGTTGGGCGTGATAAAGGTGGAAAATACGGGTGGTAAGGGTGATTGAAGCTTGAAAAATAAGCGATCAATAAACTACATGTGGTATGCAGGGGTGATTATTACCCCAACATGTGGGCGGATATCAAGAAAAATGAAGTAAAACTTTGCGAGCCGTTGATTTTAAAGGACTTGGATGGGGAGAGAGAATATGCACACCTGATTTGGGTCGATTGAGGTGTGAAAAATCGTCCGGTGCCTGCGTGTTGGGGTCGCGGGATCATCTGATGGCTGTGAACCCGGTGTAAGCTAGAGGTGTTGGGTTGTGACCTGCGTATTGTTTGGCTGCCCTTTACAGAATCTTAATAGTTTGCCCCGATTTCCACATAGTAAGCAAACAGTGGCACATCAGTGTGTCCAGCGATGGCACTCATATTGGCATCCGGTGCCGCCAATTCTGTATTCGAACCATGAAAATGCATTTATTTCTCCTTGGGTGGCCGCATACGTTGCGGGTGCCTTTTGTCGCCTCGCTTTTACTGATGTCGGTAATTGCCTCGGCTCCTGATTCTGGTGCCGAAGTCGTGATCAACGAGTTTATGGCCAGCAACGACTCGACCCTGGTCGACGGTGATGGCAAGTACTCCGACTGGATCGAACTGCACAACAACGGCGGCTCGGCGGTCGACCTAACAGGATGGTATCTCACTGACGACGAAACGGATCTGACACAGTGGGTTTTTCCGGCCACGAGTATCCCGGCGGGTGGTTATCTGGTGGTGTTTGCCTCCGGCCAGGATGCGGCGGGCTACACCGATGCGGCGGGCTACCTGCACACCCATTTCAAGCTCAGCAAGGATGGCGAGAGTATTGTGTTGGTGCGAGCCGACGGAACGACGATCGAACATTCCACGACCAATTACCCTGAGCAGTCGGCGGATGTAGCCTACGGGCTGGCGCAGGGCTCGTCCTTCACCGAACTTGTTTACCTAACAACACCTACACCAGGTGCGGCCAATACGGGGGGGATAACGGGATATGTGGGTGATACCACATTCTCAGTTCACCGTGGATTTTTTACCGCTGCGTTTGATCTGGAGATCACCTGTGCTACGGCAGGCGCGGCGATCTACTACACGACCGATGGAACCGAGCCCGCGACCAACAACGGCACGCTCTACACCGGGCCGGTCAGCATCAGCAAAACCACGGTGCTTCGCGCCGCGGCATTTGTATCGGGGTATGAGCCGAGCAACGTGGACACCCAGACGTATATCTTTCTAACGGATATTATCGCGCAGGGGACATCGGTCAGCGGACTTGATCCCGCCTTCCCGTCGAGTGCCGTCAACGGCCAGGATTTTGACTATGGAATGGATACGGCGATCACCCAGAGCGCCACCTACTCGGGTGAAATGGAAACGGCGCTGAAGTCGATCCCGTCGATCTCGCTGGTGACCGACCCCGACAACCTGTTCAACTCCTCTACCGGTATCTACGTCAACGCCAGTCAGGAGGGTGAGGCGTGGGAGCGTGAGATGTCGTTGGAGCTGATCAATCCGGACGGCAGCAAGGGCTTTCAAATCAATGGCGGCATGCGTATTCGCGGGGAGTCGAGCACTACGTCATCGAACCCGAAGCACTCGTTCCGTTTCCTGTTTAAATCCGAATACGGTGCCTCGAAGCTGGAGTATCCGTTGTTTGGCGAGGGTGGAGCCGACAGCTTCAAACGACTGGACCTGCGGACCGGGCAAAACTTTTCCTGGGCGAACCAGAACCCGGACGAGGCCACCTGGCTCTACGATATTTTCTCCCGCGACACCCATCGCGATATGAACCAGCCGCACACGCGGGGTGAGTATTACCACCTCTACATCAACGGTATGTATTGGGGGCTCTATCAAACCGAGGAGCGCTGCGACTCGCGTTATGCGGCGTCCTACTACGGTGGCGACAACGATGACTACGATGCGGTGAAAGCCGACGGCGACACGGGCGACATGTATGCCGTCGACGGCACCCGGGATGCCTACGAGGACCTGTGGACGGGTATGACCGCCGGGGTGACGGGGAACGCCTCCTATTTCTCACTTCAGGGGAAGAACGCTGACGGCACGGAAAACAGCAGCGGCACCAAGCTGCTCGATGTTGACAACGTCATCGACTATATGCTGCTGACCTACTTCACCGCCAACCGGGACTCGCCGATCGGGCCTCCGAACTCGGCGACCATGCCGCGTAACCTGACAACGGTCTATAGCCGCAGCCACCCCGACGGATTTAAATTCGTGGCCCACGACAACGAGCACTCGCTGGAGATCAGCGAGGGGGTGAACCACAACCGGTTCAACCAGTCGCTGTCGACATCCTTTAATGGCATCAACCGGATGACACCCTGGTGGATGCATCTGAAACTGATGGGGAATACCGAGTATAAACTACGCTATGCCGACCGGGTGCATCAACATTTTTTCAACAACGGCGCACTAACAGCAACGCAAACAGCCGCACGGATGCAGGTCCGCAAGGATGAGATTTTTTCGGCAGTGGTCGCTGAATCTGCCCGTTGGGGTGACAGTGCCTCATCTGGCGGTCCCGGCGGTGGTCCTCCAGGGGGAGGTCCTCCCGGAGGAGGCACCACGACTACCACCCGCACCCGTAATGTTGAATGGCTGGATGCGGTGGACTGGCTGCTGGATACCTACATGCCGCAGCGCTCCAGCATTGTGTTAAACCAGATTATCGCCAAAGGATGGTACCCCACGGTCGCAGCACCGGAGTTCAGCCAGCATGGAGGTAGTGTGGTCAACGGCTACAACCTGACCATCTCTGGCAGTGGCACCATTTATTACACCACCGATGGCAGTGACCCGCGTGCCGTCGGCGGCACGGCTGTGGGCACGGCATACGGCTCAGCTGTCACCCTAACAAAATCCACCCTGGTCAAGGCGCGGGTGCTCAGTGGCGGCACCTGGAGCGCGCTCACCGAGGCGACGTTTGAGCTGGTTGACGCGTCGCCCTTGCGGGTGACTGAAATCATGTATAACCCGGCGGCGGGAACGTCCGGGGACGAGCTGAACCATGACGACCAGGACTTCGAGTTCATCGAGCTGCAGAACACGGGGACGGAAATCATCGGTCTTGCCGGCCTGTCATTTTGCGGGGGTATCTACTTTAACTTCTCCGAGGGGAATGTGCTGACTCTCGGGCCGGGGGAGTATGTGGTCCTGGTGAATAACCTCGCCGCCTTTACCGCCCGCTACCCGGGTGCCGCCGGCATGAATATCGCCGGAGAATACCGGGGCAAGTTCTACGATCCGGACGGCAGCCTCGACAACGGCGGCGAGGGGATTGTCCTGCAGGACAGCCTCGGCAGGATCATCCTGGACTTTGAGTATGACGACTGGTTTGAGCAGACCGACGGAGCCGGATACTCCTTGACCTTGATAGACCCGTATGACTCGACCAGCACCCTCAGCGACAGCACCTCCTGGAGGTCGAGCGCAGATGTTGGCGGCACACCGGGCGCGGTGGCGACCGACCCGGACAGCGATTCTGACGGCATGCCCGACAGTTGGGAAAAATACCATTTCGGCGGCACGGGCGAAACCGATGACGGCGACTGGGATAAAGACGGAACGGCTAACATAATGGAGTATCTCGCGGGCACTGACCCCGATGATCCGGAGTCCGTTTTCCATATCACCAGCATTGCCCAGGAGCCTGCAGCGGTGGTGCTTCACTGGTCGTCGGTGGAGGGAAAAACCTACACCGTTCAGCGATCCGGGGATCTGACGGACGGCTCGTGGGTGGATGTGGAAACCGGTATTCCGGCAACCGCGCCGACCAATACCTACACCCACGCCATCAGCGGAACCGCCGCGTTTTACCGGGTGGTGGTGGAGTAAAAATCCGGCTAATCAACTGCTTGGTCTGCTCGTTGTGACACAGGTTCAATCGTTAGAAAGCCCGGTTGTGAGGTGCCGACTGCTTTGCGGAATGATTCTAACTTTACCAGAGTATCTAAAACAGACAGGGTATCATTTTGTTGCGTTTGTTGGCTAACGAAATAAAACGAAAGAAAATTCTTTATTAGGGGGCTGTATTTTGTATTTTGCCGATCTCTCAAAAAGAACCTGAAACAACCTTGATGAAAACATCCTTTAAAAAAACATGTGTCCTGATGGCAGCTGCCTCGCTCCTGGGTTTTATCGACCGGACTGATGCGGCGGTGGTTACGTATAATTTTGGTGGTACTTTTGTCTCGTCGAAATGGAATGCAGACAGCTCCAACGTCACGAGAACGCCAGGCGGGCCAGTTTCGGGTTCCTTTTCAATCGATACAGACACGATGATGGTGAGTGCATTATTTGTCACCACGGAGTTTTACAGCCTGTATGGAACCAATCAACAAGTGATGGGGGCAACCTATAATTATGGTGTCACGGCGATGGCGGACGATTTGTTGGGCACCAAACCAGCAAGCACATATAATATCAGCGGGATGCCGAGTTTGCCTGTCTATATAGGCCTGACAACAGACCTCACAGGAGGAACCGATGTGGATGGTGCAGGCCCCAGGGGAAACGGGTCCATGATCATGATCATGGATAGCGTGCCGTCGGGCACATTTGGTGTGCGCGCATTCCGGCCTTATCTAACCCTGTTGATGGAGGGTGTGGATTTCAGCAGTTATATACCATCAACACTGAGCCTTGATGTTTACGAACACGTATACAACGTCAATATCGGCAATGGTGTAGCCGGATATTCCGGAGCGCAGAACCTGACAACGCTAACAGCAACCGTCGTCCCGGAGCCATCCGCTATTTGGCTGCTCGGACTTGGAGGGCTTGTGGCGGCGTTCAAGCGTTCGCGGCGCTAGAGCCTACCAATTAAAAATCACCGGGGCGGGGACGATACGGACCTGGCCGGGGCCGTTGTTTTTCTTGCGGGTGACGGAAGTGACCACGCCTTGTTCAAACTCGACGGTGGTGCGGGATTTTTCCTCGGTGGTGATGTGGGAGAGTTGCCGGTAAGCGTTGCCGGTGTAGGGATCGATGACGGTGCGGTAGTGTTTTTGTTCCTCGGTGACGACCCAGTCCCACTTCCCGGACTCGCCTGTGGCGGTTTGTTTGACTTCGGTTTCGGTTGGTTGGCCGAGAGACTTGGCGACCTCCTCGAGGGTCATCCCGATGGCGACATCCTTGTTGGCGATCAGCTCGTTGATGAGGATCTGGCGTTCGTAGAGTTGTTTGAGGTTGGCGATGAAGTTTTTGTCCTTGGAGGCGAGCAGTTTGGGATCGACCCAGCCGATGACACCGGCGTGGCTGGCCTGTCCCTTGACACGGTAGGCCCTTTCGGTCATGGCGAGCAGCTCCACCTTGGTGCCTGCGTTGAAGGCGCCGAGTCGGCGTCCGCCCTTTTTGGTGGCGTAGACTGTGGCGGGCTGGGCAACGAGCAGCGTGATCGTGTGTTTGACGTGTTCGTTGAGATAGATGACGTCGGGATCGTTATCGAGCAGCGACTTTTTCGGAGCCGCGGACACGGGGATGAGCAGCGATGCAGAGAGTGCTAGGAGGGTGGCGGCGTGTTTCATGACAGGTCAGGATAGCTCGGGTTGTTGTTTTTTCCAATGGATAAATACCGCAGGTCGCCACAGCATTTGTGGTGAGGCCTGTATGGGTTCGACGGTGGCAGGGTGCTGTCTATTCAAGGGAAAAGCGAAAACGGGCACTTATTTTCCGAGCACCCCGATTTCCGCCGCGCCGGCGTAGGGTTTGCCCTGGGCGCCGGTTTTCGAGGTGAAGCGGAGGTAGCGGGCGCGGCAGGGCTTTTTGAAGACCAGGGATCGCTGGGTGGGGTCGTTGACCAGGTTGCCGAAGGTGAAGTCACCGGCGTGGTGCCAGGTTTTGCCGTCGTTGCTCAGTTCGATGGTGCCGCTTTCCACCATGCTGTCCGGCACTGGCCGGTCTTGCCTGGGCAGGTAGGTGACGCCGGTGATAGTGTGCCCCCTGCCGAGGTCGATGGCGAGGTGGTGCGGGTGCGGCTGGTTGGTTTCCCAGGAGCTGTGCCAGAAGGTTTTCGGGTCGCCGTCGATGGCCTTGGCGGCGGCGAAGGTGGCGTTGTGTTCGCTGGAGCAGGAGAGGATTTTCCATCCCTTGTTAGAAATACCGAAGCGGGTTTCTGCGACGGCACCAAGTTGATGGCCGTCATAGCTGCACGCCTTGACGGTGCCTCCCTCGGGTAAGTCGAGCGGCTTCGTGTAAACGGCGGACCCGGGGGTGGGGTCGCTGCCGTCCAGGGTGTAGTGGATCGCGAGACCGGACTTTTTGCTGGTGGCGAGCGTCACCATGCCGTCGCTGGTGCGCGTCATGCTGACAGGCATGGGTGCCGGGGCGTAATAGTGCGCCGAGAAGGTGGCGATGGTCGGCTGCAAGCGCGAGCCGAGCACCCGCAGGCGGAATTGATCCGTGGTGACGGGGTCAAAACGAAGGATGCGTTTGTAGCCGATGGTGGTGGCCCTGGCGACCTCTTTCCAAGTACCGTCGAGCCATGCATCCAGGGCGTGCTCGCGCACCCGCTGCCCGACCGACTGGATGTTCTCCTGGAGCACGATGCGGTTGACCCGCCGGGCTTGGGTGAGCTTGACGGTAAATTCACCGGTTTGCCCGTCAGGCTGCCAGTAGGTTGTTAGGTTGTTGTCAAACAGCCCATTTGCCGCCGAGCTGGCGCCATCGGCAAGGTTGGTGCCGTAGGTGGAGGTGATTCTTTTTCCCACCTCCAGAAGGGTCGCCTCGTCGCGTGCCGAGAATTTCCCCATGTTGTTAGGCGGTACGTTCAGGAGCAGCACTGAGTTGCCGCCGACGGAGCGTTCATACATGTCGAAGACGTCATCGGCATCGCGGACCTTCTGCTCGCTGTCGTTGCGCCAGAACCAGCCGTGGCGGATGGAGACATCGGTTTCCGCGATGAGGTAGTAGAGGTGTTTGACCTGGTGCTGCTTGCCGTAAACCTCGTAGGTTTTGGCGGTGAGGTGTGGATCGGAGCCGATGTCGTCCTTCGGTCGGTCGAAGCCGGAGGTGGCCATGCTTTCCACGGGCAGCACATTCCACTCGCTGGCCCGGGTTCTGCCCGCCTCGTTGCCGCACCAACGCACGTCCGGACCACCGAAGATGGCGGCTTCGGGCGCGAGTCTGCGGATCATTTTAAACCACTCGTCACGGATGTAGGTCTGGCCGCCCTTGCGTTTCGGGTGGGCGCCGTCGAACCACACCTCGTGGATCGGGCCATACTCGGTGAGCACCTCGTAGAGCTGGTTCATGAAGTAGCGGTTGTAGTCGTCCGCCTTGACCTTGAACGTCGGCAGTCCTTTGTCGACCTCACGTTGTTTCAGTGGGTTGGTTTTGAAACTGGCGGGGTCGGTGGGGATGACGCTGTCGCGGTACTTGCTCAGGTTTCCGTAGAGGCCGTCCTTGCTTTCGATCTGATAGAGGTCGGCGGGGGAGATGTAGATACCGAGCTGGAGTCCGTATTTTCTACAGGAGTCCGACAGCAGTCGGAGTACATCGCCCTGGCCGTTTTGCCACGGCGACTGGTGTACGGAGAAGGTTTTGTTATAGCGCGTCTGCCAGGTGCAGTAGCCATCGTGGTGTTTGACGGTGATGACCACCTTGCGCATGCCGGCGGCCTTCATGATGCGGCACCACTGGTCGGTGTCGACCTCCGGCGGATTGAATGCCTTGGCGTTCTCCTTGCCACTGCCCCACTCGCGTCCGGTGAAGGTGTTGGGGCCGAAGTGGATGAAGCCGTTGAACTCGTTGAGGTGATGGTTGAGCTGCGCTTTGTTAGGCACCACCCTGGCGGCCTTTTCGATGATGGTTTCCGGGCTGTCGGTCGGTTTGATCTCAACCGAGTGTTCGTAGGCCAGGCCGGGTGTGGCAAGGGAAAGGAGTAGGGCGGTCAGAATAGTGTGAATCTTCAAAATCATGGCTGCATTCATACAGAGCCTGCCGGGGGATGGAAGGCAAATTGCATCGCGCTTGGCTGTCAGATGTCGAGCAACCCGTCCAAGGAGCTTACCAACTGAACTCAAGTGTCAGCGCAAGCTTGGATGGCGGGTCTTGCTGCGGGAGGGAAACGCGGATGGTGCCGTCCTTGGATTGCCATTGCAGCTCACCGTCCACACCTAACAGACGTGCCGTGGCTTTGGCGGGGATCTGGAGTCCGGAAAAACGAATTTCACCCGGGGCCGCCTCACCCTCCGCGAGTTGGTAGATGGCGTATCGTGTTGTCTCGCCCTTTTTCAAAAAGCACACCTTGCCGTCGCGGTAGGGTGCGATGGCGCGGGTCCCGTAAATGCCTTTGCCGTTGACCTGCATCCAGTCGCCCACCTCACTGAGCAGGGTGTAGGCGTCGTCGTCCAAGGCGCCGTCCGGGCCGGGTGCGATGTTGAGCAGCAGGTTGCCACCCTTGCTGACGATATCGACCAGCATGTGGATGGTGTCGCGGGCGCTGAGGTATTTGGCGTCGGGAATCCATGACCAGCTTTCGCCGGCGATGATGCAGGACTCCCAGGGGTAGGGCAGCTCTTTTTCGGGGACCTTGTTTTCGGGGGTGAGGTAGTTTTGGTTTTTCCCGGGGACGGCGCGATCGACCACGATTAGGCCCGGCTGTTTGGCGCGGGCTTTGTTGACCAGCTCGTCCATGCGGATGTCCTGGTTTTGCACGCGCTGGGGTTTTTCGGGATTCATGTTTCGATAGGCGTCACGGATCTCGTCATCGCTGCGTTTTCTCACCCAGCCGCCGTCGAGCCAGAGGATATCGACTTTGCCGTAATCCGTCATCAGCTCCATAATCTGGTTATGGGTGAACTGGACAAACTTCTCCCAGCGCTCCGGGTGGTTCTTGATGCTGTAGTTGGCATTGCGGTCGGGGGTGGCGAAATTGGGCCACCAGTAGTTTTCGTTATGCCAATCCGGTTTGGAGAAATAGGCACCCGTCCACATACCCTCGGCACGGAAGGCCTCGAATATCTCCCTGGTGATGTTCGCCTTCGGGTGGCGATGAAACGGTGTCTGTTTTCCGGTGATTTTATAGTCCGTGTGTTTGCTATCAAACATACAATAACCATCGTGGTGTTTGGTGGTGAAAACGACGTATTTCATACCGGCATGTTTTGCTGCCCTGGCCCAGCGCCCGGGTGCGAATTTCACCGGGTTGAAGGTCGTTTGCAGTGCCTCGTATTTCTTTTTGTAGCGTGTGTAATCGGAGTCTGACTTTCTAACACACCAGCCCTCGTCCTCGGCGCAGATCGACCACGATTCCACAATCCCCCACTGGCTGTAGGCGCCCCAATGCATCATCAGCCCGAACTTCAGGTCCTGCCATTGGTCGAGCTTCGCCAGCGCCGCCGGATCGGTTTCCGGCACATAGCGGGTGATTTCGTGGCCCTGGGCAAAGGCCGCGTTGGAGGAAAGCGCCATCACGGAGACGAGGATGCCCGTCTTGAGTTGTTTCATGGGAACTGGCATACTGGGTAGCTCAGCCGTCGACTCCGTTATGGCAAGTAGATTTCTTATGAAATTCAGATCTGCTCGAAGCGACTCTGGAAGAATCGCAGCACCTCGGGTTCGTAATTGAATTTCAGCCCGCGGATTTGATCCGCTTTTTCCATCACCTCACAGACGCCCTCGCAGGTGACGTCCATGTGTGCCTGGGTGTAGACCCGGCGTGGTATCGTCAGCCGGACAAGTTCGAGTTCGGGCATGTAGTTCTCGCCCGTTTCCTTGTTTCTGCCGGCCGACACCGCACCGCGTTCCATGGCGCGCACGCCGCACTCCTCGTAGAGGGCCGCCGACAGCGACTGGGCGGGGAAATGCTCCTGCGGCAGATGTGGCAGCATGGCTTTGGCGTCGAGGAAAACGGCATGGCCACCGATGGGTTCAACGATGGGCACGCCATTGGCCAGAAGCTGTTCGCCGAGGTATCTCACCTGGCCGACCCGGGCCTTGATATGGTCATCGCAGACACTTTCCTGGATACCCACCGCCAGTGCGGCCATGTCGCGCCCGGCCATGCCTCCGTAGGTGTGCAATCCTTCAAAGACCACCACCATGTTGCAGGCTTTCTGATAGAATTTCTCATCGTTCATCGCAAGAAAACCGCCGATGTTTACCATGGCGTCCTTTTTGGACGACATCGTGGCGGCGTCTGTGAGCTGGCAGCATTCGAGCACAATCTCCCTGATCGATTTGTCAGCGTAGCCCTCTTCGTTTTTCTGGATGAAATACGCATTGTCGGCGACGCGGGTCATATCGTGCACGATCATGATACCGTGTTTATCGCACCAGGCCCTGAGTTCCTTCATGTTCGCCATGCTGATGGGTTGGCCCCCCGCCATATTGACGCAGGTGGCGATGCAGATGTAGGGGATTTTTTCGGCACCCACTTTTTCAACCAGGGCGTCAAGCTTGGCGATGTCGACATTTCCTTTGAAGGGGTGCAGGTTTCTGGGGTCGTGCGCTTCATCGATAATGACATCGACAAAGGTGGCGCCCGCCATCTCCTGGTGGAGCCGGGTCGTGGTGAAATACATGTTGCCCGGCACGTAGTCACCTTGTTTGATGAGAGTCTGGGAGAGAATGTGCTCGGCACCCCGGCCCTGGTGGGTGGGGACGGTGTATTGATAGCTGTAATACTCCTCGATGGTGTCACGGAGGTGATAGAAATTCCGACTCCCCGCGTAGGACTCATCGCCCATCATCAGAGCCGACCACATACGGTCGCTCATCGCGGAGGTGCCGGAGTCTGTTAGGAGGTCGATATAGACATCCTCGCTTTTGAGGAGGAAGGTGTTGTAACCTGCTTCCCTGATGGCGTTTCGCCGGTCCTCGGAGCTGGTCATTTTCAGAAGCTCCACCATCTTTATCTTATAGGGCTCAGCCCATGATCTTTTTTTCATGTTTTGTTACTTGGTTTAATGTTGAGAAGACACAAACCAGAGCCCCCATGGGAAAACGGGAAACCATGGCTCATGCCATGGCGTTTCATCCCTTGGGTCCATCAAACGATGATGAAAATCCAAGTGGCCAAGTGGCCGCATTTAACGGACTGACCGACGCCGGGTCAAGACGGATTTTCAGTGGGGGAAGCGATTGTTGAGCTACGCAACCGGGAGCGTAAGCGTCGCCCGGCAACCGCCTGCGGGGAGGTTTTCGAGCTTGCAGGTGCCATCGTGTAGCTTGGCGGCCTCGCGCACGAGCGGCAGGCCGAGCCCGGTGCCTTTGTGGTCGCTTCCGGGGCGTGGCAGCGAGTAGAAGTGCTCGAAGGCGCGGTCCACGGCATAGTCGGGAATGCCGGGCCCCTGGTCGTCGATCCGGACAAGGGCCTGGTCGTCGACGCGTGAGAGTGCGAGTGTGATCCGGCCTCCGTCGGGTGAGTATCCGATGGCGTTTTCGAGAAGGTTGCCGATGGCGAGCTTAAGCACCATGGCGTCACCTGTTAGTTCGATGGCGGGGGTGATGTGGGCATCGAGCGTGAGGTTTTTTTCGTCCAGGCGCACCTGGGTTTCGTCGACGATTTCCTGGCAGATGTTAGAAAAATGGAGTTTGCGCTGGTTTTCCAGATGCGGTTTGCGCTCGAGTTCGGCCAGTTGGAGCAGATCGCGGACGAGGCTTTCGCTCCGTGCGGTTTCACGTTGGATATTCTGCAGGAACCGCTGCCTTTTTTCGGCGGGCATCTCCTCATCGAGCAATTCCGCAGCCCCTTTGATCGCCGCGAGAGGGCTTTTCAGTTCGTGGGTCAGGGTGGAGACATAGTTTTCGACATAACGTCTGCCCTCGAGGGTTTCGCGCATATCGAAGAGCGCCTTGCCGAGGGTATTGACCTCACGGCCTTTGCCCAGTTCCGGCATGGGTGCCCGCTCGCCCCGTGAGATCGCCTGTGCGTAGTCGGTCAGCCGACCAACGGGTTGAAACAGCCAGATGAACACGGCACCTGTTAGCAGGATGACACCGCCGCCGATCAGGATCGTCGCGGAGAGGATGTCACGGCGGCGGTCGGTGATAAAAGTGAGCACGTCAGCCTGCGCTTTGTAAACGGTGAGCACGGCGACGATTTCATCACCCGACCGCACCGGGGCCGCGACGTAGAGGATGGAGCTGTGTGGATTCTTTTCATCCTCGCGGGACGAGCGGGCGCCGTATTTTCCATTCAGGGTGCGCAGGACATCGTTGTATTGCGAGAGATCCCGGCCTTCGCGCCGGGCGTTGTCGGAGTCGAACAGCACGGTACCCTTGGCATCCGTCAGGTAGGCGTTGAGGCCGATGGTGGTTTTGGTGTGGTTGTGGATCCTTGCCTTGAGCGTGTGTCGCTGGGCGTTGGCGAAGGCGTCGCGGAGGGTTTCCTGGTCCGGCCTGCCCTCCTTGATCTGGCTTTCCATCATACCGGCCATGACGTGGGCGGTATCGACCATCACCTCCTCGGTGGCCTGGAACGTCTGGGCGTCGACATCGTCGAGCAAGTAGACAATCAAGCGGTAAAACCCGAAGCCGATGATGAGGGCAAGGCAGACGAGGGTGACGCGGGTGAGTCGCATTGGAATGAATGAATGAACAATTTCAGAATGAAGAATTGGCGCGGGTCAAACGGCCAAAGTGTAGCCCAGGCCGCGGCGGGTTTCGATGGGGTCACTGCCGTCACCGGTGCATTCGCGGATTTTGGAGCGCAGGGATTTGATGTGGGCATCCACCGTGCGGTCCATGGCGGAGCCGGGGTCGACCCAGGCTTTTTCCAGAAGTTGTTCGCGGGTGAAGATGCGTCCGGGCCGGCTCATCAGGGCGACCAGAAGCTTGTATTCGTGGGCGGTGAGATTCAGGGGTTTGCCATGGCAGGTGATGGTCATGGTATCCGGGTCGTGGCAGAGAGCGCCGTGTTTGCCGCTTTGCTGAGGGGGGGCAACGGCCTGTGCGGGTGAGCGCCGGAGGATGGCACGCACCCGGGCGGCGACCTCGCGTGGGCTGAAGGGTTTGGTGACGTAATCATCGCCCCCGAGTTCGAGTCCGAGGATGCGGTCGATTTCCGAATCGCGGGCCGTCAGGAACAGCACGGGCAGCGTGGATGACTTCCTGATTTCCCCGCACAGGTCGAAGCCCGAGATGTCCGGGAGGCCGACGTCGAGGATGGCGAGATCGTAGTTATCTGCGAATATTTTCAAGGCATCACCGGCGGTGGTGACGTGGGTGACTTCGAAATGTTCGGTTTCCAAGGCGTAGACAAGAGTGTCAGCGATGGAGGTTTCATCTTCGACGAGAAGGACGCGGGGCATGGTGTTATTGTAGGAATTAAACCCGTAATTCCAAACTCCAAATACTCGATTTCGGCGGATTAACCGCTGGACAGGGGCGGGGATGACCCCTAGCTTGCCGTCGCATTACCTCTGTAATCAAATTATGAAAAAGAATAACATCACCTCCGTTCTTGGGGTTATCGGTCTCGCCGGCCTTGTCGGCGCAGTCTCTCTCAGCGCCCAGGATGCTACTCCACCAGTGCCTCCAGCTGCACCCCCCGCCACTCCCGTGGCCCCGCCCGAACCTCCCGCGCCCCAACTGACGGAGGCCGAGGTGAAGGACATCAGTTCCTACATTCTTGGGTTACAGTCTGCCCAGCGATTTGCTGGCTCCGGTCTGACGGCTGAAGACATGCAGACCGAGTCCTTTGTCAAAGGATTCCTTGCCGGACTCAAAGGCGACAAGCCCGAATACCCTGAGGAAAAACTGCGTGCCGCCATGGAAGCCCTTGGTAAGGCGGTCCAGGACCGTGAAGCCAAGAAGGCTGAGGCAAACCTGGCTGCCGGTAACGCATTCCTCGCGGATAACGCCAAGAAGGAAGGTGTCATCACCACCACCAGCGGCCTGCAGTATCAGGTTATCAACAAGGGAACCGACCAGAAATACGTCGCCCCTGCCGATGGTGCCCCAGACGATGGCACCAAGTTCATGGTGCACTACCGTGGCACCTTGATTGACGGCACCGAGTTTGACAAATCGCCCGACGGTGAGCCATTCCCAATGACGCTCCAGGTGATTCCCGGTTTCAAAGAGGCATTGACCACCATGCCCGTTGGTGCCAAGTGGAGGATTTTCCTGCCAGCCAACCTGGCCTATGGTTCCCGTGCGGCCGGCCCCAAGATCGGTGCCAACAGTGCCCTGATCTTCGAACTTGAGCTGGTGGAAATCCAGGCGGCTCCCGAAGCCGCGCCAGCGCCACCAGCGCCGCCCGTTCCTAGCCCGGCCCGTCCAAAGGCAAGTGCCGTGACCCCTCCCGTGCAGGTGCCCGCACCCAAGCCCGCCGAGAACAAGACTGAAAAGCCTGAGTAATCGGGGGTTGCAACCCAACCTATTTTCTACAAGGCTGTCGGGCAGAACCCGGCGGCCTTTTTTCTGTCCCTGGATTCACCCGACTTTCCGCCTGGACACAAACCAACTTATCCGAGCAATGACGAACTTTACCTTTTACGGCCATTCCTGCTTCTCTGTCGAGATTGCCGGGAAAAAGATCCTGTTTGACCCCTTCATCACCCCCAATCCCTTGGCAAAGGGAATTGATGTTGAAAGTATTGAAGCCGATTACATCCTCATCTCACACGGCCACGAAGACCATGTGGCCGATGCATTGGACATCTTGAGACGCACCGGGGCGATGCTGGTATCCAACTTTGAGATTGTGACCTGGTTTGGCCGGCAGGGCATCGACAATGCCCACCCGCTGAACCATGGCGGCAGTGTGCAGCTCCCCTTTGGTAAAGTCAAATACGTGCATGCCGTGCACTCGTCGGTCTTGCCGGACGGCAGCTACGGGGGCAATCCGGGTGGCTTTGTGATCGAGTCGGAGCAGACGCATTTCTACTTCTCCGGCGACACCGCGCTGACCTCTGACATGAAGCTGTTAGGCGAGCTGCATCGACTCGACTGGGCGGTGCTATGTGTCGGCGACAACTTCACCATGGGTCATGCCGACGCGGCGATCTGTGCCGAGTGGATCGGGGTGAAAAAAGTGGTCGGCACCCACTTCGATAGTTTCCCCTACATTGAAATCGACCACGATGCGGCCAAGGCATCCTTCGCAGACAAAGGCATCACCCTCCACCTCCCTAACATCGGAGACTCTCTCGAACTCTGAATTCTTCATTCACCAAGCACTATGTATCGCACCGGAATAGGATATGACGTCCACCAATTTGCCGAAGGCCGCCCGCTCATACTCGGTGGTGTTGAAATCGCACACAGCCACGGGCTGGCGGGTCACTCGGATGCGGATGTCCTTTGCCACGCGATCGCGGATGCGCTGTTAGGTTCGCTGGGTCTGCCCGACATTGGTCATTATTTCCCCCCAACGGATGAATCGATTGAAGGGATTTGCTCGCTGAAAATCCTGGAAAAATGCCGTGAGCTCGGCGACGAGCGGGGTGCGGTGATCCAGAACATCGATTCCTCCCTGATTGCCGAGGCACCCAAGGTGTTGCCACACGCGGAAGCCATGAAAGCCAATATCGCCGCCGCCCTGGGAATCACCCCGGGCCAGATTGGAATCAAGGCGACGACCAACGAAACCATGGGCTTTGTCGGTCGCAAAGAGGGGATGGCAGCCCTCGCATCCGCGATGATTTACCTGCCCGACGAAGTTACCTACTGACCCGACTGATGGCGAAAATCCCTGATTTGCCCGAGCAAGAACGACCGCGCGAGCGCCTGGCCCGCCTCGGGGCGTCGGCACTGAGTGACGCCGAGCTGCTGGCCATTTTCCTGCGTGCCGGTGTCCCGGGAAGCAGTGCCATCGATATTGGGCGCAAGCTGTTGAAAAAGTACGGCAGTATGACCGCCCTCGGCGGCTTGAGTGTCAAGGAACTTTCTAACGAGCAGGGTCTCGGTCCTGCCAAATCCGCCCAGATGATCGCCGCCTTCGAGCTGGGTGCGCGCTGTGCGAAGGAAAAGATGAGCCGCACCCCGATGAACAGCGCCGATGCCATTTACAAGATCATGGCACCGCGACTCGCCCATGAGCAAAAGGAATACGTCCTGATTATATTGTTAGACAGTAAGCTGCGTGCCACCCGTACCATTGAATTGAGTAAGGGGAATGCGGACACCGCCTTGTGTGAGCCGCGCGATGTGTTGCATCACGTCCTGATCAACCAGGCGTCTGCCTTTGTGTTGGTGCATAACCATCCGTCGGGTGACCCCGGGCCGAGCCGACAAGACCTTGTGTTGACCAAAAAGATCCGCGAGGCCTGCGAAGTGATGCGGCTACGGTTTGTCGACCACCTGATCATCGGTCGGCCATCGGACGAGCACGCCAGCCCGTATTATTCGTTTGCCGGAGCGGGGGTGCTTTCCTAGCGTTCCACAGGCAGGCCGGCGGTTTGCCAGGCGTTGAAGCCTTTTCCTAGACAAACGGCTCCGCTGCCATCGTTATGGAAGCAAGCAAAAAGACCTATGATCAAATCATTATCAACCTGGTGCGCGTGTGCGCTGATGGGCCTGTCCGTCGGGCAAGCGAAGGACGTGGCTGAATCCGAAACCGCCACCTGGCTCGATGCCGTCCTGGCGGGGAAAGAGGCAGCGTTACCTGCGGAAACCACCCCGCTGAAGGCCACCGAAGTGAAGGCGGTGCAGACCGAACTCTGGAAAGCCTACACCGGGGCGGCCAAACGCGCAGGATGGGACAAGCAGCTCCTGCCTGTGCCGGAAACCATCGAAAAAATGACCGAGGGCGGGAAAAAACCCAGGCTCCAGGCCGGCAAACTGGTATCCGGCGACAAAACCATGCCCTACCTCTTCATGGCAAAAGGCAAGAAACCCGCCGCAGGCTGGCCGATGTTCATCTGCCTCCACGGCGGTGGCCAGCACAACGTCAAGGAAGCCCACGGCTGGGATGTGAACGACCGCGAGTGGCAGGCCCAGATGAGCCTCACCGCCATGGTCTACAAGCCGGACGGCCTCTATTTCATCCCGCGTATGGCGGACGACCGCCTGGGCCGCTGGTGGCACAAACACAATACCGACATCTTTTCCCGCGTGATCCGCCGCGCCATTCTTTTCAACGACGTGGACCCCAACCGCATCTACATCATGGGTATTTCCCAGGGTGGTTACGGAAGCTGCCACCTGGCGCCCTACATGGCGGACCTTTTTGCCGCGGCCGGCCCGATGGCGGGTGGTATGATGACCGTCACGGAAAACCTCAGGAACCTGCCGCTTCGCTCCGACATCGGCGAGAAGGACACCATGTTCGACCGCATCAAGTACGCCAAGCAACTGCACGCGGCCATCGACGCCCACAAGGCCAGGGACCCCAAGGGATACGAAAATGTGCTGGCCATCCAGGAAGGCCGCGGCCACGGGATCGACTACGGTTTGTCCCCCAGCTGGCTCGCCACCCACAGCCGCAACCCGGACCCGGAGAGGGTCGTCTGGCGCTGCCATGAAAAAGACGGTATCTACCGCGACAGTTTTTACTGGATCTCCCTCACCGACACGCCGGAAACCGGTGAGTTCGAGATTGTGGCCGCCCTGGACAAGGCGAAGAACCTCGTCACCATCACCGCCGGGGAAATGATCCCTGCAAAGGAAAAGGGCGCCAAGCCACTCCGCAAACCCCTCAGCTCGTCCCGGATCGTGGTCAACCTGAACGATGCCATGCTGGACCTTGACAAGGAGGTCACCATCGAGCTCAACGGCAAACAGGTGTTCAATGGCATGGTGCAGCGGACACGCGCCAACATCCTGCGCAACATCGCCAGACGCGGCGACATCAACTACGCCTTCCCCGCCTCCGTCACTGTGGGCGCAATGGTAAAATAATTCCCCTGTTAGGAAAATATCATGGCAATGTGAGGCCCGGCGTGGTCGTATATTCACCAGCATACGACCATGAAAAGTTTAACCATCTATTTAACGACTCTTCTCTCGGGTCTCACGATGCTTCCCTCCGGGGCAGCGGGCGACCCCAAGGGAGCGCAAGCTTCGAAAAGACCCAACATCGTCTTCATCCTCGCCGACGACCTCGGCTATGGGGAGCTTGGTTGTTACGGGCAGGAAAAAATCAAGACCCCGCACGTCGACCAGCTCTGCAAGGAGGGCATGAAGTTCACCCAGCACTACACCGGAGCCCCTGTCTGTGCCCCGGCCCGCTGTGTGCTGATGACCGGCAAGCACCTCGCCCACGCCGAGATCCGCGGCAACAAGGACTCGGGAAACGGGAAGAAATTCCCCGGCCAGTGGCCGATTACCGACCAGGCGCTGACCATCGCTGAAGTTTTGCAAGCAGCCGGTTACACGACCGGTGCTTTTGGAAAATGGGGTCTTGGTCCCGCAGGCTCCAGTGGCGACCCTAACAAACAGGGCTTCGACCGCTATTACGGCTTTATTTGCCAGCGCAACGCCCACAGTTATTACCCGCCCTATCTGGACAGTGATGGCAAGGAAATCACCATCAACAAAAACCCGGTTCCCGGTCACCAGAAAAAGCCGACGGGTGAAATCATCGCCGACGACTACCGCGCCGAGAACTACGCCGGCGATCTGGTGCTGGCCGAAGCGCTCAAGTTCATCGACGCCAACAAGGACCGTCCCTTTTTCCTCTACCTTCCGTTTATCGAACCCCACGTCTCCATGCATCCGCCGCAGGAATGGGTCGACCGTTATCCCAAAGAGTGGGATAAAAAACCCTACCGGGGCACACGCGGATACATTCCCCACCCACGCCCACGGGCAGGTTATGCCGCGATGATCTCCGATCTCGATGAGCATGTTGGTGCTGTCATGGACCGACTGAAAAAGTATCACCTGGAGAAAAACACCCTCGTCATTTTCACCTCCGACAACGGCGCTACCCATGATGTCGGCGGGGTGGACACCACCTTTTTCAACTCCGTGGCAGGTCTGCGCGGACTCAAGGGCAGTTGCTACGAAGGTGGAATCCGGGTTCCCTGCATCGTGCGGTGGCCTGGCCAGGTCGCCGCCGGAAGCAGCACCGACGCCGCCAGCTATTTCCCCGACTGGTTTCCTACCCTTGCAGAAATCGGCGGGGGCAGGATGCCTGCTGAAAAAACCGACGGTGTCAGCCTGACAGAACTCATCAAGGGCGGGGAAATGCCCAAGCGTCACGAGCCGATGATCTGGGATTTCCACGACTACGGCGGTATCATCGCGATTCGTGAAGGAAAATGGAAAGCGCTCCGCCGCGGGCTGTTAGCGAAAAAAGGTCCGGGTAACTGGGAGCTTTACGATATTGATGCTGATCCAAACGAAAAAAGCAACCTCGCCAACAGCCATCCCGAGGTGGTGCAGCGTCTGGAAAAAATCTGGCTCAAGACCCGCATCCCCGAGCCAGACTTCCCCGTCCCGCTAATCGACAAAAAGTAGGACTAAAGTAGGACAGCTTTGCAAGCTGTCGGCAGGATGAGAGCAAAGGATCAGTGACATGGCCAGCCGACAGCTTGCAAAGCTGTCCTACCGCCGGAATTCCACCCCGCCTCCCGGAAGTGAGCCTAGATGGTAAACCGGGGAGTTTTCCCTCCCCGAATACCGTGGTATAAAAAAATCAAAAAAACCCTTGACCTGGTGGTTTTTTTATTTAGGAACGACACTACAGGTTCGGATTGTGTTGCGTGTGATGGCATGCATCTGAGAACCACAAGCCAAACCAATAACAAGCCAAACCAATATGATGAAAAAAACAACACATACCCATTTGTTCACCCTGGCCGCGAGCTTCTCCCTTGCCGTGGCCGCCCAGGGTGCCGTTCTCTACACGGCCGATTTTACAGACGGCCTCAACCCTTTTAATGGAGGGTCGGTGTCCGGCGGCCAATACTCTACTGCTGACCAGTATAACGCGCAGGTTGTCACGCCCAATCCTGGCGTTCCGGGGGGCGATGTCATCACCTTGGAGTTTGATGTCACCTATCAGGCGGATGGAAGCCCCAACTTTTACGGGGGCTTGGAGAACGACACCAGCCGCACTAACTTCGTCCCCGGCCAAATAGGGATACAAAACTCCGATTGGAGACTGCGCGATTTTACGGGTGCGTCGACGCTTGTCGCCCATGGCCTGACCACGGGTGGTACGAACCGCACGGATCGTTTCCGGCTTGTCTATGATTTCACTGCTGGCACGATGGCTGCGTCATTCGACGATGGTGCCGACGGCTCGGGCTGGGCTGCCATTACCACCATCAATACGAACTTCACAGGAGATGAGTCCAATGTGACAGGTGTGTATCTGCGCGGAGGTTCTGGAACGGCTGTGTTTGACAACCTGCTCGTGTTTGACAATACGGTAGTGCCCGAGCCCGCCTCCGGCACGCTGCTTCTGCTCGCCGGTGCCTTCCTCATGCGCCGCCGTCGCTAACAGGAAAACCTTTACCGATCACAAAACACTACCGGGAAACCGGTGGTGTTTTTTTGTAGTCGTATCCCTGAAGAAGCAGGTCAAAAAGTAGGACAGCTTTGCAAGCTGTCGGCAGGATAGGGGCAAAGGATGAGTGATATGGCCAGCCGACAGCTTGCAAAGCCGTCCTACTTTCGATACTCCACCCCGTCCTCCGGGGTGAGTTGGAGGTCGAACACCTTGTCCCGGCTCCATGGCCGTGGTGCGTTGATCACCCGGTTACCTGTCACTTTAACGTCCGTGCAGCGGCGGAGGATGAAGGGCGGTTGCTTCCACGCCTTGTAGTCGTTGTTATAACGAATGGTGTTGTTAGAAAAAACAAGCCCCCGCGTGGAGATGGCGAAGACGAGCGGCACGTCGAAGGTATCAAAGCGATTGCCCTCGATCCTCAGATGGCGGTGGTAATAGTCCGTCTGCCCCTTGAGGTCGGGGACCCCCCGGGAAAACTGAGATGATCGCATTGGTCGCACTACAGCACAGACCTTTCACCATTTCACCATGGTCCTTTTACGATGCAATCAGAGACATGTCTGAAGGTCGCTTTCATACAATGGGTTCTGCACCGTTCAATGGCCGTGGTCATGATGGACCGCGTGTGGAAATCATTTTTCAGAAAAAACTTGAGCTGCTGCTAATCGTGTCTATAGATACCAAGCGTATGAGAGGTCATTTAAACCGCCGAAAATTCATCGGCACAATGGGGCTGGCCGCAGCAAGTGGCGTGGTGCCAACACTCGGGGCATCCGCCCATAAGAACAGTAAGCTCCGTATCCTTCAAGTAGGGGTTGGTGGCATGATGGGGGGGGTGGACAGGCAAGGCCTGATAGGACATCCCAAAGTGGAGTTCGCCGGTCTCTGTGACATCAATAAAAACAATCTCGATGCCGTCAGCAGGCAGATCCCGAAGGCAAAAACCTACTCCGACTGCCGGGACGCCTACGAAAAGGATCTTGACGACTACGATGCCGTCCTGATTTGCACCCCGGACCACGCCCACGCGCTGTTTGCCCTGCACGCACTGGCCAATGACAAACATCTCTTCCTGCAAAAACCCGTCGTGCACCAGCTGGAGGAAGTCGGCATGCTGAAAAAAGCGCTCGCTGCCAAACCCGGCCTGGTCACCCAGATGGGCAACCAGCGCTCGGCCCATACCGGTAGAAACCAGGCAATCGCGATCTTGAAATCCGGCACCCTGGGCAAGGTCAAATCAGCATGGGCCTGGATCAATCACACGATGGAGCGATCCCGTTTCGATCAGGCATGGATCGAAAAATACCCTGTTACCAACCCCATTCCCAAACACATGAGCTGGGATCTCTGGAAAAACGGCTGCAAGGAGAATGTCCCCTACAGCGATGACTTAACCCACATCAAGTGGCGCAGTTACTGGGAGTTCGGCAGCGGGGATTTAGGCGACTGGTGTTGTCACCTGCTGGACATCATCTACCTCGCCCTGGATCTCGATGTGCCGATTGCCGTGCAGACGGATACCCCCATGGCATCCAACGCGGTCGGGCACTCGACCTATAACCATTCCCGCATCACCTTCAACCCAACCGCCTACACAACAGCTGGAAATTTCATCGTCCACTACAGCGATGCCGCCCACCCGCCGTGCGCGCAAACCGGCCTGCCACCCGGAACCAGATTCGGCAATTGTTACACCCTCTTCGCCTGCGAGAACGGGACCCTTGTGGTCAGTGCCGACGGCGATATCAGCATTTTCCAGAATGGTAAAAAGGTGGACCTGCCGCGCCCTGAGGTGGCTGGCCACAGCCATTGGCATGACTGGGTGGACAACTGCCTGGGAGCTAAAAAGGAACTGCTCGGTCGACTTGACCTCGGGGTCCGCGTGACCGAAGCGGGGCAGCTCGCGGTCAAGGCAACCCGCTACCCGAACCGTGAGCTGGTGTGGAACTCGAAGGAGTGCCGCTTCAAAGACGACCCACCGAACAAAACAATTCTAAGGCGCAGCTACCGCGATGGCTTTAAACCGCCGGCGGAGTTTATCTAATCACCCGTTTGATGTTTTCCTGCCATCCGGAAGCTCCCCGGCCACTGTAGCTTTCCCCCCTCCGAACACCTTGACCCCTACCCCTGGGCGATCAAGCTCGGGAGATGTTAACAAAGAGAGTTTTGATGAGACCGCGAAATACGCGAAATACGCGAAATTTTCCTATCCTGATACCTTACACAGAGCGACTCTCGATGAGGGTTTCGGTAAGATCTGTAGAAATGCACCTGAAAACATCCTCTTTTTCGCGTATTTGGCGTATTTCGCGGTAAAAAAAACCTCCGATCGCCTGGCCTTGACCCCCCCAAAAAAAACCTTGACTGGAAACGTGTCTATGTTTTAGAAACGTCTCTGAAGGTTTGAATTGTGTCGCATACGATGGCACACACCCATAAACCAAACCAAACCAAACCAAACCAACCATGAAAACAACATCCCGCACACAATCCATGCTTCTGGCGTGTTCCGTAGCCGCGTCTGGCGCGGCATTCGGCGCCACGAGTTTTACCGATGCCTTCACCGGCGGTGCTTCCGCCAACTGGGATAACCCCGCTGCCGCCGATTATACAAACAACGATGCCGCGTTCCAGGGCGCTGATGGAAATAACCGCACCTACCTTCGCACGACGGCCGCCGACTACAACACCGTCGATTTCGTCGCCACAATCGATCTGACCCGCGGCAACGGTAGCGGCGGCTCGGGCTGCTCCTTCTTTGGCATCGGCAATGGCGAGGGAACGGCTTCCGCTCCTCCCTACTGGGGCGAGCCCACCTCGGGAGAAGCCATCCTCATCCGGCTCAACACCAATGGCTGGAGCAGCAGACTCGGTGATATTTACCAGAACTACTCGGCAACCGGTTTTACGGACCCCAACAACGCCGTGGCAGCCGACACCCCTCTTTCGATCCAGATGACCTACGTGGCGGCCACCGGCACCGCGACCTTCGTCCTGGACACCGATGGAAACGGGTTTGACGGGTCGGATCCCACCTATTCCCAAAGCAACACGAACCTGACCCCAACCACTTCCCGCATTTTCTTCGGCGGGAGCTATGGAACAACGGGCGGGTCCGTTGGCGACAACTTCTCGGTCACCATCATCCCGGAACCCTCCTCTGCGGCCCTGCTCGCCCTGGGCGGCCTCGCCCTCCTGCGCCGTCGGCGTGGGTAGTATGTCCGCTACGTGGGGTTTGCAAGAACCGCATGACACGTTGATTCACAAATAGCCCCGGTTCATGGAAGTGAACCGGGGTTCTGGCAGCGGGTTTTAGCAGCACTATGGGACGAGCAGCACCATGGGACAGACCTTTAACGACGTTTAACCAATCGGAATTCCTTTCAACAAGCGTCAACCGTATGTTCAGGCATTGCCTCATCACCATCGTATCCGCCGCGGCGACCTTGAGCCATCTCGGCGCGGCGGAGAATCATCAAGTGCCTGAGGCAAGCGCGATTCAGTCGGCGGCGGAAGGGCTGGTCAAGCGCGTTGTCGCTGAGTGCGCGGGGGGATTTGTCGTCGAGGTCATTCCCGCTGACGCCGGCAAGAATGTTTTTGAGGTGGAGTCCAAGGACGGCAAGATCGTTTTGCGTGGCGACAACGGGGTCAGTATCGCTTCGGCACTCAATTACTATTTGAAAAAATACGCCCAATGCCATCTTTCCTGGTGCGGGGATCAGCTGGACCTGCCCGACCCCTTGCCGACCGTGCCCGCCAAAGAGCGCGTGGTCAATCCGCATCGCTACCGCGTGATGTTCAACTACTGCACCTACAATTACACCTGCTCGTGGTGGGGCTGGGAACGCTGGGAACGCGAGCTGGACTTTCTCGCCATGAACGGCATCAACACGCCGCTGGGTGTGCTCGGCATCGAGGCTGTCTGGTATAACACCCTGCTCAAACACGGCTTCAGCGACGCGGAGGCGCGGGCGTTTTTGGTGGGGCCCGCTTACTTTGCGTGGCAGTGGATGACCAACATCGAAGGCCACTGCGGGCCGCTGCCCAAAAGCTGGATCGACGCCCGCGTGCAGCTCGGGAAACTTTGGTTCGCCCGCGCGCGCGCACTCGGCATGACCCCGATTCGGCAAGGCTTCTCTGGCAATGTGCCGCGCTTGCTGAAGGAAAAAATGCCCAAGGCCTCAATCGCCCTGCAGCCGCCTTGGTGCGGGTTCACGGGTTCGGCGCAACTCGACCCGACGGATCCCTTTTTCAAAAAAATCGGCAAAACTTTTCTGGAGGAAAACATCCGCCTCTTCGGTGCCGAGGATCACCTCTGGGCGGCGGATCCCTTTCACGAATCCGAGCCACCGCAGGGAGGGTCGGAGTATCTCGACGCCGTGGGCAAGACGATCTTTGCCCTCATGCAGGAAGTCGATCCGCAAGCGATTTGGGCGATGCAGGCGTGGTCAATCCGCGAGCACATCGCCTGTGCTGTGCCGAAGGGAAAGCTGCTAGTGCTTGACCTCGGCGGTGGCAGGAATAACTTTTGGGGGCACGACTTTGTGAAGGGGCAGTTGCACAACTTCGGCGGCCGCATCAACCTGCACGGCGACTTGCGCGACATTTGCAGCAACCGCTTTGCCGCCGCCGCCAAAGAAATTCCGCAATGCAAGGGCATGGGTTTGTTCCCCGAAGCCATCATGCAGAACCCCGTTTTCTATGACTGCGTCTTTGATATGATTTGGCGCGATGCCCCCGCCGAGCTGGAAAACTGGCTCGACGCCTACACGCAGCGCCGCTACGGAAGCGACTCGGCAAACGCCAAGGCCGCTTGGAAAATTTTGTCGGATGGTCCTTACCGTCGCGGCACCAGTGGAGTCGAAAATAGCTCGATGATCGCCGCGCGTCCCGCACTCAGCGCGAAGAAATCCGGACCCAACAACGGCTTTGCCATTCCTTACGAGCCGCAGGATCTGGTAGCGGCACTCGACTTGTTGCTCAAGGACGCCGACAAACTCGGAAACACCGACACCTACCGCTACGATGTGGTGGACATCATGCGCCAGATTCTCTCCAACTACGCCCAAGTCCTGCATCGCGAAATCCGCGAGGCGTATCAAAAGAAAGACAAGGCACTTTTCAAAACCAAGACCGCCGCCTTCTACGCGCTCTTGGAAGACGCCGACCGCCTCTTGGCGACGCGCTCGGAATTTCTTTTTGGCAAATGGCTGGCAGACGCCCGCGCCTGCGGAACTTCTCCCGAAGAAAAAGCACTCTACGCCCACAACGCCGCGATGCTGGTGACCCTCTGGGGGCCCGACGAGGGGAAAAACGGAGGTGAGGCTCAGATTTTCGATTACTCCTGGCGCGAGTGGTCCGGCCTCATCAGCCGCTACTACCTGCCGCGCTGGCAAAAGTTTTACACGATGCTGGAAAGCTCCATCGAGCAAGGCAACTACCAAGACCCCGGCAAACAAGTCCACGGCCGCGAGTCGCTTCGCGCCAATGCCTTCTACGCCGAGCTCGCCACCTGGGAGATCGCCTTCGCCGCCCATCCTCCGCGCGACCTGCCGGCAGCAGCCCATGGCGACCCCGTCGCCGTGACCCGCGCATTGTTCAAAAAATACCGCCCACATATTCACGCAAATCCATCATGAAAAATTCTCGAAAACCATTCCCCTGTGCCTCGATTCTAGGCTCCTTCCTCCTCGCGTTCACCTTACCGGCTTCCGCCGCACAAATGCCGGACGCCTACGACGTCATTTGGGACTCCCCGAGCGACAACTCACGCGGCTCCATGCCGATCGGCAATGGTGACATCGGCGCCAACGTCTGGGTTGAGCCATCTGGAGACATCGTGCTTCTGCTTTCAAAAACAGATTCCTTTGACGAGTTTAATCGCTTGCTCAAGCTGGGTCGCGTCCGCATTAGCCTATCGCCCAAAATCAACCTGGACAAGGCATCGTTCAAATGGCGGCTGAACCTGGCTGAAGGGCACATTTACATCACCGACGGCAAGACGAAAATCCGCGTCTGGATCGATGCCAATAATCCCGTGGTGCAGGTGGACGTGGTAAGCGAGACGCCGATTTCCGTAAAGGCAACAACTGAAATCTGGCGCACGGAAAAAAGAAAGCTCGACCGCCGAGAAGGTGGCGAGAGAGAAGAAACATCCTGCGCTTACAATCGCCCAGAAAAAAAACTCGTCAATCCGGACATTATTCTCCCTCACGGCAAAAACGAAATCACCTGGTGCCACCACAATCTCGAATCCCAATGGCGCGCCAACCTCGAACTCACCGCCCTCGGCGATCAGGTGGACAAGATGACGGATCCCGTTCTGCACCGCACATTCGGCGTGGTCATGCGCGGCGACGGCTTTTCCGCCGCCTCCGGCACCGAGTTGAAAACAACAAAGCCGACCAAGCGATTCAGCCTGCAATGTTTCGCCCTCACCAACATTTCCGATTCGCCGCAATCATGGAAAAATGCGACGGACGCCATGGCAAGCAAAATGGATTCGGACACGACGAAACGCTTCGCCGCGCACAGTGCCTGGTGGAAATCATTTTGGAATCGCAGTCACATTTACATCACATCCGGAGCGGACGCCAAAGTCGTTTCCGAGGCCTACATCTTGCAAAGATACGTCAACGCCTGTGGCGGTCGCGGCGCTCTGCCCATCAAGTTTAACGGCACGATCTTCACCGTAGATCAAGTATTCGACGCCGACTTCCGCCGCTGGGGTGGTGCGTACTGGTGGCAGAATACCCGTCTGCCGTATTGGAGCATGCTGTATTCCGGCGACTACGACCTCATGACTTCCATGTTTGACATGTATACCGCCATGCTGCCCTTGCGCGAAGCAGCGACGAAAAAATACTACAATCACGAAGGCGCGTTTTTCCCAGAAACCCTCTATTTCTGGGGCAACTACACCGACGATAATTACGGCATAGACCGCACGAACAAACCGGACGGCCTGACCGACAATGAATACATCCGCCGCTACTGGCAAGGCGGGATAGAGCTGGTCGGTATGGCGCTCGATTACTACGACGGCACGCAAGACAAAGCATTTCTCGAAAAGACATTGTTGCCGCTGGCAAAATCGGTCACTCTGTTTTTTGACCAACATTGGAAACGTGGCGACGACGGAAAGATTTTCTACTCACCTGCGCAGTCTCTCGAGACTTGGTGGTCAGCGGAAAACCCGACGCCAGAAATTGCCGGCATGCGCTACTTGATCCCGCGCTTGCTAGAACTCCCCGCAGATGCGCAAACGAAGGAGAGGTGGAAAAAACAACTCGCCGACCAGCCAAACATCCCGACGCAAGTCATAGACGGGAAGACCTATGTGCTGCCGGCGGACAAGTTCAGCAACTGTAAAAACTCCGAAAACCCGGAGCTCTACGCCGTCTTTCCATACCGGCTTTACACCCTCGCCCACGGCGATGAGAAAGTGGAGATCGGACGCAATACATTCAGCGTGCGCCGCAACCGCGACAATGGCGGCTGGCAACAGCAACCCATTCAATCCGCCCTCCTGGGTCTCGGCAAGGAATCACAGCAACTCGTCTCCCAACGCGCCAGAGGAAAAGCCGGCGGCTATCGTTTCCCCGGCTTCTACGGCCCGAACTACGATTGGACGCCCGACCAGGATCAGATCGGCGTTTTCCAAATCGGCCTTCAATACATGCTGATGCAGTGCGAAGGAGAAAAAATCATCCTCTTGCCTGCATGGCCCAGGGACTGGGACACATCCTTCAAACTCCACGCCCCCGGAAAAACCATTGTCGAAGGCGAAGTTAGAAACGGGAAAGTCGTTAAACTCAAAGTCACCCCGGAATCACGCCGCAAAGACGTGACAATCTGCCCCGCGCAGTAAGTGCTTTTTTCTTTGATCCCGGTGCCCGGCCTGGGGGAGATGGCCTTCTCCCCAAGGCGCGGGATGCGGGGATGGTAGGACAGTATGATTCCGGGGCAGGCGGCTGGGACAGGTGAAAACCAGCCGCGATGACTTTCCTGCGGCGCGGGACCGTGTGCTCCTTAGCCTTTACGGCGGCGGAGTATCAGGGCAAGCCCGCCCAGGCCGAGAAGCGCTGCGGACGACGGCTCGGGCACCGCGACGAGCAGAATGGAGTTGAAGGTGGCACGTTGGGCACCTGAGGGGCGAAACATCTTCACTGTATGACTTGTCAGATCCGCCGTGAAGTAAACCTCTTCAACCACACCAGTGTCGTCACCGTAGTTCACGCCGGTGTGGAGCTGGGTGCTCACGCCATTTGGATTAAAGTAAAGGGAGTGGCCACGCAGGGGGTTGTTGCCTATGTCATGCTGGGAAGTCATCAACAGCTGGTACTGCCGACCCACGATTAGGTTGTTCAACGTAATCACACCACCGGCACCATTGAAGTCAGTATTCATTCCGTTCTCCATCAGGGTAGCCAGGCCACCCGTGTAATGGGCTGCGGTAGCGGAGCTGCTCATTGCGTTAGGGAATTCCGCGATGACGATGTCCGTGGGTTGGGAGGTGCTGTAAAGCACACCACCCACGGTGGCTGACGCCGTGCCATTCGCGTTCCAGGCATGCACGACAGAGGTGTAGAGCGCGTTTGGAGTCAGGTTGGCATCGGTTACGGCGAGTGTCGAGGATGCCGTGACAGCAGCCTGCGATGTCGCGGCAAGCGCGAGGAAAGAGAGGGTCGTTATTGTTTTTTTCATGGGAATGGTTTTGTTTGACGGGGTTTTACGTAGGCAACAGGGGCGCGGTTCTCGTAAAAAAACGAACGTTTATATGCACATGTCCCTACCAGAGGAGTTGGCAATATGTCAATAAGAAACGAGAAAAGCAATCTCAAAATGCTGTCTATTTGTCCCAGGTTGTAAGTTCGTCATGACGAAGCATGACTCTCTCCTCTACATTCTCTGCACCCTGCCTCATGGTCGGTGTGGGCCTTTAACGATAGACCGACCTAAAACACACTGGAAAAATCACAGCAATATCGAACTTGAGATTGACATAGGAGATCTACTCTGACTGAATTTAAGGCAATGGTTTTCCCGAAACCGAACTGATAGCAAAAACACATCAGATATGAAAAAACCAATTCTTGCCGCCGCTCTCATAAGTTCTGTCATTGCCCCCTCGTCATCAGCAGCCATATCGCTTGTTGCAGGGGCAACTGCCGGGCCACACATGTTTATTGGCAACACCACCACAAGTAAATGGAATACAGTCCCCGCTGGAGCTTTTGCGAATGTCTACTGGGATGCCGATGCTGATGACATTTTTGGCGAAACAGCCATCAGTGAAAATTCTGGCAACGCTGTTGGAACACTCGGTTTTACCATCAATATTACGGATGGCAGTTCATATAACTTTGCAATCGAAGGCTTCTCTATAGCGGATCCTACTAGTATTTTCGCTGAATTTGATATTCATAAAACCGACAGCAGCATCGAGAGACTTACCGTTGCCCAGGGAATCACTAAATCTTTCACCGATTCAAATGGTGACAAGTGGGAGGTAAGTTATGCATTTACGGCGGGAGGATATGGAGATGTCGTCAAAAACATTGATAGTGTGCCAGGCGGTGCAGCAATGATCACAAAAGCGTCCTTACCTTCACCGCTGTTCCCGAGCCGTCTTCCATAGCGCTGCTCGGGCTCGGCGGACTTGCCTTGATCCTGCGTCGTCGCAAATAGCCCCTTTTCCTGCTCCCTTCTTTCCGGTATTAGGAGACAGCCTTTAACGGTGGTAATCGGCTCTGTTCATCCACCGGAGGAAGTCGATATAGCGTATAAGTCGATGTCGGAAATTGAACCCGGATGATGCTGGTTTCACGGCTTTTCCCGGAAATGAACTGCACATTCCGGGTGGAAGCGGGGTAGGTGGTTTGTCGGCTCTTTAACGAGGGAGAGTGAGGGTCTCTACCCCGTGTGGGGGCAGGGTGATGGTTTTGTCCTCCTTGTTGGGGCGCGTTAACGTGACTTTCTCCGGCTGGTCGGAGAGCGAGCGCAGCGAAACGCGCAGACCGTCGGCTTGGGCCTTGACGCCCGCGATGACCACTTGCGGGTTGTCGATGCGCACAGGTGGGGTGATGTTGAGGGCGTTTTGGGTGGTGGTGGCAAGTAGGGGGCGCGCCTGTTCGGTGCCGAAGCGGTTGGCGTCGGCTGCGTTGTAATCCCCGACATGCGGCAGGATGGCGTAGCGGAAGCGGAGGACTCCCGACTGGCTCAGCTGGAAGTTGGTGTGCCAGTGGTTGTTGAGTGCCCAGGAGTAAATGGTGGCGGTTTGGGGAAGCTCGCGCAGCCATTCGGGAGAGCCCGACGCGGGGCCAAGTATGTTGGCAGTCATCGTACCCACCTGGAAGAGGGGTGCGTCGGGGCTCACCCAGGTGACTCCTCCCTGCGGACCCGAGATGTCGAGCCAGCGTTGGAAGCAGATCCAGTTGCGGTTGGCTTCGGGGAAAAAGTCCTTGTCCACCTGCACCACGCCCCAGGGGATATCCATGCGGATGACGGGGTTGGCGACATCAAAGGCAAAGCCAAAATGCACGCCTTCTTTTTCTCTCACGTCGAGCTTGTCGAGGGTGTCGATGATTTCCACCCGGGGGTTATTGGCCAGCAGGCGGATTTCGCGTTTGAGCCAAACGCAGCCCGGCGCCTGGCTCTCGACCATGAGCGAAATGACCGAGGGTCCTTTTTCTAAAATACGGATTTTGACCGCTTGCGGGTGTTCCGCTTGCTCGGGTTTTTGTCCGCCGCGCAGGTAGGAAAAGCTGTTGGCGCCTTCTTTTACAAACTCCTTGCCCGCGTGGGTGATACTTGCGATGTCTCCGGTCCCGGGATTCAAGGAGACGCGGACGATGCCATTGTCGAGTGTCGTCTCAGTGACTTTGAGCGCGGAGCCTGGCTGCGGCGCTTCCTTGCCCAGACGGTAGGACTTTGCTCCCATCGCCGGTACGGAGTCCGCCCAAAAGACCCGCGAGCCATCGGAGAGTTTTTGGGTCGGCAGGGGATTTCCTTTTTCATCGGTGATGCCCTCCACCCCGTCGGGCAAGGTCACGAGTCCCGGGCGATCCCAGGAGAGCGTGTTAAAGACGGTGAGGAATTTCCCTTGCGGATCGCTGACAGGTGCCAGGGCACGCTTGAGAAGTGTTTCGCTGTCGCGCCGCGCGTTTTCAAAAAAGGCAAACTTCTCGCGCAGAATGTCGCCGCTGATGGGTTGCTGATCGGGTCGGGAATAGCACCAGGTGTGCTCCGAGCCCATGAGCACATTGCGCCACGCGGCATCGAACGCGTCGCGGGGAGCGGGGGTGCCGGGTTGCAGCATCGCCCAGAGCACTTCGTTTTGAATGAGCAGCTCCTTGCTGTTGCGGTTCATAGCCGTCTGCTTGGCAGCGGTGCCTAGGCCATCGGTCCAGCATTCGGTGAACTCGCCGCGCCGCGTAGGAATGACTGCGCCATATTTCTTGTCAAAGGTCTCCATGATTTCGTCGGAGGTGGCAATGACCAGATGCGGATAGGCGTATTCCTCGTTCCAGCTTTTTACCGCGTCGGGCAGATCCGCGTCGATGGGCATGTTGTCCGCCATTGCCCAGGACATGGGGAAAATGTCGTAGGGGTATTTGGGATTCCTTTCCAAGGCGGCGAGTGTTGGCCAGAGATAGGCATCGATGAATTTCTCGCGTGGATTGTCTGTTTTGATGATGACGGGCAGCTTGCTGCGGTCGGTCTGTCCCATCATCTGCGGCCAGAAATGTTTCCCTTTGATATCTGCCCCCGGGCCATATCCGCCCGGTTGGATGCAGAGCACCTTGGACTTGCCATCGGGGCCCTGCCACCAGAACGGGTAAAAGGAAAGGTCGTTGGTGCGGCCGATGCGGTCGCCCCAGTTGATAAACATCAGCACATAGGGAATGTCGTGCTGCGCCGCCGCCGTGACCGTTCCCCAGCTCATGCCCGGCACATCGACTTGCATGAGGGTCTTGAATTTTCTGCCCGTCATCCTGCCTATTTCTTGCGCGGGCCCAAAAAAGGCATCAAACTCCTCGTCGGCGGAAACCGAGGTGTTGTCGTTGATGTAGCCCGCCCCCACGTGAATGATTCCTTCGGCAATGGCTTTGAGCATCGCGTCTTTTTCCTCCCGCGTGCCATTGGCCAGTGTGCGCTCGGCGGGCCAAGCGACCTCGGTGTCCCACTTGAAGCGGGCGTCCTTGGGGTAATGCGCCGTGGCACGCGCCAGCTTGATGGCCTGCTGGATGTTGTTGCGGTGGATATACTCGACGTTGGCATGGGTGTTGGTGTAGCCGATGTCCACGTGGGAGTGGGGTAAGATATACACCGTCCACTGTCGTTTGGCGGCGACCTCAATGGAGGCGTCGCGCTTGTTTCCACCTGATTGGAGGCGGAGCTTTACCTGCGCGGCCTTCTCGACGGAAACCCCTGCCGGAAGCAAAACCGCCACCTGCTCCCGTCCCTCGGCCGAGGCCTCAAAGTGAAACACCTCCGCCTTGCCGCCATCGGCGGCAACATGGACATCGGCGGCATCAAAGAGCTTGCTTTGCTCAAAGCGCACAATCAACTCGCGTCCGGCCTGTCCGTCGGCGCGGTGGCGATAGACCCCGCTGTCTTCGGCGCGAATGCATGTGGGGAAGGGATGGTTCCCAGCGGCAATCGTCCGCAAACCGCCGCCAAAAAACGACAGTGCGCAGGCGCATAGGATGATCTTTTTGAATGATGGTTTTTTCATCATGGTATTAATGGGTTGGCATGTACTTCCATCTGTTCACTTCAACATACATCACAGAAACGCCTTGCTTTCATGAGATGCCGCTAAAACGATCAAACGGAGAAAACCCCGGCCCGACTGGCGGACCGGGGTCTCTTGGTTGGGTGTGGTTATTTGTGTGAATCTTAGAGGTAGAGTCGTGTCCAAGTAATGAAGCAACCTAGCCTGATGATTGTCCCGGTGGCAAGAATTATTTTCAAGCTCCTGGCGCCTGGGAGAGGCATGATCAGGCAGTGTGATAGAACATTCCTACGGACCTTTTCGCACACTTTACCGGGGAAAAAAGAGTGGTGTGGTCGCATCACTCAAGCCGGTCCCCTGAGGGGAGGCGTCAGTTGTTGGAGAAGCCGGTGTTGGGGGGCCTGTACAACGTAAGGGCGATGCATAAAAAATCCCATTCCAACCCGTTGAGCGGGCTGGATGGGATGAAACAATAAATTGGCGGTGTAATCTACCTGCGGCGGCGCAGAACCAGGGCAAGTCCGCCGAGTCCTAGCAGTGCGGCGGAAGAGGGTTCCGGCACGGCATTGATCGTGAAGTTTCTGTATTCAATTCCACCGCTCGTAGAAGTAATACGGAAATCGACGCTGGTGATTCCTGTATCCGTTAGGGTGAGGTCGATGGAATCAAAATTACCGCTGTTGCGCCCGTTGAACACGGTGGCTGCACCGGCTGGGTTATAGACCCCGCTGCCATTGATGGCATACACAACGCTGTAGCCCCGGCCGACACCATTGTTGCCAGTAGAGGCGCGTGCTTCAAACGTGAGGCTAGCGAGGTCGAAGGTTCCAGAGTTTGCTGAGACACCGAAGCTGAAGTAAGCAGTGCCTCCCGATCCCGGATCCGCGGTGACGGTTCCATAATTTGCGTTATGGGACTCACTGTTTCTAAAGCGGTATCCCCCAAATCCATCGGGGTTTAGGCCTCCCGTATTTGCGTTTGTTCTGAGCTCGGGATCGGTGGTGCCCGTGTAGCCAGCAGCCGTGGTAATGGTTGTTTTGCCGGTTATCCAGTTGATGCTTCCAGACGTAGTGGCATCGCTGTTAAATGACGCAATGTTATATAAAACCGCTGCCTGAGACGTAGCTAAGGTCAAAGCAATCGTTGCCAATATACCTGTTGTGATTTTCATTGTGTTATCGGAGATTGTTCCTTCCAAGCGAGAGGGACTCTATGGTTTCATAGCGAGAATGAGCCTATGGTTTCTTGGAAAATTTGTCTAGAAAATAAGTTGAATAGGGTGTGGTTTTTTTCGGTGTTTTTGTGGTACTTTGAAAAAAGTGAACTTAAAGCCTGTGCGATTGAACGGGTGTGTAGAATCAGGCAGTGATGAATACAAACAAATCACATACCACCGAAGTCTCCCAAGCGGAGTTAGAGTTACTTGAAGCGATGAGAGCCGCCCCCGTATTAACGCAACAAGTCACAGCCATACTTAAAGGTTTTGAAGCTGAAACTGACAAGGGAATGGATGCCTGTCAGGCAGAACTTCACGCAGTTGAACTCACCAGAACAGGACAACGGGACAGATCTTTTGGCAGGACAGCAATCTCCTGGCAGTGAGCTGAATCGGTGCTTCCTTCGCTGCGGTTTTTCACCCAGGCTCGGGTCATGAAACTACTCTCCCATGTTTACTTGTTTGGACTCACCCTGGCTCTCGTTGCACCGGTGGTCGGCGCAGCGGTGGGAAAACCGAACGTCATCATCATCTACACCGACGACCAGGGATCGGTTGATGCACATTGTTACGGTTCCAAGGACCTGAAGACGCCTAACATTGACAGGCTCGCGGAGACGGGTGTCCGCTTTACCCAGATGCTGGCGCCGTCGGCGATCTGCTCCGCGTCCCGGGCCGGGATGTTGACTGGTCGCTTCCCGGCGCGGGCCGGGGTGCCTGACAATGTGTCGTCGGAGCAGGGAAAAGCCGGCATGCCGACAAGCGAAGTGACGATCGCGGAGCTGCTCAAGGCGAACGGCTACGCCACCGGGCATGTGGGCAAGTGGCACCTCGGCTACACCCCGGAGACGATGCCGAACGCGCAGGGGTTCGATCACTCCTTCGGCCACATGGGCGGCTGCATCGACAACTACTCCCACTTCTTCTACTGGAACGGCCCAAACCGGCATGACCTGTGGGAAAATGGCAGGGAAATCCGGCGCGACGGCGAGTATTTCGGCGACCTGATGGTGGCCGAGGTGAAGGCGTTCATCGACAGGCAGAAGGAGGTGCCGTTTTTCATCTACTGGGCGATCAACTGGCCGCACTACCCGCTGCAGGGCACCTCGAAATGGCGGAACTATTACCAGGACCTGCCGCATCCTCGCGACAAGTATGCGACCTCCGTTTCCACCACCGATGAGCTGGTCGGTATGGTCCTCGACCACCTCGAAGCGGCGGGCCTTCGGGAGAAGACGCTGGTGATTTTCCAGAGCGACCACGGTCACTCGGTCGAGCAGCGTGCCTTTTCCGGCGGCGGATCGGCCGGCCCCTACCGCGGGCACAAGGGAAACCTCTTTGAGGGTGGCATCCGGGTCCCCTCGGTGGTCAGCCTGCCCGGGAGCCTGCCTGAGGGGGTAGTGCGGGACCAGCTTGTGACCGGTTGCGACTGGTGGGCGACGATCGCGGAGTTGACGGGTGCAGCGATTCCCCAGGGGCATCATCTCGACGGAGCATCCATCGTGGACGTCATCCGCGACGCGGACGCGAAGTCGCCGCACGAGACGTTCTACTGGCAGCTCGGGGGAAATCCGGAGCATGCAAGGTGGGTGGTGCGTGACGGCGACTGGAAACTGCTTGGCAACACCACGGAAATCGTCCGACCCAAGGGCGTGGCGGAACTCACCAGGGACGACCGCCGCCTTTTCCTGGTCAACCTGGCGGAGGACATCGGCGAATCGAAAAATGTCGCCGCCGCACACCCCCAGGTCGTCATGAAAATGCTGAAGCTCAAAAAGTCCTACGCAAAAAGCATCCACGCAACCGTCGCCGCAAGGAACAAACGCAGGTGAATCCATCTGCTGCGAGAGGGGGAAAGACAGGATCATTGAAAGACATCGTCAGGTTGGTTGAAGCGCATGGTCATTTATGGAGTGAGCTGCCGGACGAACTCAAGGGGCTCATCGACCAGCCGGTTTGGCCGGACAAGATACCGCATCCCTGAGCCACATCGTGTAAAACAGATGTCAGGTTTGCCTTAGAACCGAAATATAATAGCGGTATTTTACCGCACCTATACCTATTGCACCTATCGCACCTATCGCACCTATGAAACCGACACTTATTATTGCCGTCTCGTTTTTTACAGCTCCTTTTTTGGCAGCCCAGACGATCATCAACGTGAATGATCATGGTGCCTTGCCCAATGATGGCGGGGCGAAAGGCGCGGCGCGTGCGGGTGACGACACCGCGGCGTTCAAGCAAGCCATTGCCGCGGCCAAGGCGGCGGCCGGTCCCGTCACCCTGTTCGTGCCGCCGGGGGTGTATGATTTTTATCCCGATGACGCCACCCAGCGTGCCTGTTTTACCAGTAACAGCACGGAAACGGGATCGCATGGCATGAAGACCCTGGCGATTGATGTGGTGGACGTGGATGATCTAACCATTTCCGCCGTGGGTGCCACTTTTATGATGCGCGGAAAGATGACGATGTTTGTGGCCGAGCAATGTGAGAACCTGACACTGCGCGGAATGACCTTTGATACCAGACGTCCGACGATGTCCGAGCTGACAGTCACCGAAAAAGGCGGCGATTACTGGATCGGCAAAGTGCATCCGGATTCGGACTACAGCATCATCGGTAGCAGGGTGCAATGGCTTGGCGAGGGGTGGGCCGACTACCACAACATGGTGCAGCACTATGATCCGGTGCAGAAAACCACCTGGCGCGGGGGCGACCCGACGTCCGGTGTTTCGTCGATTCAGGATCTGGGCGGCAACCGGCTGAAGTTTAACGTCACGGGAGGAGGCTTGGGCAATGCGGTGGTTGGCCGCACCTATCAGTTCCGCAATACCACGCGTGACCAGATCGGCATGTGGTTCAATCACTGCAAGGATGTGCTGATGCAGGATGTCACCGTGCGGGCGATGCACGGCTTCGGCATCCTCGGCCAGTTCACGGAAAACATCACTTACGAGCGATTGACCGTGGCGCCGGACCCGGCAAGCGGTCGCACCAATGCCTCGGCGGCCGATGTCACCCATTTCTCCGGTTGCAAGGGGCTGGTGCGCATTGTAGACAGCGTGTTAAGCGCGGCCCACGACGATGCGCTCAACGTGCACGGCACCCACCTGCGGGTGGTGGCCAAGCCGGCCGCCAGCCAGGTGCGGGTGAAGTTCATGCACCACCAGACATACGGGTTCCAGGCGTTTTTCCCAGGCGATGACATCAAGTTTATCAGTCGGACCACGCTGCTTCCCATCGGCTCCGCCAAGGTGACGGCGGTGGTGGTGGAAAACGAGACTGAACAGCTTCTGACTCTCGATCAAGCCGTCCCGGCGGCGGTTTCGGTGGGCAGTGACGCGGTCGAGAACGTCACCTGGACGCCGTCGTTCCAACTCATCAACTGTGATATCAAACAGATCCCGACGCGCGGAATCCTGGTGACCACACGCAGGCCGGTGCTGATCCAGGGGAACCGGTTTTTCCGCACCCAGATGGCAGCCATCCTCATCGAGGACGATGCCAACGGCTGGTTTGAATCGGGTAGGGTGCTGGATTTCACCGCCAAGGGCAACGTGTTTTACGAATGCGGCGGCGGTGGCGTGGTCACGGTGAACCCGGAGAACTCCAGCCATGGCGGCGCGGTGCATCAGAACTTTCTTTTTGAAGGCAACGAGTTTGTGATGAACAGCAACAAGGCATTCAGCTTCAAGTCGTCCAGCGATATCATGATTCGTAACAACAAATTTCGCATGAGAAACGGCAGTTCGCCGACGGCCCAGAGCCTGACCAGCCAGAGTCATGTTACCAATATTACCTTCGACGGTAACATCTCGGTTTCCTCCGCGAGTCCCTCGCTGAAGCCAGTGAATGGGGCCTTTGAACTCCCTGGCATTGGGGCTGGCGCTCAGACTCCCGGCCTTGCTTCCTGGTCGGGCACGGGTGGGGAACTGCTACTCGGCTCCGGTTTCACCGAGGATGATAACGCCGTTGGCTACACCGCGTCCCAGACCGCTTTGATTCCTGCGGGTGGTGCCATTTTTCAAAAGTTGGGGTATTACGATCCTGTCGATCAAACGGTTCTCAACTGGTCGCTGAGACAGACGACGCGCAGCTCTGGAATCGTCGGCTCAGGTGGGGCGGAAATTTCATTTTATCAAGGCGACGGGAGATTTCCGGAAACAGGAACCCTGGACTCCCTTGCCCGTGTCGGAAATGTCGTGTCACTATCGGCTCTTGGCTCTGGCCGGTTAAGCAGGCTGGCGCGCGGAAGCCTGGTGATGGACGGGCTCGAAGCTGGTGCCGAAATATGGGTCGCCATCAAGGCGGCCGCACAGGATGTCACGGTGGATGATTTTCTGGGTGTGGTTGCTAACTTTTCCCAACAGGTAGGGCTTGCCCAGTGGTTGATCGATGAAAATGTGCCCCCGGGCGAGACTGCCTACGATTCGGATTCCGATGGCGACCGAATGCCACTGCTCATTGAGTATGCCGTGGGTGGCAGGGACCCCATGACTGCGGAGTTTTCTCAGCTGGCTTGGGCGGCACCTGCCGAAGGTGGTGGTGAGGCATTCCATTTTATGCCCTCGGTTAGACCGGATGTGACGTTGATGGCGGAATATCAGATTGGAGGCTTGGCTTCCGATGGTTGGTTGCCGCTGGACGAGACCACACCGGGGTTTTCATGGATAGAAGGGGATGTGATGGCCGTTGTCCCGGATGAAATCGACGAGCGCATTTTTTTTCGGCTAAGAGCTGAAATGGTTTCAGTTTTGACTGTAACCAATGGAAGTTTTGAATCCCCTGACCGCACCGGAGCCGATCCTGCGTATTCAACAGAAGCTCCTGTTGGATGGGTGTTTACCGCATCGGTCAATGGTGGAGTGGAGGAAATCCGGGATGACCGCTTTGGCGTCTCCGGCAGCGAGGGCACCCGCCTGGACGCGTTGGGTGGGCGGGGGGATCAACTGGGTTACTTGAACCTGGGCAGTGGTGGCTCATCCTCGGCCAGCGCGGTGTCGGCTGCCGTCACGACGGTGCTGCCCGAGACCACTTACCGTGTCACCGTTGCTTATGGCACCAGGGTCAGCGGCGACCGCAGCCCGGACGGCACGCTGGGTTTGATGGTGGGAAGCACGGAACTTAGCTCACCTACCGTGATCGACGCGAGTAGCTTGGCTGCCGGTTTTACCGATATTAGTTTCGACTGGACTTCACCCGCTGTCGGTGATCCGTTGATTGGGCAAGATTTGCGGGTGATGTTAAGATTTTCCTATGCTAGTGACCTGGGCGGGTGGCAGCAGGCGCAAATTGACAATGTGCGGGTGGAAATTCTCCCGGAAAACCCACAAGTGAGATGAACGAGGACACCTCCGTGCCAGCTCCCACAGAATCCGGTGAACTCTCTATTTCCGGCAGGGATTGGTCGGAGTGTTCTCCCGGGGGACTGGGTCCAGCAGGTTGCGAAAACAGCGAGGCCTCGGTGTTTGCCAGTTACTACATGGCGTCCCGTGCCTCTATCAGGGCCTACCTGTTCACTATCCTGAAAGATGCCGCTGCCTGTGAGGACTGCATGCAGGAGGCGGCCCTGGAAATGTGGAAAAAACGGCAGGCCGACTGGAGTTTGTTAGACTTCCGCAAACTCGCATTTACCTACGCCCGGTTCAAGGCACTCAGTTGGTTAAAGAAGAACAAGCCGGCGGCACACTTACACCTCTCGCCTGAGCTTTCGGAGAAAATATCAATGCTGATCACGAGTGCTGACACCTCAAACAATAACATCCAAACCGAGCGCGTCGACGCCCTGCGGGAATGCATCGGATCCCTGCCGACAAAACAGAGGGAGCTTATCGAGGCCCGCTATGCTAAAAAACATGCCGAGGCACTCGAAGTCGTTGCCATCAAACAATCGCTTTCCATGAATACCGTTTACAAACAACTTGAACGTGTGCGCACAAAACTCCGAAAGTGTATCCACCGCAAGCTCGACCGCAGATCATGAAAAACGAACTTTCCCACGCAGAACTTCCGGCGGCGGATCCGGATCTGGTCAGCCTGGTCGATGCCTATCTTGAGGACCACCTGGATGCGGACCGGAAAAGGGAGCTGGAGCAGCGACTGGAAAATGAAAGCGCCGTGCGCGACTACTTCGTGGACCGGCTCAGGCTTCATGCCGAGCTCCATGAGATCCTCCAGCCCGCCCTGGTGGAAATCGTCCAGAAACGGCATATATTGTTAGATTATAAACGCGGGCTGCCCAGCGTGTCCGCCCGGCAAACCCATGTGATCCGTATCGGGGATCGACTGACCCGTAAATTCATCGAGCTTCCCCCCGATGCGGGAGGTTATAAGATCCATCCCCTGTTTTACGTCACGGTCGGGCTGGGATTGATGGCGGTTTTGCTGTCGGCATTCTTCATTTTCCGGGGGCAACGCACGCAACCCGTGCCGCCGCCTAAGCCGCCGACCCTGGTTTTCAGGAACCCGGGGTTTGAGGCGGTCGATCTTGCCGATGACGATGACGCGTTTACTTTCACACTACCGGACTGGCAGGATTACTTTCTGAGCCAGGACACGGGGACGTGTGATCTGTCCCGTTTTTCCGATGGCAAGTATCAAGCCCACTCCGGTAACAATGTCGCGGTGATCAAATGGCGGGGTTATGTCACCCAGCGTTTGAAATACTCGGACGGCAGCGACCTGCTGGCCCGGAAAGGCCTGCACCTGCGTGTCAGGGGCTGGGTTCTGGCCGGGGATGTCGAACACGAGTTCCCGCTGCGTTTCGCCCTGCGTGTGGTCAAAAACATCAAGCCGGAGATGCTGCAGTATGAGCCGTGTTACCAGATCCTGAAGCTCAAGGGGAGTGCGTGGAAAAAGTTCCAGGTTGACCTCGTTTTACCGGCCGAAGGGCTTGTTCTGTCGCCCAGTGACGCCGATCCCGGCGTTCGCGACCGGCCTCCGCTGGATATCACCGGCCATCCCTTGACATTGACTGCGGATAACCGGGGAGGTGGCGTCTTCTTCCTGGATGACCTGAGCGTGGAGATTGTGCCCCAAACCAGGGCAAAAAACGCCGAATAAATCACTCCACCTCCCCTTGTTTTGGGCTAAAATGGCCAATGTGCACAAAAAAGGCATTTTTTTTGGAGAAAAATGTCAGATGTGTGTGATTGGGGAAATAGCAGGTTATGGAGGCTTGGTGTTCTTGCCTCCCGCATAACCCAACAACATTTATCATGATGAAACTAAAACACAAAATTGCAGCTGTGCTCGCCCTTTCAGGCGCCATCACGGCAAGCTCCAGCGCGGCCCTCAGCGTTACCAACGGAGGCTTTGGAACTAACAACCAAAACGGAGGAACCGTCGATGGTGGCGGTTGGTTTGAAAGCGGCACCGACAACTGGGTCGACGGAACCTGGACGTGGGTGAACGGAGCTAACGTCGATGCAACGTCAAGTGGGGACACCGCTCTCCTGCTTATGGATGGCTCTGGCTCGATCGGCTACATCTATCAAAGCCTTGGAACGGTTGACGCAGGGGAAATAGCTCTGGGAACCCTTGCTGTGACTGCTGATTTTGCCGAGAAGAGCGACGGCAGCACCAACACCGCTGTTTTCGATTTCTATGTGGGTGCTTTTGGTGGTGCCGCCACTGGTGTGGACATTGACGCAAACCTTACCAGTCAAGCGACCATCGCATTGGATGCTGTGGGTCAGGGGTCGACAGCCGCTGCCGGTGACAATGCGCGTCACAATGGCGTGGCCGTTGGCACATTTGACATCAGCGGGTTGACTGCTGGTGATGAGGTTTGGATTCGTTTGACCGAGCTTAGACCAGGAGGCGTAACTACCGGCGATCTCATAGTCGACAATCTGTCCGTTAACATCGTTCCAGAGCCATCATCCGCAGCCCTCCTTGGCCTCGGTGGCCTGGCGTTGATCCTGCGTCGTCGTAAGTAAGGCTCCACCGGAACTGAATCCCACTGACCATCACCCAGCCCTTCCCGGTTTTTCCGGGACGGGCTGGTTTTTTGTCGGTGAGATTGCGGCATTTATCATTGGAAAATTCTCAAGTTGGAAATAAGCTGCCGCCATGCCTGAGATTCATCCAAGTGCCATTGTCAGTGAGCAAGCACGTCTAGCAGAAGATGTGACCGTCGGACCTTTCTGCATCGTTGATGCCGGCGTGGAGATAGGGCCGGGTTGTGTTATTGGCGCGCAGTCGTGGATCACGGGAAATACCCGGATGGGTGCGGGTAATCACATAGGTTATGGCTCGATCATCGGTGCCGATCCCCAGGCGGTGGGTTTCGACGCCTCCATCGACAGCAGCGTTACCCTTGGTGAAAACAACAATATCCGCGAGTATGTCACGATTCACCGGAGCACGCAAGCCGGCGGCAGTACCACGGTGGGCAATAGGAATTTCCTGATGACCGGTGTGCATCTCGCGCACGACGTGCAGATGGGAAGCAACAATGTGCTGGCTAACAATGTGATGCTTGCGGGGCATATCAAGATGGGTGACCACATCTTCCTTGGCGGCGGCGGCGGGTTTCACCAGTACCTTCATATTGGCTCCTACGCAATCGTCCAGGGCAATGCCGTGGTCAGCCGTGACGTGCCGCCGTTCTGTATGGCCCACGGTCGGAACGAGTTGGCGGGCCTCAACGTCATCGGCCTCCGACGCGGCGGGTTTACTCCCGAGGAAAGGGCGGATATCAAACGCGCCTACCACCTGCTCTTCCGCAGTGGCGGCAACATCGCGGAAGCCCTGGCCGCCGCGGACAAGACGACATGGACCGATGTCGCCAAGATGTTGCTCCACTCGGCCCGCCACGCATCGCGCAAAGGGCTGATGCAGCGGTCTTAGAAGCTTGCCCTCCCTAGCGGTCGCCCGCTGTAGGCCGGCATGAATCCCGTGCGTCCAGCTTGGATTTTGAAACTTGGTATTTGGAGTTTACAACTTAATGTTTAACACCGCTACCAGCTCCGCCTGTATCTCAGAATCCCCTCGCCAATCCCCTCGGCGAGCGACTGGCGATACCATGCCTTTTTCATCCGCGAACGCTCATTGTTGTTACTGACAAAACCACATTCGACCAGGATGGCCGGGTGCTTGGAGTGGCGGATGACGTAGAAGCGGGCGTATTTGACACCGCGGTTAGGTGTGCGCAGTTTGCTGGAAATGCCGTGTTGCACATAGGTGGCGAGTTTTTTCCCCTCGGCGCCGTAGTAGTAGGTTTCCAGCCCGCTGGGGTCACGTTTCCAGGTGTGGTTGTAATGCACACTCACAAAAATGGAGTTGCTGTACCGGTTGCCGAAGCTGACCCGCCCGGGCAGTGAGATAAACACATCACTGCGGCGCGTTGTTTTGGTGCGGATACCTTTTTGTTTCAGGTAATACTCAAGACGCAGCGCGGTATCCAGGGCGAGATGTTTCTCATAGACCTGACCGTGGCTTGCGCCCTTGTCGTGCCCGCCGTGACCCGCATCAATGATCACGTAGCGGAAACTTTTCGCCATCAGCCCGCCGGGTAGGACGGTTAGCATGGCGAGGATGGTGAGAATGAGGGTGCGCGTTGTTGGGATGGACATTCGTTGGAAAAGGAAATGGGGATGACGGAAGTGGTTTGAAATGCTTGTTCAAGCAGGTCGGCCTACTTGTAGATAAACGGAGGACGCTCGGAAATGTTGTGGATTTTCCTTTCTTGCTCGGCCTCGGCCTCGGCAGAGTAGGGGACACCGCCGGCCACCCTGACTACACCATCACCGAGGTCGACCAGGCGTGGATCACCCGATGCGCCCCGTTTGTGGTATGAGGTGAATTTGACCTGACCGTTGGGGGTGATGCAGGTGTGCCCGAAGAGGTCGGGTTTGACCTGGTAGATCGCGTGCATATTGTTGTCGCGATCCAGCGTGCCCGTCGGCCGGTGGAAGGTGAGGATTTTGCCCAGGGGGATGGTGGCGATGTTCTGTCCCCTGTTGGATGAGGATACATGGGCGAAGAGTTCCATGGCGCGATTGCCGGTAAAGGTCATCAGTTGATACTCGCGGATCTCCCCGGGTGCCTTGGGGATGCCGGCCCGCTGGACCCAGACCGTCCGGCCATTGGTAACGGTGAAATGTGCCCGGTTCGAGGTGAAGCCGTTGCGTGTCAATCCAGGCATGTTGACCACCGCCTGGCAGGTGTAGTTACCCATGCTGCCGAGTGCATACGATACGTTGAGTGAGACGTTGCGGGCCACGGTCTGACCCGAGGGAATCACCACGTTGCCGTAGTTGACCTGGCGGGCGATGGGGATGACCCGACCGCTGGAGGTGATGTGGAAATTGAGCCAGGGTCGGCTGTTTTCAGTACGCAGGACAAGCTGCCTGCCGGAATGGTTGGTGATGTGGACCGTCGCTGTTACCGGCTCGTTGAGGATGTAGTTCGACTTGTTCATCTGCAGGCGGACGGCCACCTGGGCACCGGCTTGCGGGAGGGTGGACAGGATGACAAAAAAGGCCAGCAGCAGGCCGGTCAGGCCGGTTGGTCTGCGCATCCGGTTGTTGCCGGCCAGGTTGGGGCGGGCAGGCATGGATGGGGTGTGGAGTCGGGTGTGGTGGCTCATAGGTGATTTCCTTTCTAGGCTGTATTCGATCGTGCGTCAATCTTCCTGTGGAGAGTTACTCAAGGTCCGGAATCCAAGGTCGTTCCTGCGGAGGCTCCGGTCATCCACCCACTCACGGGCGCGGGCACCATACTTGGGCCGCAGGTAGGACGCACCACAAATGACATACCTGGGTGGCAGTGAGGGGTCCGCCGGATTGAGGCATTTCTTGCGCATCCACTCACTGACATTGCCCGCCATACCGCAGATCCCGTGGCTGGTTTGCTCGGTCTGGTCAACCGGGCTCCAGCCCGAAGCCTCCAACTTGCTCGGATCACTACCGGCTGAGCATGCGGCATACCACTCCTCGCGGGTGGGCAGTCGGCGCCCCTTCCACACGGCATAGGCGTAGGCATCCCACCAGTCGACCCCGACCACGGGATAGTTCAGGTCGACATGGAGCGTATTCCATGTTTCCCCCTCCTTGGCCGCAGCGAGGAGATTGGCCCAGTCGTCGGGCTCGTGGGACGTTTTATCCTTCGGTTGTTCCTCGTGCTGGTAGACGGTTTTCATATCGTCGGCCAACTGGTCAAGCACCTCGAGGAACTCGGCATACTCACCGATGGTGACTTCGTGCGCATCAATCCAGAAGTCCCGCATCTTGACCTGGAATCCGTCGGGACCCGGGTATTTTCCAGCCGGAATATGCACCATGTCCCGCATCTGGCGTTTGGCCGGCGGGGTTTTGCGGGTGGAGAAATAATAGACCAAACCACCAATGATCAACAGGATGGCAAGGATCGACAGAAATTGACCGATCGCGGCATGGGAAACGTCCGGCCGCATACGCATGGTCGGGCTTTGGATTTGGTCGCGCGCATTCGGTTCCGCGAGCTGGCGCTCCACCTTGTCGGCCAGATCGTGGATTTGCATCCAGGTGAGTGCCTGTTCACGCTCGCGGTCCGCCATATAATCACAGAGTGAACTGGTTCTCGTCGAGCCCGGCTGGCCCGGCTCGAGCAGGTCCTGCATCAGCCGACCAACCATTTCCTTGTCCTGGGTGCCGACGGATGGGTCGGGCGCCCCACTGATGGCCATGTTGGCGATGCGGCAGTGGTACTTGTCATCGATGTAGATGTCGTGGGGCGACAGCGGCAGCGAGGCGATGCCGTGTGCTTCCAGGTAATTGCAGGCTCCGGCAATATTGCGGATGATGCGTGCCGTCTGGATAGGGCTGATGCTCGTGCCCTCGTCGTGGCAGCTTGCCAGGTTTTTACCGTGGAGCTTTTCCATGGCAAAAAAGCACTGGTCCCCCTCGTTGACAGCCTCAAGCACGGAGGCGATCAAGGGGTGGTCGACCGAGGCCTTGGTCCGGACATCGCTGATAAAACCTTCCCTGGATGCGGGGTCTTTTTTGATCCCGTCGTCGAGGGCACAAAGGGAGACTTCACGCTGGACCGATATCTGGGTGGCGGTCCAGGTGGAGGTGTTGGTGCCCTTGGAAATCAACTCCCCCATGAGGTAGTCCCCGATGTGGGTTCCTGGGGTGAAGGTGTGCTCCGGTTCCGTTGGCATGGTCATAGTGGAATGATACGCGACTTGTGTAGCGTAATTTCACCATCAGGCAATGGCCAATCCTATTTTTGGCCCGTCATATTTTCCAGGCCGATTGACGGGTGGGAGGACGGGATCGCAAAGAAGAAGCCGGCCACCTGGATTTTCGGCAAAGTCCTGCCTGCGGTTTTTTGCCAGGGCGCTCAAGCCAGGGGCGAAATGGCAATAATGTTGTCTGATCAACCGCGAATGGACGGGCATGGACACGCATTTTTTATATTCCAAGCACCCCAAGTGGTGGAGATGGACCCGATGAAAATCAAATCAAGCCAGTTTCGATGAGACAAGATACTCATTCGGGTAAATGCGCGTCCATTCGCGGTTCGAAAATCCCGAGCTTGCTCGCACTGGGTTTTTAGCCGTCATTTTTTACTTGAGATTTAGACCATGCTTTTTAGAAAGAAACGTGTCACATATGTTGTGGCTCATATAACAGACTCCCAATCCATTGAAAATTACAAGAAAAACGATCGCGGAGAAAGCTGGGGTATCTGTTTCTACAGTAGGTATGATCCTGAGCGGCCAGGGTGAGCGTTACAGCAAGACGACCCAAGCGAAGGTGCTGAAGTGTGCCGATGACCTCGGCTACCGTGTCGACATCAACGCCCGGGCCATGAAGCTCAACCGGTCGCTGCTGATCGGGGTGTTGCTCAACGAGGTGAACTCCCATTTCTCGGCTTCCTTTTTGCAGGGCTTGCAATCGGTATTGAAAGACACGGATTACTCACCGCTGGTCTTTTTCTCAGGTCACCCGGATGATGAAAACCTCAGCCTCGAGCGTTGTCTGGACCGGCAGGTGGATGCCATGGTTGTCAACTGTACGGCGGTGCCCGGAAGAACCGCCCGTAGCAGGTTTGCGGAAAAATTGAAGCAGTCAAAGATTCCGGTGGTGGAGATCTTTGGTAACATCCTCCCGGATATTACCAATGTCGATCACGATAACAGGATTGGAGGTCGTGATGCCACTGAGTATCTGATCGCACAGGGACATCGCAACATCGGTCTTCTTACCCATAAGCATTACGACGACCAGTTGCTTCACCATGATGCGTGGCAGCATTTCCTCGGGTATGAGGATGCCATGCGTGCACATGGCTTGGACTCCATGGTCCTGGCCCAGGAGCTGAGTGAGTCGCTGGAGATGGACCCCGCGTTTTTGGAGGCTGGAAAAGGGGCACTCGACCTCGTGCTCGAGCATCCGAACCGACCCAGCGCCCTGGTTTGTTACAACGATTTGTTGGCCTACGGGGTGATCCACGCTTGCAGGAAAAAGAAGATGGTGGTGCCGGAGGAGATCTCGATCATCGGACAGGGAGACCTCGCCCTGTCGGGTATCATCAATCCCGCACTGACATCGGTGTCACCCCACTACTACGAGATAGGGCTTACCGCCGGTAGGACGCTTCTGGCGAAGCTGGACGGCGAGGACGTTGCCAGCCAGACCGTCAAACCCATCCTTGCCCATCGGGAGTCGACCTGTCCGCCGTCGGCATGATATGAGGGTCCGCATGCTTGCGGCGGGCTGGCTTCATGGCCACCTCATCCCGGCAATCGCCCGTTGAGCAGACTAATAGTCTCGACACTATAACCCGGGGCATCTACACAGCCACTACTGACACGGATAACCACCACCGTCTGCGCCCATGCAATACCCGGAAGAAAAATTGTCTGCATCCCAGCATGGCTGGTATGCGCTGCGCCGCACCCTGCCGCCGCATGCGTTTGAGGCCGGTCTGTCTGAGTTGGTGGAGCTGGCCGGACCGATGGGGCTCGACGAGGTGATTGTCATCGTGGACCCCGAGGAGTTCAACCACGGGCACACGCCCCTGGCGTGGGTGGATGACTATTTACCGAGGCTGTGCCGGGCGCGGGATGCACTGCGGCAAGCGGGTGTCGTTTATTCGCTGAACCCCTGGACCACCCTCGGGCACGCGGACCGCGGACGGCCGATGATTGACGGCGCGCGGTGTATGGTTGGCCACGACGGCAGGGTTGCGCGCAGCACCGCATGCCCACTCTGCCCCGAATGGCGGGCCTACATGCGGAGCTACTGGCGCAAGCTGGCGGGTACGGAGCCCGCGGTGATCTGGGTGGAGGATGACATCCGCAGCTTTAATCACGCGCCTGTGCAGTTCGGCTGTTTCTGTGACGCGCACCTGGAGCGGTTCTCGGAGTTCGCCGGGGAAAAGGTCGACCGTCAATCGCTGGTGGATGCCTTGGAAAGACCCGGCCCACCCCACCCGTGGCGGGCGCTGTGGATGCGGCTGCAGGGCGATGTCATGGTGGATACCGCCGCTTTGTTAGGAGATTGTGTGCGCGAGGTGTCGCCGGGGACCCGTCTGGGCCTGATGTCCAGCGGACCGAGGAACCACGCCGTGGAAGGACGCGACTGGTCGCGTTTCTGCGAGGCGCTCGGCGGTGGGCAGCCCGTTTACAGTCGTCCTACCATGGGCTGTTACGACGAGGGCTGGGCGAGTCCGCGCGGACTATATTTCTCACAGGACTCGGTGAAGCTGACCCGGCATGTCTGCCCGCCCGCGACCATTGATCTAACCGAGGTGGAAAACGTCCACTTCTCGGCCTATGCGAACAGCAGGCTTTTCAGCGAGCTTAAAATAATGACGAGCATCGCGTATGGGGCCGCCGGTGTGACCATGAACACCTTTGACCACATGGGCACTCCCATGCGTGAGGACGAGGCCGCCGTCCAGGCGCTCTCCGGCAGCAAGGCCCGGATGCTGTCGCTGGGACGGGAAACCACGAAAGCGGGTGCGTATCGCGGGGTGCGGCTTCATTTTCCGACCGATCTCGCCTGCCACAAACAGCTGCGGCAGGGCGAGTCCCTGGCCAGTCTGCAGAGCCACGGCCAGGAGGCCGTTGAGATGTTTGAAACGCACGGGCTTGCGACGACGTACGACGAATCACCGGTGTCGGCACTCACGGGACAGATTCCGCGGGCGCTTTCCGATGATACGATACTGCGTCTGTTAGGCGGCGGGCTTTTCCTCGATGGCGAGGCGGCGTCGATACTCGTCGAGCGTGGATTTGGTGCGGAGATCGGGGTGGCCGGCTTGTCGGCGGACGTGGGTATCAACGATCCGCTGCTGGCGCCGCTCGCGGCCGAAGAGCATATGCATCCCGGGTTTGATGGCGCGGAAAACAATTACCTCACCTGTTTGCTGCCGAGCTTCAGTCATGACGCGCGGTTCTACCCGGCGGAGCTGTTGGACGGGGCGGAGGTGGTTAGTCGGCTTGTCGATAACGAGCGCAGGGTGCGGCAGGCGTGTATGATTGCTTTTGAAAATGAGCGCGGCGGGCGTGTTGTCACCCACCTGTGGAAGCTGTCGTCGGCGTGGGGCGCGGGTTTCAAACATGCCAAGCGCGCCACCCAACTGCAAGCGGCCGTCCGCTGGATATCCGGGGACCGGCCGCCATTGATCACCACCGGTGGCGCCTACCCGCTGGCGATGTACCGGGACCTCGGCACCGCATCCATCCTCGGCATGGCGAACCTCGGCTTCGATGCCTGGCCGCAGGTGACCTGGGAATTTTACGCACCACAGCCTCCCGCATCCGTGAGCTGCCTTGCCGTGGACGGGCGTTGGCTGCCGGCAACGGACCTGACGATCGATCACCGGCAGGGCCGGTGCCTGCTGCGCCTGAACCGGCCCGTGGCTTTTGGCGAGAGCGTCTTTTTGAAACTACATTTCTAACATTATGAACTTCACAACAATCGACTGGCTCATCGTAGCCGCATTCCTTCTCTTTTTGGTGGTCACCGTGGTGCGCACCAACAAACACACCCAGAGTGTCTCCGACTTCCTGGCCGGTGGCCGGTCGGGCGGCCGATACATGATGAGCGCGGGCAGCGGCATGGTGTGGATCGGGGCGATCAACATCATCGCGATGTTCGAGCTCTACCACGGCGCCGGATTTGTGGCGATGTGGATGGTGATGCTGACCACGCCCTTTTACCTGGCGCTCAATATCTCGGGGTTTGGAGTGTGCCGCTTCCGTGAAACCCGCGCTCTAACAGTCGCGCAGTTTGTCGAGTCGCGCTACAGCAAGGGTTTGCGCATCACCTCCGGGGTGATTGCGTGGATTGCCGGGCTGATCAACTTCGGGATTTTCCCCGCGGTGGGAGCGAAGTTTTTCATCAGCTTCTGTGGTTTCCCCAACCATTTTCAATGCCTGGGGCTGAGCCTGGAAACTTTTCCGGTGGCAATGATTACCTTGCTTGCTGCCTCGCTTTTCTTTGTATTCTTTGGCGGCCATATTGCGGTATTGGTGACCGACTGCCTGCAGGGGATGTTCACCCAGGTTGCCTCCCTCATTATCCTGGTGGTGGTGGCGTACCTCTGGTTCGACTGGACGGCGATCAGCAAGATCCTGCTGGAGCTGCCGGAGGAAGGCAAGTCGCTGGTCAGCCCGTTCAAGGCCGGTGCGGTGGAGGATTTCAACGTCTGGTACTTTGTCATCGGGATCGTCGGCGCGTATTACGGGGTCATGTCCAACCTGCAGAACCAGGCGTACGTCGCCTCGGCAAAAAGCGGTCATGAGTTCCGCATGGGGAGCGTGCTCAACCAGTGGCGCTGGCTCGGGCAGTGTCTGTTTTACATGGTGCTGGTGCTTTGTGCGATGAACGTGATGCACAACCCGGCCCATGCCGAGCAGGCCGGCATCATCCAGGAAAAGCTGAGCCACCTTTCCGAGGCGGATCGCGGCCAGCGGGTCATCACCGTGGCTCTGACCCAGATCATGCCGATCGGTATCGCGGGGCTGTTTTGCACCATCATGCTGGCGGCACTGATCTCGACCTACGACAGCTTCATGCACACCTGGGGCGCCGTTTTCCTGCAGGACGTGGTGATGCCGTTCCGGAAAAAGCGGTTCACACCCAGGTCGCACATGTGGGCGCTGCGCGGCTCGATCATCCTGGTGTGTGTGTTCGCCTTTTTGTGGAGCTACTACGTCGGCAGCATGGAGAAGATCCTGATGTATTTCGCGCTGGTGAACAGTATCTGGCTCGGTGGCGCGGGTGCCATCATCATTGGCGGACTCTACTGGAAAAGGGGCACCAGCAAAGCCGCCTGGGCCGCCCTCATCACCGGCGTGGTGATCGGTGCCTTCAGTTACGTTGTCACCGAGATGTGGACGGATGTCGCACCGCTCCTTGGCTCGTCACTGGAAGATTTCCCGCTGAACCCGCAGGTTCTGTTCTTCGTCAACATTGTGAGCTGCACCATCCTCTATGTTTGTATCTCCCTGATAGAAAACAAGGAGCACAACATGGACAAAATGCTCCACCGTGGAAAATACGGGATTGAAGGCGACCAGGTCGCCCACCACGGTGACGCCTCCACCCTCCAGAAATGCTTCGGTATCACCTCGGAGTTCACCTTTCGTGACCGACTCATCGCCTACGCGATCGTGGGGTGGTTTGTGGCGTGGTTGTTGGTTTTTGTCGTCGGTACCCTCTACGGTTTTGTAGCCGACCCCTCGGACCAGCAATGGCTCGCGTTCTGGTATGTCTACCTCTGGTGCCTTGGCGGGCTGGCGGTGGTTACCACCGTCTGGTTTACCCTCGGGGGCGTCAGGGACCTGAAGGATTTCTATCATGCCATCCGCCATATTGAACGCGACCACACCGACGACGGATTTGTTGACCATGAGGAAAAAGAATGATCTCTAACAAGTGGCTGCGTGATCGTTTGCACCCGGGCTTGAATAAGTCCGGAAGCGGCTGATAATGCATCCACACCAACCATTGAAACCTATGAAATTAATCACCTGCCTAGCTGTTGTCATGTCCGTGAGTTCGTTTATCCATGCCGCGGGTCCGGTCCCGGGAGTGGTGCCCACTGTGCAATCCTGGTCGCCGGAAGAGGGCACGATTGACGTCGGGTGGCCGTTGATGGAGCTGGCCCCCGCCGGTGCGGCGCAGTTGCAGGAAACAGCCAAAGTCATCGCGGAGGATTTGGCCGCGGTCTGCGCGGGCCGGGAAAAGTCGAAGGTGAAGGTCGTGCTGGAGATCAAGGCCGTGGAGGGCAGTTCGCCGGAAGCCTACTCGCTGCACATTGGTGAGCGGATCGTGATTCGCGGTGCCTCTCCCGCCGGGGTTTACTACGGCTCCAGAACCCTCTTGCAGATGCTCGGCAAGTCCCCGGTTTTGCCGAAGGGGCGGGTTGTCGACCACCCGGTTTACAAGGGGCGCATGCTGATGCTCGACGTCGGGCGCAAACCCTACCCGCTGCCGGTGCTCAAGGACTTCATCCGGATGATGGGGTGGTATAAGATGAACGAGCTCCACCTGCACCTCAGCGACGAGGCCTTCGGCGGGAAATACGCGGCGTTCCGGGTGGAAAGCAAGGTTTTCCCCGGTCTGGCATCGAAGGACCTGCACTACACGAAGCAGGACCTGCGCGAGCTTCAGGACTTTGCCCGGGCGCGCGGCATCACCATCACGCCGGAGATCGACATGCCGGGACACGCCCGCTGTTTCACCAACTACTGGCCGGACATCACCCTCAAGGGCTACCCCAACTACATCGATGTCACCAACCCTAGGACGATCGCGTTGATGAAACAACTGCTCGATGAAATGATCCCCCTGTTTGACGCCCCGGATTTCCACATCGGCACCGATGAATACCGCGTCGGCGGACCGCGCAAGGAGGAGCTGCACGAGGCCTTCCGCGTTTTCATCAACACGATGAACACACACATCCGCTCGCGGGGGAAAAACTGCCGGATCTGGTCCGGCTTCGAGCACATGGGCGGCACCACCCGGATCGATCCCACGGTCATCATCGACATGTGGGAGACCGATGACGCGAAGGGCCAGATTGCCAAGGGTCACTCGATCATCAACTCCAACCACGGCAGAACCTACATCGTGCCCGGGTGTCACTACTACGGCATCAACCGCGCCGCGATTTATGGAAACTGGGAGCCGTGGATGGTCAGCGGCGACATGGCGAAAAACCCCGCCAAGGACGATCCCAAGCTGCTCGGCGGCAAGCTGCATGTGTGGTTCGACCAGGGGCCGACCGGATACACCCTCACCGAAACGGCGGAGACAACCCTGACAGGTGTGCATTCCTTTGCCGAGAAACTGTGGGGTCACAAGGGAGAGGCGAGCTATCAGGAGTTTGTGGCACGGGCCACCGGCACCCTGCCGATTCCCAACGTGAGCGTCTTCGACCGCTTGCCGGCCAAAGACGGCGTGGTGCTCGACCACCCGGGTGAAATCACCCTCAAGGACGAGTCGGCATCGGTGCCGCTGCCGCGGGCGGACGCGGCGCGGGCGGATCTGGAATACCCGTGGACCCTGACGATGGAGGTGAAACGCACGGCGGACACGAAGGGCCGGGGCGTGCTTCTCTCATCATCCATGGCCGAGATCTGCGTCAACTACAGCCGTGACGAGGTGAGGAAGCGCAAGGGTGCCGACGGTAAGGAAATCAAGGAAAAAATCACCAAGCGAGGCATCGGCACGCTGCGTGCGGCGGGTTATCTCGAGCAGGGCGCGGCTCCGGTGAAGTCGTTCAAAGTGGGCGATGTCAGCCAGTCGTCCGATGTCCTGCTGCCGCTCAACCAATGGGCCACGCTGACGGTGGTGGGAATGCCCGGGCGCAACTCGATCTGGCTGGACGGCGTGAAGATCGCCGAGTCGAACAACCAGATGGTCTGTCCTCTGCGCCGCATCGGCACCCGGGACGGCGAGTCGTTTGTCGGGAAAATCCGTAAGCTCCGGGTGGTCAACCGCACGCTCAGCGCCAAGGAGATCGGACGCGCCGCCGGGCTGGATATCCCGGACAACCTGGCCGCCGCCTGCATGGTGACCGCCTCGGCATCCGACGCCGCGCACGGACTTCACCCGGCGAATGTCACGGATGAGGACCCGCGCAGCCGCTGGTCGTCCGGCCCGACCCGCGACAAGCAATGGCTCGCCCTGGACCTCGGCAAGGACGTGGCGTTCAACTCGGTGGACGTGACCTGGGAAACCGCCGTGCCGAAAATCTATCAGCTCGAGGTCTCCACCGATGCGAAGACCTGGAAAAAGGTGTACGTGGGAGAAGCCAAGCCGGGTAAGATCCGTGCAAGTTTGAGCGCGCAAAAAGCCCGCTACCTCCGCGTACACATGAGCCAACCCAAAACGCAGTGGGGTTACTCGATCCATGAGATCGAAGTCACGCTCCGGCGCAAAAAGTGAGTCTTTTCCGACGGGAAAACGAACGACAAACACCCCATAGGCCATTCGAATGAGTGCAGTCACCTGGGGGAGATCTCGAACCGGAAGAAACGCCTTTCCGCCGTGTCTTCCGGCACCCGGAAACGGAGCCGCCGCAGTGCACCATCCACTTCCGTCGCATCAAGGAAGAGGAGTGGATCGAAGGCCCAGTTGATCAGGTCGGTCGAGGTGAGGGGGGTGGTCAGCAGGTCGTCGGCTGCGAGGGCGGTGAAGGTGAACACGGGTTCGCGGTCTGAGAGTCCGAGGTGGCTCAGGTCCTCGAAGTCGATCCCCTGGCTGGGTTTCGAGCCAGGGTCGAGGGCATCCGAGCCGGCGGCGTACTCCATGCGGTTCGGGCAGCCGTCGTGGTCGGCGTCTCCCCCGGGATCGGCCAGCAGCGGCTTCCCGGCGGACCAGCTGTCATAGGTCGTCGTCGGCCGTGTCCCGGCCACCGACAGCGCGGCGTTCAGTTCGCCGACCACCCCCGGGTTCGATGCCGCCACATCCTCCAGTTCATAGCGGACGGTCGAAAGGTCGTAGAGGTCGCTGGTGCCGCCGGTTTCGACCAGGCGCCAGTCGGGGGTGCGGACCGAGCGGGTGCTGCCGATTCTCGAGTAGGCATGGTTTTTTCCCGGCGCGAATGGATTGAACACCAACGGCGCAAAGGAGCGTCCCTCGGGGCCGGCGGGGAGGTCGAGGCCGCACAGCTCGGCGATGGTCGGATAGAGGTCGATGGTTTCCACAAGTCCGTCCGCGGCGACCCCGGCGAAGGTTTGCGGCGCGAACCCGGCGGGGGCGCGGACGATCAGCGGCGAGTGGACCCCCCGTTCCAGCACGATGTGCTTGCCGAGCAGGCTGTAGTCGTCGAGACACCACCCGTGGTCGCCCCACAGGATCACCAGGGTGTTGTCGCGCAGGCCGAGGGCGTCGAGTTCCGCGAGTACTTTGCCGATCTGGGCATCAACGTAGGAGACGCAGGCGAAGTAGGCACGGCGCAGCGCGGCGCGGTCGCCGGTCGAGGTGTAGGCATTGGGCTCCCCGGACTGGGCGACGGTGGCGGCCGTGGCACCCACGGGTTTGGCCGCCGGAAAGGGCGCGGGCAGCCCGGCCGGATCGTAGAGGTCGTAGTAGGCCTTGGGCGCGTTGAAGGGTAGGTGGGGTTTGAAAAATCCGACCGCGAGGCAGAAGCGGTCGCCATCGTCGGCGAACTCGCGCAGCTTGGCGATCGCGGCCTGCGCGGTCTGCCCGTCCGGGTAGGCGTCATCGGGCAGCGACTGCCCCTGGGCATCGACCCCTACTTCATACGCCGGACTGCTTCCGGAAACCCGGCCGTTTCCATCGGCATAGGCAAACAGGGGATAGCGTTGGGCACCCCACTTGTCGTGGCCGTAGAGGATCTCGTCCCAGGAGAAACGCATTTCGGCGTGGGTCGCGGAGCTTCTGCCGATGTCATAGGTGGACGGGTAGTTCCAGCGGTAGCCGTCCGGCTCGTGGGCCACCTTGCCGATCGAGACGGTCCGCCAACCGTTGCGGCGCAGCAGCTCCACCCAGCTCTCCGGGTTGCTAGTCGGGCTGCTCGGCATCTGGTTGAAGGCATCGTTGCCGTCGGTGGAAGCGGTCGGCCGCAGACCCGACATCAGCGCGTAGCGGGAGGCGCCGCAGGTCGGCACGGCGACGTAGTGATTGCGGAACAGCCGGCCCTGCGAGGCGAGGCTGTCGATGTTAGGCGTGTGCATGTGCGCCTCACCGTAGCAGCCCAGCTCGGGCCGCAGGTCATCGACGGCGATGAACAGGACGTTAGGCGCGGCCCGGAGTCCGGCGGCGGCGAGAAGAAGGAAAAATAGGAGGCGGGACATCACGGGTTGAGTTGGAGCATTTCAAAGCCGTTGAGAAAGAGATAGCGGTCTGCGCCGTTGGATTCCGTGGCATGGAGTTCGATCGTCAACGGGCCGGTGCCATCGTGGCTGAAGGCGAAGGCGGCCTGCGGGATCTGACTGTCATTGATGAAGGTGGTGTTGAGGCCGGCGGAGCCGAGCGCAGTCGGCTGGACGGAGGCACGGACGGATCCACCGTGGCGCAGCTCGAAGGTGTTAGGCTCTGTCGTTGTGGCCCCCTGCGCGAAGCCGAGAGTGGCACCGGTGAGGGGTTCGAGGTGGGAGGAGCGGAACAGATAGCTCCCCGCCGGCAGGCCGGTGAAGGTCAGGTCGATCCGGCCCGTGCGGGTGCCGATGAAGTCGGCCACCAGGAAGGAAAGCGAGGTGTCTCCGCCGGGGATCGCCCGGGACGCATCGCCATTGCCGCCGCGAAACTCAAAGGGCTGGGCATCCGGCCGGGACACCTCGACCTGCACCGCGCCGATGGTTTTGGTGAAGACCGATGGGTTGGCGGAGGCATCGTTTGCCGAGCCCGCGATGACCCGGTGAAAAGTCTGGCTGGGTGAGCCCAGCTCGTCGTTGCGGTTGAAATCGATCCCGAACAGGTGGGTGACGGCCTGCGCCTGGTTTGGATTCATCACAAGACCATCGAGGCCGGGCATCACCTCCTCGCCATCCGCGATGCCGTCGCCATCGGTGTCGGCCTTGGTCGGGTCGGTGCCCTCGTTTCCAAACGCAGCATTCGCCGAGCCGGTAATCTCCACAGCGTCGTTCAGACCGTCGCCGTCGGTATCCTGAAGCATGGCGCGGGTCTGGCCGTAGCCGTGTGTATTTCCAGCGGCATCCTGGCCGAGAAACTCCCGCACGTTGCTGATCCCGTCGTTGTCGTCGTCGAGGGCCGGATCCAGTCCGGTCGCCGACGGCGGATTCGTGTTGGCCAGCTCGTAGGTGTCGGAAATGCCGTCCTCATCGGCGTCGGCAACGAGAGCTGTCACAGCAAACAGGAAATCACCTCCACCGGGAGTGCCTTCCTCCGCGCCACCCGCGTAGGCGGTGGCATTGCTTTGGTAGAGGACGGCGAGCGGCCAACTGTCGGCACCGCCGGAGTTGGAGGCGGTCAGGTCGATCCAGAAGCGGCTGGCGCCTGCGGGCAGGGTCAGGCCGTGGGCGGAGAGATCGAACTCCATCCAATACACGGGCGACGTCCTCGCGTCGCTTGCCGCGCCGCTGAAGTTGGCACTGTCTAACAATACGCCCGATTCATCGATCTCGAAACTGCCGTCGTTGCCCGCATCGACCCGGATGCGGAAGCTGGCGTCACCGGCCTCGAAGTCGTTGTAGGCGATCCAGATCGAGCCGAGGCTTGCCGGTGAATCCAGGGTGAAACTCTGGCCGACGCGTTCGCCGATATCCCAGCCGAAGCGGCTGTCGGGCACTGCCGTGTAGCCGGTGCCGCCCGTGCCGAGGCCGGGTGCCAGCGCCCCGTGATCGCGGACCACCACCTGGCCGTCGACGGCGCTGGCTGACAGCAGTCCCCATGCCACCATGCACCAGGCGGGAACGCGCGATGTTTTCATATCGTCCATGGCTTGCAAGGATTACGGTTACTCTCCCTGGATATTCCCGGAAAATGATTGCTGGAAAAAGAAAAAGCCCCGACGCGAGCTTGCCGGACAAGACCGGGTTCCGCGTCGGGGCGTGTTTTAACCCGCATGAAAATCAGCAACGGCGGCGACGCCATGCCAGCGCACCGGTGCCAAGGGCGAGCAGTAGGGATGACGAAGGCTCAGGCACCTCTGTGACCGCGAAGAGGAAGTCTCCACCGTTGGGAAGCCCCTGCTCCGAGCCGCCTGCATAGACATCCGTGTTGTTGTACATGGAGCCAAGAGGCCAGGAGTCAGAACCACCCGAGGTTGCCGCTGTCGCGACGATGGAGAACTTGCTGACTCCGGACGGTAGCACCAGGTTGTGTGAGGACAGGTCAAACTGCATCCAGTAGTAAGGACTGGCACCTCCGTCGTCGGAACTGCCGCTGAAGTTGCTGTTGTCGAGCACCACTCCGGTTTCGGTGATCTCATTGCTGCCGTTGTTCCCTGCGTCCACAGTAAGAGTGAGGGTGACGGTGCCTGCATCGAAGTCGTTGTAGGAAATCCAGATCGACCCGAGGGTGATCGGGGAGGCGAGCGTGAAGGTCTGGCCCACCGTTTCGTTCACGCCATCTCCCCAACCGAAGCGGGCGTTGGGAGCGCCGATGTAGCCGGTGTCGTTGACACCGAGCGTTGGGGCGGTGAGGCCGTTGTCGGTGACCGTGACCGCCGCTTGTGACGAAGCGGTGGCCAGGGCGGTTAGAAGTAACAGGGATTTGTATTTCATGGTAGTTTTTGGTTGTTATGTAGTTTGGTAGGGTTGAGTGCTGCGCAGGGAGAAATGCCCGCACACACCAACAATGACTTCGGTAAAATGCACGGAGTAAGCCTGGACGGCCATTTAAAAGTATTGTCTATTTGTCCCAATCCACAAGGTTGCGGGAGCGGCTTTTTGGGACAAATATGAAATTTTTATAGATGGATAAACACAAAGTGTAGTCTATTTGTGAATACATGAATCTTCAAACACCACCTATGTGCGCCGGTAAAGAGCGGGGGCGGCGTGGATTTGCCTTGGTGGCCACGATCAGCGTCATGGTCCTGCTTGTCATGATCGCGCTGGCGATGCTCAGTCTTTCCGCCATCGAGTTGCGGAGCCGCGGCAGCCAGGAGGCGGAGATGACCGCCAGGGCCAATGCACGCCTGGCGTTGATGCTGGCGATCGGCCAGTTGCAGAGCGAGCTGGGGCCCGACAGGCGGATCAGTGCCCGCGCCGACATCCTGGCACAGGATGCGTCGACTTTGAAAAACGCCCACTTCACCGGCGTGTGGGACTCCCGCCAGGACCTAACCGATACTGGCAACTTGACACTCCCCGCCGATTACGACAAGGACCAGTCGTTCCGCGCATGGCTGGTCTCGGGTGCCTGGGAGTTGGGGAAAAATGACGCGGCAACAGTCGACCTCACCAGCTCGGGGGTCAGGCTGCTGGGCGAGGGAACCTGCCCCGACCCCTCCGACTGGGTCTATGCGCCGGATGTCAAAACGGAGGGTGGCGCCATGGCCTGGTGGACCTCCGGTAACGCGGTGAAATGCCGGGTGAACGCAGGCCACCGCGAGGACGTGACGAAGCCGGGTGCCCTGCTGACCCGGGCCCATGCCATGGACGGAGCCACACAGGGCCAGAACCAGGTGGACGACACCCTGCCGACCTCGCGAGAGGAATGGGATAAAAGCATCACCCTGCCGACACTCGGGTTGACATCTACCGGGAGTGGATCGGGTACCGCTGCGGACGACAAGTTCCACGATATCGCCACCACCGGCGAATCGCTGCTGGTGGACGCCTCGCGTGGCGGACTGCGCAAGTGCCTCAACCTGGCGATGGAGTCCTCCGCCACACCACCGGAATACACGCTGGAAAACTACATCCCCTGGGAGTACCTGCGCCACTACTGCCGCCTCTACCGCTTGAGCGACGGCACGGGCGCCCCCATCGTCAGGCTCGACAGCAGCGGACGTCCGATGGTGAAGTCCGGCTCAGACCACGAGAATGTCCACGCCGACGCCAACCCGGCGGCCACCGACAAGCGCCTGCGGCTCAGCCCCGTGGTGGTCAAGTGCATGATGCTCATCAGCTACTCAACCCAGAAATACAGCGGTAGTTCGGCGGCGCTCGACAAGTATGGCCTGCACTTCTCGCTCTATCCCGTGGTGGTCCTCTGGAATCCCTACAACGTGGCCCTGGAGATCGACTCGTTGACAGTGGCCACCGAGAAGCTGCCGCTGAACTTTGACGTCAGGATCAACGGAGCGAGCGTGTATAACTTCGACTGGCGGGCAAAATCCACGACCTCGTGGTGGTCCACGTCCCAGTCCAGGGGTAACGTCAGTGAGAACCTCAAGGAGCACGCCACCATCCCGGCCGGGGGGAACATGGTGCTTTACTATAATTCGGGTGGAAAAGCCTCCCAGACCGGCGAGCACTACCTCGGCCAGTTCGCTTACAAAAACTTCGACTACGGCCCTAACCTCCCGGGCGCCACCTACCGCAACCTGCGCGCCAACGGCAGGAGCCTTTATCAGAACGGGGTGCAGAGTCAGGAAATCATCGGCCAGAAGAGCGACAAAGTCCAGGTGGTCATCGACTGCGACACCTACGGCGACTCAAGCAGCAACTACAAACGCCAGTATGCCTGGGACATCCACGCCCAGAGTTATTATCTCAGCACCAGCCAAAACTGGGGGATCTGGAACAATGAATTCAATTCCAAGCAGTTCTCGGCCTTTGTGATCGAAAAAACGAGCCCCAACGTCAAGCTGGTGAGTGCCGCCGAGGCTCCCAGCTACACCTTTGGCGCCCTCGAGGACAACCCGACCGCCTTCGCCCTGTTTGAATACCATGTGAAATCAGCGGACGGCGAGCAGTTTCCCCAGAAGCACTGGGTGCAGAGTCTGCCCGCACACCAGTTCAACTCGATCACGCGCTCCGACTGGAGTGGTGGCGATCTGGTGACGCCCTGGTATGCGCAGTCGGTCGCGTTCGACGTACGCACGATCAACTCGGTGAACGAGGCGTGGCAGTTGCTGAATGTTTCCCCGGTAGACCAGAACTCCGCCTTCATCGGTCCCAGCTACACCGCTGCGGAAGGCCAGGAGCGCGTCACCTCGCAGTCGATCCCGCTGGCTCCGCTCCACTCGCTCGGCCAGCTCCAGCACCTCCCGGTTTACGATAACAGCTCCTTCGACGAGAGACCGCTGGAGGTCGGCCAGAACCACGCCATCGGCAACTCCTTTGCCAACCCGGGTGTGCCGGCCCAGGCCGTGACCCACGCCGGCTGGGATCACTGGTGGAAAATGTTCGGCTACAGCGCCGGCCAGGGCTTCGGCAGCCTGAGCAAACGCAGCCACGAGGTCAGGGACTACTCCTACCTCGCCAACGCCCACTTGTTCGACGGCTGGTACTTTTCCTCGATCGCCCACCAGGACTCCGCACTCAGTAAAAGCGAGGGCAGCGACCTCAGTCTGCGCCAGGTGGCCGAGGACTTCCTGGTCAATGGCAAAAGCCTGCCCAACCCCCGTTACGCGTTGGCTTCCGGCGTGTCCGGCCAGGACGTCATGACCTCCCTGTTCCCCGGCAACCAACCGGCGTCCGATGCCTACCGGAAACTGGCGGCGGATCTCGTGGTCCAAGGTGGCTTCAACGTCAACTCGACCTCGGTGCAGGCGTGGGAACTGCTGCTCTCCGGCCTCTATCAGCGACCGACCGTGGTCGCGGACCCCAACGGCAACGGCAGGGCCACCACCACATCCGCGACGACCGGTCGCTATGTCGTCAGCCGCTTTCCCATGGCCAACGCGGGTGCCTACGACGGCGGCGGCAATGAGCCGGAAGCCTGGTCGGGCTACCGCGAACTCAGCGACGATGACATCCATAAGCTGGCGCAATCCATTGTCAAACAAGTGCGTCGCTACGGCCCGTTCCGCTCGCTCTCCGAGTTTGTCAACCGACGGCTGGAATACGGCTCCGAACTCTCCCTGCGGGGACCACTGGCCGAAGCCCTGGAATCTGATGACACCTCGATCAACAAAGATCTGCAGGACTGGGGGGAAATCACCAAAAACACCATCAAAGACTGCCAATACCCCTATATGGACGCCGCGCTCGGCCCCCTGCTGCAAGGGGCGCCCGGCTATGTGACCCAGGCGGACCTACTGCAGGGGCTGGCACCGGTGATGACGGTTAGGTCCGACAGCTTCACCGTCAGGGCCTACGGGGAAGCACGGGACAACGCGGGCAAAGTGCTTGCCAGAGCCTGGTGCGAGGCTACCGTCCAGCGTGCGACCGACTACCTCGATCCGGCGGACGCCGCGTGGACGGAGCTCGGGAACCTGCAGAGCCAGGTCAACAAGAACTTCGGCCGCCGCTTGCATATCACCGGATTCCGCTGGCTCTCCAAGGACAGTGTGTAGTGACCGTCGGCCAACCCCTCGCAGCCAACCCATTTTCCATGAAGACCACCGTCATTTTCTGCTTTGTATGTTGTTTCCTGTTAGGGGTGGTTCCGCAGGCCCCTGCGCAGGAGTCCGGTGACGCTCCCAAGGTGGAGCTGCGCCTGCTCTGCTACCAGCGCAGCTACAAGGAAACCCGGGTGGCGGCCTACTCCCCGGAGGGCAAGGTGCTCAACGGGGGCAAGAGTCTCGCCCTGCCGGTCCACCAGCTCAGCGACCCGGTGCTGCTTCCCGGTCGGTCGTTTGTCTTTTTGCGGGCACCCGGCGAAGGCACCCCGGAGTGGGGTGATGGCGTTGCCGCCGATGCGTCCCGTATCACTCTGCCGCCCACAGGAAAAAGCTACATCCTGCTGTTTGTGCCACTCGCCAAGAAGGAGGGGCCCGCCTACCGGGTGATCCCCATCCGGGCACCCGCGGAGAAATTCAAGGGCGGCTCCTACCTGATGGTCAACGCCACCAGCACACCCATCGCCGGTATGTTGGGGAGACACAAACTCGTGCTGAAAGCAAACGGGATTTCCACCGTCCCTCCTCTCAGGGAGGACGCAGGCTCATCCCGGATGGCCGTTTTCCATCAGTGGAATGTAGCGGAAAATGCGTGGGGTCAGCGACCGTTCACCTCCTTCCCCGTGATGCCCAACACACGCAAACGCGAGCTCTGGCTCTTTTTCAAAAACCCACGTAGTGGCAGAATGACGTTCCGGGCGATCCAGGACCCCTTGCCCAAACCTAGTGACGACAACTGATCCCGCGTAGTTCCACGAGGGTTTCGCGCCAGGGGGTGGAAATCCTTCGGCGAGGCCGAATCCGATATCCGGATGCACGCGCGGGCCCGCAATGGTAAAAGTCGTCTGGAATGGCAGGCCCCGTCACTGGGGGAGCCGACCCCGGGATTGAAACGCATCCACCTCAGTACCACCAAATGCACCGGCGGTTGACTTCATCGCGCAGCTTCCCTAATCTGCCGACATCATACCAACACAACCATCATCATGAAACCTGTCCTGCTTCTCTTCGCCGCACTCGCCACCCTCGTTTCACCACTCCAGGCCGTGCCGGAGTCCGCCGCCGAGCGCGATGCGCGCATGCAGTGGTGGCGGCAGGCCCGTTTCGGTATGTTTGTCCACTGGGGGCTCTACTCGGGGCTGGCGGGCAGTTGGAACGGGAAAATGGTTTCCAACACCGGCGGCATGGAGTGGATCCAGCAGAGGGTCGGTGCCGACACCTATCAGTATGCCACCCAGGCCATCCCGAAGTTCCAGCCGAAACCCGGCTTCGCCACCGCATGGGCAAAACTGGCGAAACAAGCCGGCTGCCAGTACGTCGTCTTCACAACCAAACACCACGACGGCTTCGCCCTGCATGATTCAAAACTCACCAACTACGACGCCGGCGACGTGCTCAACCGCGACCTCGTCCGCGAAATCACCGAGGCCCTGCGCGCCGAGGGGCTGAAAGTCGGATTCTATCATTCGGTCATCGACTGGCATCATCCGCAATATGACTTCAAGGCGGCGAAGGGACTTCCCTACCCGAAACGGGCCAAGGCGCTCGCCGTGACACCGAGAAACCACGCGCGTTACATCGATTTCCTCCACGGCCAGGCGAATGAACTGGTGTCCAACTATGGCACGGTGGATGTGCTCTGGTGGGACTACAGCTCGGTGGATTTCCAGGGCGACCGGGCATGGCGGGCGAAGGACCTGATCAAGATGGTGCGTGCGAAGCAGCCGGGCATCATCATGAACAACCGCCTGTTCCGCATTCCGGAGGCCGGGTTTGCCGGCATGGGCACGGGTAACGTCACCAACCGCATGGACCCCCAGTACGGCGACTTCGTCACCCCGGAAAACCACATCCCGGCGACGGGTCTGCCGGGGGTCGACTGGGAAACCTGCATGACCATGAACACCGGATGGGGGTACAACCAGCACGACCACAAATGGAAGGACAGCCGCCAGATCATCCGCAACCTCATTGACATCTCCAGCAAGGGCGGCAACTACCTGCTCAACATCGGCCCCAAAGGCAACGGGGAGGTCCCGCAGGAAAGCATCGACTGCATGACCGGCGTCGGCAAATGGATGGCGGTCAATGCGGAGGCCATCCGCGGCACGACGGCCTCCCCCGTCGAGAAACCCGGCTTCGACGGACGCATCACCACCAAGGGAAACTCCCACTACCTGCACGTTTTTTCCCGCCCCGACTCAGGCAGCATCACCGTGCCGGTCAGCGCAAGTTCCGCAACCCTGTTAGCCGGCGGCTCGAAACTCGAAATCATGGCGGGACCCAAGGAAACCACCATCAAGCTCCCCGCCAAACTACCCGACCCCGTGGCCACGGTGATCCGCCTGGATTGAGACTAACAACGTATGAGGCGTCACCCTCTCCCGTAGCGAAGGGTTTGCACCCTTCGTCGGTTAGCGCGTTGATGACCTTGAATCTAACGAAGGGTGCAAACCCTTCGCTACGGGGAGCGGATTCCTGTGTCTGCAAGTTATCACGCTTTGGGCTGGAGCGTGAAGGGCACGGTGCGGCCTTCCTTGGTTTTGACCTTGATCAAGGTGCTGTCCTTGTCGGATTTCACCACGCTGACTCCTTCGCCGCTGGCGATTTTCCAGGACCCGGCGACGCTGACGTAGATGACGCTCTCCGGTTGGGCGTCGCGCCATTTCAGGTCGGGGTCGCAGAGGCTGAGCTTGATGCTGCCGTCGTCCTGGCGGGCGTGCATGACCAGCACCGGCTGCGAGACTTCCTTGATCAGCTCGAGATCGAAACTTCCTTCCTCGAAGAGGACAGCGCCGGTGATCTTGCTCGCCTTGTCGTAAACAACGTGGGCGCGTGAGTCGTGTTGCAGCACGGTGTAGGGCGACTGCTTGCTCTGGGCGTCGATTTCCTCCGCGCTGCCCTGCACCAGGACGCTGTATTCGTATTGCGCATTTTTCGGCGACTTGCCATGGTCGAGCCAGGCGGTGGCGAAGTGGTTTTGAGTCGGCAGCCCCTTGTCCTGGGTGAGCGAGTGCTGCAAGCGACGACTGACCACCAGCTTGCCTTGGCGCACGAAGTAGCTGTTGCCGATGGTATCGCCCAGCACCTGACAGCTGTCGGGTTTCGCCTCGCGGGTGACGGTCAGCGGCAGCTCGCTGAGGGCATGCGTAGGCGAGTCGATCCAGTTCGGCCGGCTCACTTTGTTGAGCGCGTTTTGGAACAAGGTGGTGGTGGTGTGGTAGTTCTGTTTGATGTTAGAAATGTTGCTGCCCAGGCAGACGATGCGGTTGTCGAAACAGAACACCGATTTGCGTGCGTAGAGGTCGTGAAACGGATCGTTGAGCACCATGCCGAAGATCCCTTGTTCGCCGAGCTTGACGCCGCCGGCGAAGGTTTCCTGCGAGCGTTTGTTTTTGTGCATCTCGATGCTTTGCAGCAGGATTTCCAAGGGCACCTCCAGGCTGGTGGTGCCCGGCAGTTTGGTCCAGTCCCAGCCGTCCTGGACACAGCCGCTGGCGGCCTTGCCGGCACCGGTGAAAATATCCACCGCGCCGTGGCTGGCAAAACCGCCGTAGCGGTTGGCGACGTCCCAGGTCTCGCCACACCAGACGTATTTGCTGTAACCCTTGACCGCCACCATCCAGTCGTCGCGACGGTGAATCGAGTTGGCGGCATTGTTCATCACCCAGTGGCCGTGCGGGTCGGACTCCGGTTGGATGCCCGCTTTTTCCAAAGCTGAGATCAGTTTTTGATCGCCGTCCTTGCCGTAGAGGCGCAGGTAGGCGGCGGCGGCTTCCGGATCGAACTGCCGCCCCTTGTCGCCGGTCTTTGTTAGATAATAGTAGGCTTCCTTCACATCCTTGTGGTGCAGGGAAAAATCGGAGAACGGGTGGCGACCCTGCAAGTTGTTAGGCAGGTCATATTTGTTGGCGTAAACGCGCATCATCATCGTGGCTTGCTTGAGGTTGGCCTTGGCCGCCGGGCTGAATGCGAAGGTGGTGTTGTGGAAAATGTAGAGCAACTCCGCGGCGTGACCGATGGCACCCATCGCGTAGTCCGGGTAGTGGCCGTAGTGGTGGAAGGCGGTGCCGTCGTATTTGAACCCGTCGCGGTCGTCGTTGGTGCGCATTTCCAACATCACCGAGGTGTAGTGGGCGTAGGCCTTGACCCAGGCGACGCGTTCGTTGCTGTCCTTGGTGAGCAGCAGCGACACCAGTTGCTCGCGGGCGAGGGTGTGGAAATGATCCATGTTGGCATCGTTCGGCGGCAGCATCAGCACTTCGCGCGCGTTGGTGATGAACTGGGTGAGCTGGGTGAAATGCTCGCGGACGCCGAGGGTATCGAGCTCGTCCCTGAGCAGATAGAGCGCGCTCATGAAGGTCTTGATGTTGTATCCAACGTTGTGGATCGACCCCCTGGAGTGACCGCTGACCCAGCCCTGGGCCTGGAGTTGTTTGAAGGTGGCGGCGACCATGGTTTTGGCCTCGGCGACTTCGGCCGGGTTTTTATTTTCCCGGATAATCAACGCCAGGTCGTTGAGCATGTTGCCGATGAAGGCGAAGCGCACCGTGTTCGGGGCGATGTATTGTTTTTGCACCTCGGCGGAAAACGGGGCGAACTCGCGACCGAAGCAGATTTCCTTGCCCTGCTCGCCCTGCGCGATGCCGCATGCGTCGTAGAATTTTTTCACCTGGGCAAACTTGGCGTGTTTTTGGTGCAGCAGCGCGGTTTCGAGTCGGCTCTCGATTTTCTCAAGCTCCTGGATCGCCGCCGCCGTGGCAGGCTCGACCGGAACACTGAGTTTGATCGCATCCAGATGGCTGCGGTGCACGCCGGCTCCGCGGTGTTCGTCTTCACCGTCCATGACGTAGGGCACGTGATCGCTGGGCATCACCAGCGCCTCGTAGGTGTTGCCGTTGGGAACGAGCGTGCCGAGGTAGAGCGTGCCTTTGCCTTGTTGCGGCGCGCGCAGGCGGAAACTCTTGATCTGCGTGCCAAGCTGGTCGCCGGTCATGTCCGTGTATCGCACCCAGGTCGCGCGGTGGCCCCGGTGCTTGAGCGAGACGTCGAAATGCGCCTGCCGCCCTTCGGTATCGGTCAGCTCGACACGCAACACGCCGTCACTCGGCGATGCGTTGTCGGTATAAAGCAGAAAGATCGGCGAGTAGAGAATGCCGACCTGGGAGGCGGAGCGGGTGATGGCAAACTCCCGGGTGTAGTCGAGCGTTTCCTCCGCGGTCCAGTCCCACTTGACCGTGGCTTGTTTGAAAAACTGCCGCTCCACGGACAGCGAGACATTGCTCCGCTTCAGCCACGACTGCACCACGTCATCCTTGGCGTAATCGACAAATACCTGCGGCGCGGGTGTCAGGCTTTCGCCACCGTGGGCACTGAGCGCGGCAAGGCCGAGGCTGGAATGAAGCAACAAGGTCCGCGAGAAACGATGGATGCGTGTGGGGAGGGAGGACTGGATTTTCATAGAGCTAAATGGATGGCGTGGGAGAGTTTTTTTCGGCGGTCGAAACCACTGAATTCGGGTTTCAGGGCCAAGGTTATATGGGTAGGGTCTTCCATCGCAAGCTACGGCATGCCACCCCGTTTTATGACAGCGAAAGAACAAATTTGCATGTTTTGACTGCTTTGTTTCAAATATGGACAAACTACCAGCCTCCCGGAAAATACACTTTGACCTGAGACTGACAGTTCTGATAATTGCACAATAATGAAGACTGGATTTACCCAAATCCCGTCCCGGCAAAATACACACAATGAAAAGAATGAAAATCAGAACCCACCTACTCACAGCCGTCGCCTGCTCCGTTCTCATGCCCGCGTCGGCCAACGCTGCCCTCCTGCTGCACTATACTTATGAAAGCGGAACAATTAGTGGAGGCACAGTAAATGACCAGTCCCCTGGGGGCACCGCAGACGGTGTCCGCTCAGGTGGAGGTAGTTTTGCAGTGTCAACAACAGCCATCGAGGGAACGCAGTCGCTGAACAACACAACATCCATTGCGATAAATAAAGGTCCCTTGGATTCAACCAGCAATGAAGCGACCATCGCCTCATGGTATAAGGGCACCGACTCATCAGGATACTTCTTCGATCAAGGGCAAGACCGCTTTGTTTCCTCCGTAGCGCGCAATACCGCCAGCTTTGCCGTTTGGCGAGGTGGCACGTGGTATGACTCCGGAGTCAGCACCTCGATCATTGCGGATGATGAGTGGCATCACATCGCCTTTGTCTGGAGTCACGATGGCACGGATGCTACCGCCACCATCTACGTTGACGGCACGGCTATCGACTGGGGTGGAGGTGCGACAACCAAGACACTCACTGGAAAAGGAAAAATCAGTCTGACTAACGATGGCATTGGTGCCTATCAGCGTCTATTCAGTGGCAATACTGGCGCCACCCAAGACCAACTGAACGGCCTGTTCGATGACACCCGGATCTACGACACCGCCCTCTCCGCATCAGAAATTGCGAGCTTGGCCGGTGTCCCCGAGCCATCCAGCGCTGCTTTGCTCGGCCTCGGCGGACTCGCGCTGATACTCCGTCGCCGCAAAGGCTAAGGAGCACACGGTCTTGGGCCGCCGCAAGTAGCAACGTGAAGGGGGATTGGCCTCTATGGAGACCCTTCTGTTGTTCTTCCCGCTGTGTTTTGTCCGTTCATGCAGTCGCATGAAGCAGGGGAGCGTTGCGACATCGTAGGCTTGGCTCGGTCGCCCCACCGGCTCCTCTGCCGAGGGAAAATTGACGTTTTGCGAGCGATATTATTCTTTTACAAACCAGCGGTGGTCATCCAGTCTTTGGCCAAACATGACCACCCATTACCGCACTCTAGCAGCTCTCGTTTTGCTCAGCCCCCTGGTCGCCCGGGGAGACACCGTCACACCCTCCCTGCCGGATTCCGGCAAGCAGGCCTGGACCGGTGCCGCGCTCTGGGCCAACCCCATGGAAGACTGGCACACGGAAGTCACCGACGGCACACCGGCCGCCACCTGTGACCACCCCGGCGGCGACCGGGAACTGGTCGTCCTGACCGCGGAAATCACGGATAAAAAAGCGCCGCTGGAACTATCCGCCACCTTCAGAACCACCCGGGCACCGGCCGGGAACGCAAAAGGCTTCATCGGCTTCCAGATCGGCCTGCAAGGGCAGTTTGACGATTACCGGGACTCCGCCATCTACGGCACCGGTTTTGCCGCCGGCATCAAGGCCGACGGACGGCTTTTCATCGGCGGGATGACCGCCGGGCAGGCGGCGGTCCAATCCTTCGACCGGGCGCTCGACATGAAGCTCAGCGCGACTCCGGCCGCGGACGGCACCTACACCCTCACGCTCACCGCCGGAGACGCCCGCTTCAGCCACCCCGGGGTGCACGCCTCCTGGCTCCCCGGCCTGGCCTCCTACACGGTTTCCACCCAGGCCCCCGCCATGACCTCCCTCCGCCGGCCTCGTCCGCAAAACGCCCCCGGCATCCGTCAGAACCGCGGCGGGAAATGGCTCGCCGCCATCAGCGGGATGTCACTCTCCGGGGACAAAATCACAGCCCGGCCCGAGCGTTCGTTCGGCCCGATCTACTGGACACAACACACCCTCGAGCACAGCGGCAAACTCAACCTGACAGCCCAGCTGGCGCCCGTCTCGCCGACCCGGCCCGAGGTCAGTCTGAGCATCGACGGCAAAACATCCACCGTCCGTTTCGACCCCCGCTCCCGGGTGGCCAGCTTCCGCCTCGACGGCATCGACACCACCAGGGAGCACCCCTACACCGTCACCTGGCAGGGGCACAGCTACTCGGGAACCATCAGAAAGGAGCCCCTCGAAAAACCCGACCTGACCGTGGCCGCCCTCTCCTGCAACGACTCCACCGGTTTCCCGCACAACCTGCTGGTTGACAACGTCAGGCAGCACCAGCCCGACCTGCTCGCCTTCATGGGCGACCAAATCTACGAACCGATCGGCGGGTACGGACTGCTTTTCGGGGAGAACAACACCCAGTACGACGACCGCACCGTGCTCTGCTACCTGCGCAAGTACGCCATGCACGGATGGGCCTGGCGCGAGCTGCTGCGCGACACCCCGGCCTTCGCCCTGCCCGACGACCACGATGTCTTCCACGGCAACCTCTGGGGGGCTGGCGGTAAACTGGCGGACCGCTCGGGCGGCATCTACGCCGAGGCCCAGGACAGCGGCGGCTACAAGATGTCCGTCGGCTTTGTCAACGCCGTGCACCAGACACAGACCGGCTCACTGCCGAAACCCGTTGATCCGGCACCCACCGCGACCGGTATCTCCGTCTATTTCACCAACTGGAAATACGCTGGCATCGATTTGGCGATTCTCGCCGACCGACAATTCAAGTCCGCCCCCAAGGCACTTCTGCCCGATTCCAAAATCCGCAACGGCTGGCCGCAGAACTTCGACTTCCAGCGACCGGCCCTGAAAAACCCACGCGTGCTCGACCACCCGCAGGCTGAGTTGTTAGGAAAGCGGCAGGAGGCATTCCTCGAAACATGGGCGACCGGAAAAGACAAGCGGTCCGACTGGAGTCTGGTCATTTCCGCCACCCCGCTGATGACCCTGCAGTCCATCCCCGAGGACAAATTCTCCGACGGCGTGGTGCCCTCGCTCAAACGCCCCCGCCCGGGCGACTACCCGGCCAACGACATCCCCAAGCTCGACTACGACTCCAACGGCTGGCCGCAGGGCAAGCGCGACCTCGCCGTCGATCTCATCACCAGGGCGCATGCGGTTCACGTCACCGGCGACCAGCACCTTGGCTCCACCGGCCAGTACGGCACGGACCGGTTCAACAACTCCGCCTGGTGGATCTCCTCGCCCGCCATCGCCAACCTCTGGCCACGCCGCTGGTTCCCCAGGGACGGAGGCGCCAACCGCCGCGAGGGCGACCCGAAGTACACCGGCGAGTTCGAGGACGGGTTCGGCAACAAAATGACCCTGCACGCCGCGTCCAACCCGTACGACATCGACCGCGAACCGTCCCGTCTCTACGACAAGGCGGTGGGCTACTCGATCCTCACCCTGCACCGCGGGGACGGCAGCATCACCCTCGCCAACTGGCCCTACTACTCCGGCCCGGAAAACAAGGTGGACAATCAGCCCTACCCGGGCTGGCCAATCACCATCGACCCGAAAACCAACAAGCGCATCAAGTAATCCCGCCGTCCGTACTCCAAGGGGGTTACTCGATGATCAGCCAGGTGTAGCCGTTGGCGGGGAGGGTCACTTTGATATCGACGGAGTAGTCCCGCTTGAGTGTGTGGCGGGTGGCTTTTCCCTCTTCCCTGCGGATGGATGCGGTATCGGTCAGGCCGGTGTAGTAAAGGGGCACGTTGATGCTGCGGGTCACTTCCTCGTCCAGCGGGTTGAAGACCAGCAGCATACCCTTTTCCTTGGCTCCGGGTTTGGAATTCACATGCAGGTAATAATCGATGTCCCGACCGTCCGGGCGCTTGAGGTGGATGATGTCGCCGTGGATGATGTCGTAGTATTTTTTATACCACGCCATCCACTTGAGCAGCATGGCCTTGGACTTGGGGCCGTCGTAGAGTCGGTGGCCGCGGACCCAGACCTGCGCACCGGAGGCGAGCTGCATGAAGAAGAAGCGCTCGTACTTGTCGAGGTTCTTTTCCATGCCGCCGTGCAGCTTCTCGGTGTTGAGGTTGATCCATCCCATTTGGGCGGTTTTGTGGTAGGTGGCGTCAAAGATATACTGGCGCAGGATCACGGTCTGGAGTGAGACATCGATGTTGTCGGTGGCCTCGCGGTAGCCCATGCCGGTACAGGTCTGGCCGTTGAGCACATACCAGTCGGGGATGGTCAGGTAGAGGTTGCGGCGCTGTCCCTCGGCGAGGACTTTGCACTGCCACTTCCACTGCGCCCACTGCGAATCCTCGAGGCCTCTGTGGTGGGCGTGCTCGGTGGATGCGCAGGCATCGCCGTGGAAAGGACCGTCCGGCTTGTAGGCGCCCATGCCGGTCTGATCGAACATTTTCCACATGTTTTCATAATACATGTCCGCCCACGCGCTGGCGGCGCAGACGCTTTGGCCGAAGGCGCTGCCGGGTTTTTTGGAAACGGGGTCGATGCAGTTGAACTTGGAGCCCCAGCCGCCTTGGGAGGCGATGACGAGCTGATAGGCGCCGACGCGGATGTTGTATTTTTTGGCGTAGTCGCAGACGGCCTTCATCGAGCTGACATTGCCAGCCGAAAGGTCGGCGTAGTTAAACGAGCCGGGGTGCTCGGGTGCCTGGAGTTGTTCGAAGCCGATCTCATGCATCTGGTCGAGCAGTGGTCCGAGGGTTTTCATGTCGCGGCTGTATGGGGCGTGGACTTCCAACAATTTCTCGTTGGACTGCGGTGCCAACACGCGGTAGAAGCGGCGCTGGGCGAGGAAGGCGCGCTCGGTGCCGGTGGGGACGTCGTTGAGGATCTCGAAGGTGCGGAAGGCGTCAAAGTGGTCGCCTGTTTTGACCAACCAGTTAGGTCCGGTGGGCGGGGTGCTGAGCAGCAGGGCGTTCTCGGGGTCATCGAGAAAGATGTCCTCGGCGGGGTTGAGTGTGGCCATGGAGCCCCAGTCGGGATCGCGGATGAAACGGGTGGTACCGCCGCCGAGGTAGTAGTCCTTGTAAGCGGCACGGCCCCCGTTGGCGTGGATGCCGAGGCCACTGCTTTGAGGTCTGAAGTTGGCCAGGGCGAACGAGTAGTCGCTCTCGACGTGGATGTTGCGCGAGGTCGAGGGCTGGACCGCGAGATATTCACCCTCGAACCTGGTGACGGTCAGGTCTTTTCCGGACTTGTTGATCAACTGGAAGGTTTTCATCATCACGGGAATGCCGTTGTAGATTTCATAACTAACAGCCACGCCGATGCCCTTGTAATGGTCCGAGCCGGTGAACTGGAAGGTGGCGCGCAGGCCGTTGGCGGGCCAGGCGATGTCCTTGGGGGCGTTGCACTTGGGATTCCACTCGTAGGGTTTGACACAGGGGCCGACCGTCATGCCGGAGAGCTTGAATGCGCCGGGGATGGACTGGAGCCGGTCGAACCAGGCGGGGGTGATGAAGGCCTTGTCGGGTGCGCCGGTGAGTCCGCCGACGTTGACCCATTTGCCGTCGATGCTGACCCGGACCTCCGGTTTGATCGCGCGGACAAACTCGATGTCCTTGTCGCTGCGCCGCAGGCTGATGCAGCCGAGGTTGTTGTCGGTGACCAGGAAGGTGCGGCTGACCAGGCCGTTGGAAAGCATGATCTGGGCACTTTGCTGATCTGCGGACGGCACAACCTGGACCGATGCCACGGTGCGCGGCGGGCTGAGCAACCAGTCTTCCTTGGCGGGTTTTTCATCGAAGCCCTTGACGACTTTGATGCTGGGTGTCTTGAGGATTTTCCGGATCAGCTTGCCGCGTTTGGCGAGCTCGGCGGCCTGGATGACCTTGAGTTTGTTGCTGTCCATGAGGAAATCGGAGCCGGGGTCGAATTTGCCCGGCTTGAAGGTGGAGTAGCGGACCTCACCGACCCAGCCGTTGAAGGGTTCGCGGTTGGGAGCGGTGGCGCCGATGGAGAAGTTGGCACTGCCCCCGCCGATGCCGGGGAGCTGGTTGGCGACACGTTTGCCGTTGATCCATGCGGAAACCATGCCGGAGGCCTTCACCAGCGCGAGGTGGGTCCACTTTTTGGCCTCGACCTTGCCGATGCTGCGGTCGCCGACACCGCCGACCAGCACCATCCAGTCGCCGTTTTTCTGACCCAGGATGAAGCCGCGCCCCCCGTCACCGTTGGCGATGGCGGCGTGGTATCCGGGATCGTCGGCCTTGCTGGCGTAAACCCAGGTCTCGATGACAAAGTTGTCGCCACCGACGAGGTTTTTGGGCGTACGGTAGCATTCGTCCGGTTTTTCAAATTTGACCACGGAGTCATATTCGGTATGGCGGGGTTCCGGGCTGTTAGTGGTGATTTTCGGTCGGCCCTGACGTGTCAGGGCCGGCGCGCCCTCGGCCTGGCTATCGATTTTTTCAGGTGCGAGCGTGTCCCGGATGCCCCCCTGCCCCTTGAGGTTGTAGTGCGCGACGGGTTGGACTTCTCCCTGGGCGGGGAGAAACGTGGTGAGCAGTAGGCAGGGTAGAAGTGCGAGCTTGGTCATGGTCGGTGGTGGTGGTTGGAAAGGTAATCGGGTGATCGAGATGATGGTCGATAGCTTGAGTCAGTAGTCGAGCAGATGAGTAGACGCGTGTCTACGCATCTGCTTTTGGCAATCTTTCGAATGGGCGGAATTTTTTCTGCAGCATAGTGGTCTTGTCGGGGATGGTGCAATGATTAAGGTGCGCCGGGGAGCGCCATGTTTTTTTAGCAAAAGTGTTGTTCCCGGCGCACAGGCCCAAGGGTGGGTGGGCTTCGTGGGTTTAGCTGCCGATCAGTTTGCGGATCTGGCCGCCGGGATTGTCGAGTTTTTTGCCTTTGTCGGCCGCGGGGAAGAGATCGATGTCGAAGGCGGTGTCGTGCAGGAGTTTGCCGTTCCTATCGAAAAGGCCGAGCCGGACGGTGAGTGGTTGGCGATGGGAAACGTCGGGGGTGGTGATGACAATGCGGCCTTGGAAGGTGGGGGTGGACGCTTCCACCTTTGCGGGTGCGCTTCCGGTTTGCAGAACTTTTCCATCAAGCACCGTCTGGAAGCGGAGGGTGGCCTGAGCGGGGACTTCCGTGGTGTCATTGCAGACCCAGGCGCAGAGACGGATGGTATCGCCGCCGTGTGCGTAGGATTGTTCGAGCTGGAGGTTGACCGACAGCGGAGTCAGCGCATCGCGGAAGGCGAAGTAGGCGGGTTTTGCTTGTCGGTCGCAGTCCATCACGCTTTTCATCCAGCATGCGGGCCATGCGTCGATGAGGAGGTGCAGGGCGGTGGAGTTCATTTTGTAGTCGCGGCGGAAGGCTTCGGTTTGCAGCCGGACTGCCTGCTTCTGGTGATTCTGGCTGGCATCGACCCATTCCTTCATGGTTTTCTGTCGCCCATACCAGCGCACGCCGAGATCGCTGTGCCCCCAGTTCTGGTTGCGGGGGATGGGGCGCGGGTCCCAGGTGCCGTCGGGTCTTTCCTTGACCCATTCAGCCGGGTAGTTTTTCTTCATGGTGGCGATGGATTCCAGCCCTTCCGCGCCATACTCGCCGCAGCCGTGCATCCATCCTGCGCGGGTGCCCATCCAGCCCCCCCGGTAGAGGTTTTTGAAGGATGTGCCGTGGTTGAAATACCATCCGGCGTAGCAGTGGTGATCGGAATATTTTCGGCTCAGGTTAAGATAGTCACCATCGCACCACTTGATGACCTGACCGGGGTTGAGAATGCCGACGGCGTGATCCCATTGGTGGAATGTCTCGATCATCTGTCCGGCGTTCTGGGAAGCGTCGCGGTAGCCGGGTTCGTTCATGTAGGAAATGACGGCATTGCAGGGGTGGCTGCGGATGAGGCGCATCATTTCCACGAGCTGGCGGCCGGACTCCTTCGCCTGGTCGTAACGGATGTTCACAAACAGCGGCATGTCGGTCTGGGCGAGTAGTCCCAGTTTGTCAAAATACTCGTAAGCCTCTTCCTGGCAAGGTTGCTGGGTCATGCGCCAGAAATTCATGTTGGCGATTTTGGCGAGCAGGATGTCGTCGCGCAGCTGATCGAAGTCGCCGCGTTTGACGCACTGCATGATGTTGCCCATCATGTTGGCACCGCGGAGTTTGATTTCCTTGTTGTTGAGGTAGAAGCGCCCCTTGGGTTTGCTGGTGGCCGATTGCACGAAGCTGCGCATGCCGAACTGGCGTTTTGCGGCATCAACCACGCTGCCGGCGCGCAGGACCTTGACCTGCACCTGATAGAGCCATGGTTCGTCAAGCGACCAGACACGGAGTTTATCCCGGGGGATTTTCACCAGGAACTTGACCTGGGTGAAACCGGGTGCGCCGGGTGCGGAGGATTTCACGACTCGATAGGGCGACTGATCCACGGTGATTGCTTCTTTGAAATTCTGGCCGTAAAGCGAGTATCTGAGGGTGGTATTTTTGTCCTCCATGAGCGCGGCGGGGACTTCGACAGAGATTTCGGCCATGGATTTTTCCAGCATGGGACGGGCGAACAGGTCGTTGATGTAGGCGGCGTTGCGGGTTTCAATGTAGCAGCGCTGGTTGAGGCCGAATCCGATCGGGCACATGTGCCAGCCCATGCCGAGTCCCGGCTCGTCCCAGCCCATGCCACCGCAGGCGGCGAGTTTTTTGCCGAACTTGCGGTTGGTCAGGAACAGGTTGTCACCCATCATCGGGGAGTCGTTGAAAGCCTTGATGAAAAGTTCGTTTTTCCCCGGCTTGGCATAGGGTTTGATATCGAACTCAAAGGAACCGATGAGCCCCTCGTGCGAGCCTACTTTTTTGCCGTTGAGAAAAATTTCCACAATGTAGTCGGCACCATTGAAGTGGAGGAAGCACTTTTCCGCCTTGAGCTGGTCTTCGGTGAGGGTGATCTCCGTCCGGTAATGCGCCTCGGCTTTATTGATGGGGCCGCTGTAGTGGGGGATGGTGACGGTTTTCCATGGGTTGGGTTCGGGGATGGGTTCCACCTTGGGGATGGTGTAAAGGTTTCCCTTTTCATCCTCGCGCATCTCGGAATTGATGAGTTTCCATTGAAATTGTTGAATCTCCGTCCGCTGGCGTACCACCGGCAACGCGGGGGCGAGTTCAGCCATGAATGGGGCGAATTTCTCACGCATCCTCTGCAGCTCGGCATCGAGTTCCTCCTGCGTGTCGATCTTGTTTTCCGGTTTGAAACCGATCGCAGGCCGTGCGCTCCACGGTAGTGTGATGTCTGGAAGTTTTGGCGCCGGGTTGGGTGCCAGACCGGGGACCACCGCGTTTTTCTGTTTCGCGATTTCTTCAAAGAGATCCTTTTCCTTACCCGGAAGAGGCAGCGTCATCAACAGAGTTGAGGCGAGAGCCAGGGTGGTCATTTTCATGAGAGCATTGTTTTTCATAGTATCGTGCAGGTAAGTGGTATGACTTGAATACTGGGAAGAGCCAAACCGTCCATGGTCTTGTGAGATTGGACGATTTGTTTGTAAAACCAGTCTTATTGGCAACGTATCTACGCAGCAAACCAGCGCAACATGAAAATTGATTTTAAGGAGATCAGTGATACGGGGGTTGGTAAGCAATGGTCCTTTAAATAATGGTCGCCTTATGAAGATAATATCACCACAACATCCTGTAGTATGCCTGAACCTTGCTGCGGTCATCCTGGCGGCGCTCGCCTTCCAGGACTCCCTGCTGGCTCGCACGCGCGACAATGTGCCCTGCAGTCCCGTGCCGGGCGCGGTATCGTTGCAAACCCTGGACCGTGATGTGGTCCGGTGCGTCGGGGAGGGAAAATACACGGAGCTGAGGGCGGAACTGAAAAAAAAGATCAGCAGGGTAAAGCCCGGCACCGCTGGCGAGTCGCTCAGCGCCGGGTTGGTGCTGCTGTGCTGCCAGCATGAACTCCTGCTCGCCAGCAACGATGCCGAATCGATCCGGGGAAAGGACCAGGCGGGCCAGTTCATGCTTGAGCTGTTAGCCAATGCCGAGTGGATGCAAGACCTGCTCTGCTCCGGCCCCGTCAATGTGTCCAATGCGCTGAAAGGCCTCTACTCCGTCTGGCGCTACGAAAGGAAATCGATCAACACCCCCCTTTACCGGAAAATCGCCACCGCCGGCGCCATCGCCGGCGGCTCGGACTACCAGCTCGTGCATGCGTTCAGAAACTATCGTAACGCCTACGAGCACGGGCTGCTGCAGTGGGACTTCGACAAGCTCGAAGTGTGGGAGCTGCGTCATGTCATCGCCAGGATTCCGCAACAAGACTGGGACTTCATACTCAATGAGCGCAACAACAAGGGCAGCACCTATTTCGGCGCCTGTTGGGCTGTGGCGTATCGCTTGAGAAACGACTTCAACCACTCCATCCATGCGCATGGTTATTACACGCCGTGGGAGTGGTATGGGCACCGATTCCAGAGTCTTGCACTGGTTGGTGGGGTCTGTGGCTCCTGCTCCACTTACGGCTCCTATTCCAGCAAAGTCCATGGCTACCCGTCCTATACCGCCGGCGAGCCGGGTCACTGTGCTTATGTCCTCCGCATCAAGCCTGACGATTGGCGCACGGCATACAGTGTGACCGGCCACACCCGCCCCCACGGATGTTTCTGGCGGGGGTTTGTCTACTCCGATCTACACCTCATGGAACAGGCCTTTAGGAATAAAGAGGCTGTTAGGACGGGCTATCATTATACCTGGATCGCCCGGACCCGACACGAAAGGGCTAATCTCGAGCCACTGTTTCAATCCGCCATCCGCGCCAACCCACTCAATCTGGGAATCTGGCAGGAGTATGGAGATTGGCTGGCTGCTAGGCCGGACCAGACCACCAGCCAATGGCATGCATTTTCAAAGGGATGCATGGAGTCCTACCGGGCATTCCCCGACGTCATTTCCTACCTCCACGGAAAATACCTCTATCCGAACCTCAAAAAAACAACCCCGCTCGACGGTCGGCTCAGGGAGGTCCTGGCCTATCAGGCATTTATTTACACCCTGGAAAAACCCCGGACCGGACAGAACTTGTCGGCGGATATCGCCATGTTTGAAAAGCTGCTAGACAACAATGACAAAAGCGTCTTCGAGCTCTACTCCGGTCTGCTGAAGCTCGCGATGGCTAACAAATCCAACCGGGATTTTCTCACTGTGTTTGAAACGGCACGCAAACGTTTCTCGGCAAAGAAGGACTTCATCAAACCCTTTAACGAGCTGCTGGCCCGTTATACAAAATCATCATCGGCACAAGGCAACGAACTCAAGGCCGTAATCACCAACTGCCTGGTGGATAACATCAAAAAACGTGATTTCGCCGGCTACAAAAACAGCGTCAAACTCATCGGCAACATCGTAGACCTCAACTCCGCCAAGGAGCGTCACGTCGGCAACTGGATCACCAAGTGCCCGAAACATGAGCCGTTCCCCGGTAAAATGATCTCCAAGGGCGGCATGATCTGGCCGACCAATGCCGGCAAGGGCAACGCCGTGCTTTCCTACCCCGGCATTCTGAACGGTATCGAAGGCGGCGGCACCTGCCAGACCGGCAATGTCAACAACCCGACCATTGATTTCTCCCTGCCGGAAAAATGCCACCTCTCCGGCGTGATCATCACATCGGGTTATGAACACCCTAACTGGATCAAGGCGATGAATCCCGTTGTTCTCTCCGCATCCAACGACCTGAAAACCTGGACGGAGATCTATCGGTCGGACGAGGCCAAGCCAAGCCATCGCATCGATCTGCAAGGCAAAAACATCGAGGCCAGATACCTGCGGCTCCAGTCGCCCTGCGTCGACAAGGCGGCCAAAAAACAGATCGTCTTGAGGCAGTTCCTCGTCTTCGGAAAAACCAACTACTGATACCGCCGCTGCCCATTTTAAAGGACGCGCGAAATTATAACACTTTACAAAATGAAATCGATCACCCCTCTGTTTTTCCTCACCCTTGCTAGCGTGGCCGCCATGGCCCAGACAAGCGTGCCCAGCTACCAACAGGCACTCGAAGTTGCTAAAGAATCCGGTCAGGATATCTGCTGCTACCTCTACGGAAGCAACTGGAACCGCGTCGGTAACCTCGTCAAACAACAGCTTTGGGACAACAAGGAACTGGCCGCCGCCATAGGCGAGGGGGTCATCCTCACCGCCGTTGACCACCCCGACGGCATGCCGGCAGCCATAGCGGACAACCAGCTGGCACCCGGTTTCGAAAAACTGCCGCCGATGTCCCGGCTCAGCTCGGTGACGATGAAGGGGACCACTTACAGCAAGCTCGATGACGAGAGCTGGGGCATCGATCTCAAGCGCAAACCGCGCCGGGAAACAGCCGTTATCAAGCTGACCACGATGGCCAGTCCGGTGAGAGGTGTATTTGTCAGTGTGCTCAAGGACCCACGCCAGCCCGATGCCGTTTACGCCGTTTCCGGGCTGCGATTGAAAACGGCGGACCAGCCGGTCAAGGTGGTGGCCGCCAGTTCCAACAAATCAATGGACAGGCTGATGCTCGCCTTTGACGGCTCCGGCGGCTACGCAAGCTACATCCAGCACCGGGGTGAGGCTCTGCACATCTTGGTGATGCCGGAGAAAACCATCCCCGCCAACACGGAGCTTACCATCGAACTCGATTTCAAGGGCAAACCATGGTGTCAGATGGGCACCCGCTTGGCTGTTAGTGAGCTGGCGGCCAATGCAAAGGGATACGATACCCTGGTCTCCGAGACCCGGCGGATCTTCGACTACTACAGGATTCTATCTGAAAACAGAGGCATCCCCGCCGGGACTAACAACTACCCTGCCATCGTCTACGTCGATTCCAAGGGCCGCTACATCGGCAAAAAGGACGCCCTGCGCACATCACACACCGTCGGTGATCTCGCCGGATTTATAGAGGGTTTTCGCAAACAACGTATCGCACGTGACGCGGCATGGACTGCGGCCCGACAAGCGACCGGTGAGAAAAAAGCGGAACTGCTCTCTCAGGGGCTCGATGCCATTGGCTGCAGCCAGCACACCACCAAGGGAGCATGGGCCGGGTACGCACCCGTGTTTGACGAAATCAAAAAGCTGGCGCTACCCGCCACCCACCCGATCACCACACGGTATTTTTACAACTGGAAGGCGGTCGATACCTTTGTCAACGACCTCGTTAGGGAGGGGAATGAGGCCAAGGCGCTCTCGACCCTTGATTTTGAACTGACCAAATCCCTGACTCCGGGGATGCGTGAAACCATCATGATGAAAAAATTCAGCATCTGCCAAAATTCCAAATCAGCGGAGGTGAAGAAACTCACCTGGCAGGCGTTACGACAACTGGCCACGGAATTCCCCCATACCCGACGGGGTATCGGTGCCCGTGGCATGCTGCTGTGGAAAGGCGACGAGGGCCCCGTTACCTTTACCTACGGATGGAAAGCCCGGCACCTGAAGGAAGGTGAAAACACCTGGAAAATCGATCTCGATACCGCCAAGGCGTTTTACACGGCGGAACCTCACGACATCCAGTTTACCCTCGATAAAAAATCCCCGAACGGACTCACCATCACTTCCATTGAGATTTTCGAAGGTGACAAACTACTAACATCATTGACCCCCAACGTCACCCTCAGCAAGGAAGCCCCCACTTACAAGGGGCGCGTCGATCTCAGCAGACGCACCCCGAAACCCGGAGCCGCCCCACTCGTCGTTGTGTGCAAAGTCACCCCCGTCGGAGGCACCAACTGCTTCGGCACCATCAGTGCCACCCCCCAGCTTCCGCCGCCCCCAGCGGAGAACTGGTAACACGCCTAACAAAACAAACAGCCACTCCATACCCCTCACAATTACAACCCTGACTACTTGAAATCAATGAATAGGATCCATACAATGACAACCATGAATAATAAGCAAAAGTCTAGCCGTATTTCGATCAAAGACGCATTGGCCGCCGTTCTCTCGCTGGGTATGCTCGCCCCGCTTTCCCTCGGCGCAGCAACCGAAGTCAAGGTCGAGCATATCGGTAAGACCAGGGACGATTGGAACAGGCCGGCGTGGGATTTTCAAACCATCCACCGGCCTTCGAAGTCGGCGGCGTCGCATGGCGCGTTGGTCAAAACCGTCGGCATGTCGGATTACTCCTGCCTGCCGGCCACCGCGCTGACCAATGGTGTCATGCCGCAGCAAACGCGCCAGCGTCGGGATTTCTTTACCTTTGCCAACGGCACCGATGGAGGCGTGATTGCCATGGACTTGGGCAAGGTCATGCCGATTGCCGAGGTCAACTCCTACTCGGCGCATGGCCCGGTCGGCGGCACCACCTGGGCGTCCGAGTTCAACGGGGTGCGCGGCCCGCAGGTCTATACCCTCTACGGAAGTTCGGAGGCAAATCCCTCGCTGACCGATCTCTCGCAGTGGTTGAAAATCGCCGAGGTCGATACCCGCAGTGCCGAAAATGGCACGGGCCGCTGGGGTGTCAATGTGCGCGACAGCGAGGGCAAGCTCCTGGGCAACTTCCGCTGGATCGTCTGGAAAGTGCGCTGCACCATCCCCATCCCCAAGGAAACCCACCGTCTCAAGGTCGGTCAAACCAACCCCGAGTGGTCCAACACCTGGTATGCCGAACTCGATGTGCACACGCCGGCCACCCTGCCCAAGGCGGGCGACTTCATCTATGCGGGCACGCAGCTCAAAGAGGTTTTGGTCTCCTACAAGCAGCACTTCGACATCGGCTTCACCCACGCCGCGCCCGAGATTGTCAATATCTACCGCACCAGCATGATCGACAGTGCCCTGCAACTCATCGACGACTCGGCAAAGCTCCCCAAGGAGCAGCGTTTTGCCTGGACCATTCCGAGTTGGGTCGCCTACCAGATCCTCTGGGAGGGGCAGGACCCCGTGCGCTTGACGCGTGTGAAAAAAGCCATCAAGGAAGGCAGTATCGTCGTCCACGGCTTTCCCGTCACCGTGCACACCGAGACCCTCGATCTGCCCGACCTCGTGGCGGGACTCAATATCGGCACCGAGGTCTGCCGCAAGGTGGGCATCCCGCTCTCGCGCTCCGCGAAAATGACCGATGTGCCGAGTCATTCGTGGGTCTTGCCGACACTGCTCCACCACGCGGGCATCGACTTCCTGCACATTGGCGCCAACCCGGGCAATGAAAAGCCCGACCTGCCGCTGCTCTACCAATGGGAGGGAGCGGACGGCTCTAACATTCTGGTCATGCACAATCAGGGTTACGGCTCGGACAACGAGTTTGGCCACGGACTCTATCCGCCCAAGGACTGGCCCTACGATCACTGGCTGGCCGTTATGACGAGTTGTGAAAACACCGGTCCGCCCTCCCCCGATGCCGTGCGCAACCTGTTGGCAGAAGCCAAAAAAAATCTCCCGGGAGTGAAAGTGACCCTGGGCACCATGGATCAATTTGCCGCTACTATCCGCGCCGAGCAAAAGGCGGGAGCCGAGATCCCCGTGGTGCGCGCCGATATGCCCGACGCGTGGATTCACGGTGCGGCGTCGATGCCGCAGGCGGATGCGCTGGCGCACCGAGTGCGCGGCGCGATTACCGGGGTGGAGTCGCTCGACACACATCTCAAAATCTGGGGTCTGCGCACCGCTGACCACCGCGCGGATTTTTTCAACGCCCACGAGCGCAGCCTCATGTATGGCGAGCACACCTGGGGCTCGGCAAAAAACCTCGAAGGCCGCAATGCCTACGCGATGACTGACCTTGCTGCCTACATCAAGAGTGATGAGACCGCACGCTATCTCGAAGGCACCTGGAAGGACCACGCCGACTACATCGCCAAGGCCGCCGAGATCACCGACAACATTCAGCGCAAGGACATGGCACTGCTCGCCGCGCAGGTCGCCACCTCCGGTCCGCGCGCCGTCATTTACAACCCCCTTCCGTGGAAGCGCGATGCGCTGGTGAGCCTCAAAGGCAAATCCTTCTGGGTCAAGGATCTCCCGCCCTCGGGCTACACGACCATCCCGCTGCCCGACGCAAGCCCAGCCGCACAGGAGGCAGCTGCCGAGGGTCGAGCGGTTCTCGAAAACAAGCATCTGAAAATCACCATCGACAAGGAACGCGGCGGCATTGTTTCCATCATTGAAAAAGCCAGCAATCGCGAGCTGGTCGACACGAACTCCAAAGATGCCTTTGGCGCGTATATGATCAAAAAATTCGACCGCGCCCAGAGCGAGGATTTTCAAATCGGCTGCGTCCACCTCGACACCGTCTATCAGTCCAACGCCCAGATCTGCTTTGGCTGGAATGTGCGCGCCGACCTGCCCAATACCCCGAGCTACTCCGAAACCAAGCCGATTTACATGAGCCTGAGCACCCAACGCGAAGGCGCGAGCCAGCTGGCCGTCCTGCGCGCCGAGCCGGAAGGTTTTGTCGAGTCCAAGGTCACCACCACCATTGTGCTGCCCGACGACGCGCCGTGGTTTGAAATACAGGTGCAGCTCGCCGACAAAAAGCCCAACTACTGGCCAGAGTCGGGCACGCTGCGCTTTCCCGTCAACGCCCGGCAGCCCCAGTTCCGCATCGGTCGCAACGGAGGCGTGGTCAACCCCGTCACCGACTTCGCCGTGCACAGCAACCGCACTTACGGCTACGTCGTCAACGGCGCGATGATCACCGCGGGCGCGGGCGCGGGACTCGCCATTTGCCCGCTGGATCACGGCATGATGAGTTTTGGCGAAAAAGGGATATTCACCATCGACCCGAACTACATCCCGCAGACCCCCGTCGCCGAGCTGAGTCTCTTTAACAACCTCTGGACAACCAACTTCCCTTACTGGATTGGCGGCGACATCGACTCGCGCGTGCGTGTCTGGCCGGTGAAGAATAACAAAAGTGAAAACCTCATCAACCCCGCGATAGAAGCGCGCTTCCCCGTCTTTGTGGCAACGGCTGACGGTGCGGGCGGTAAGCTGCCCAAGACCCAGGCGGGCCTCAGCTTCTCGCGCGCGGGTGTGCGTTTGGTGGACTTTTCCCCCGACCTGCATACCAAGGGGGTGAACCTGCGCGTCTGGGAGCGTGCGGGCGTTTCGGGTCCGCTGACGATCACCTTGCCGCAAGGCGCGAAGTGCACCAAGGCAACCCCCGTCAACCTGCGTGGCGAGCCTCTCGGAAACGCCTTTCCCGTCGTGGCTGGTAAAATCACCATCGACCTCGAACACGACAGCCCCGCAAGTTTCCTGCTCGAATAACATCAACCAAACCCATCGGTGGCTCCCTCCTTGCTCCCACTTCAATACAACGCTCATACCCTGCTGACACAAAATATAAATTTCTAGCAGCCGGGCTCAAAAAGAAATACACATGAACACGAAACAACTGACAACATTAACGCTGGTCGCCGCCCTGTTACCGGGGCTATCGCAGAACCTCACGGCCAAGGAGCCCGTGGACTGGGTGAACCCGCTGATCGATACACATGACTCGCGCTGGTTTTATTTCAACTCGGCGTCGCGTCCGTTCGGCATGGTCAATCTCAGTCCGGATACACGGACAGAGGGCTCCTGGCATTCGGGCTACCTGTATGGGGACAAGGAGATTCGCTGCTTCAGCCACATACACGCCTGGCAATTGTCGGGTATCCCGGTCATGCCCATCACAGGTGAGATGACCGGGCATCAGGGTATGAATGCCTACAAATCGGCGTTTTCACACGACAAGGAAGTCGTCCGTCCCGGCTATCACCAGGTTTATCTGGACCGCTATGCCGTCAATGTCGAACTGACTTCGACCACACGCGTAGGATTTCATCGTTACCGCTTTGATGACAAGGCCAGGCCTGCCTATGTCCTCTTCGACCTCGGTGCCACCCTGGCGCACTCGCCCACCGTGGACACGCAGTGCCGCAAGGTCAACGACAGGGAAATCGAAGGGATGACCGTGATGGGGCGGAGCAGCCGTCGGCCCAAGGATACCGCGGTTTATTTTGTGGCGCGTTTTGACCGCCCGATGAAATCCTTCGGCGGCTGGTTGCCGCAGAGGAAAAACGAACCTAAAAAGGTGCTGGACAACACCGGGGAAATCAACGGTCGGAACGCCGGCGTGTATGTCGGCTTTGCTCCCGACCAGCCGCTTTTGATGAAGGTGGCGGTCAGCTACACCTCCATCGAGGGTGCCCGCCGGAACCTGGACGCGGAGCTGGCGCACTGGGAATTTGACCGCGTTGTCAGGGAATCGAAGGCCGAATGGAATGAGCAGCTTTCCCGAATCACGGTCAAGGGCGGAACGGATGCGCAGCAGGTGAAATTCTACACGGATATTTGGCATGCCCTGCTGGGTCGTCGGATATTCAGTGATGTTGACGGCAGTTATAGCGATATGACCGGGGCAAAGCGCGTTGTCCGTAGAGTCCCTCTTGATGCAAAAGGGCGACCGCTCTTTCCCATACATAATTTCGACGGCTTCTGGGGAAGTCATTGGAGCCTCAACATCCTGTGGCCGCTTCTCTGTCCCGAACGCTACAGCGATATCTGCAAGACCATGGTGCAGATGTACAAAGACGGCGGGCTGCTTCCCCGCGGGCCATCCGGGGGTAACTACACCTTTGTGATGATCGGCGATTCATCGGCTCCCTTCATCACCTCCGCCTACGCCAAGGGTATCAGGGATTTTGATGGCGAGCTTGCGCTTGAAGGGCTGGTGAGGAACACCGGCCCCACGGGAGGCCGTTACTACGGCGGCTACGCGCGCAAACCCACGCCCGCCGCCTACGAGCCATACACCACCAGGGGGTTTGTGCCGTGGGAGACCCCCCTTTCCGGGGGCCACGGCAAGGCCGTCACCAGCCTGACACTCTACAACGCTTATCACGACTGGTGTATCGCCCGGATGGCAAAAGAA